>JAWXUP010000011.1:0-53233 GCA_044426345.1 Clostridia bacterium | reverse complement strand
AAGGAAAAGCCTCCCTCTCCGAGGGAGGTGGCAAAATCTTTGATTTTGACGGAGGGAGCTAGCACGATTAAAAAACAACGCACCCTGTAGGGGCGAACTGCGTTCGCCCATGACACACAACAACACATTACGCATTAAAAAATATAATTGCATAAAAAATAAAACGCTAACCAATTAATTTTGGTCAGCGTTTTATTTCTTAAAAATGAATAAGTGAGTATATAAAAAAACTTTAAGCGAAAATTGAAATAATCAACGCACAACCAAGACCAGTGAAACCTATTATAGTTTCCATCACAGTCCAAGATTTTAACGTGTCTTTTTCGTTTATTTTTAATAGTGAATTTACAAGCCAGAAACCAGAATCATTTACGTGACTAAAAGCTGTCGATCCACCATTAATAGCAAGAACCAGTGCAGCTAAATTAAACTGCGATAGCATTGCTACTTCAGGCATTGAAATTAAAATACCAGTTGCCATTGTCATTGCCACTATAGCATTGCCTACGCAAATACGGATAAGTCCTGCAATCAAAAAGGCTACTATAATAAGAGGTAGACCACTTTTTTCTAACGCAGAGCCTACAATATCACCCATTCCACAAACTTGTAGAACTTCACTAATTATTCCACCACCTGTGATTACAAGAAGAATACCAGCTGTTGGTTTTAATGAACTATCAAGAACACTTTTGACTTGCTCTGGTGTATATCCTTGCTTTTTGCCAAGCAAATTCATTGCAACTACAAGTGCTACGATTAACGCTACAAATGGTGTTCCGAAAAATAATAAAATAGATTCTATTAAAGAAGGAACTTCAACGTAAGATGTAAGCGTGCTAAGTAAAATTAACATTAGCGGGATTAAAATTATGAATAGTACGGTTTTAAAAGAAGGTAAAACTGCATCATCATCACTATCTAGGATATTTGTTGGGATATTTGCGTAAACTTTTGTGCCGATATATCTCGACCAAAGTACACCACCTAAAAGTAATGATAAAATCGCAGTTGGAACACCGACTAATATCATAATACCAAGGTCAACATTTAGCATATTTGCTACTAATATCGAACCTGCTGATGGTGGAATAAAGGCAAAACCAGAGGCAAGGCCAGCAAGCATTGGTATTGCATAAAATAACGTAGATTTTTTTGTTCTGCGTGCTAAACTAAATGCTAGTGGTATTAAAATCATAACACCAGCTTCAAAAAATACAGCAGTACCTACGATAAGTCCTGTCATGCCAAGAGCAATACCAGCTTTGCTTTCACCAAATTTATTTATCAGTGTTTGCGCAACGCATTTTGCACCGCCAGAAACTTCCAGTATTCCACCAAACATCGAGCCGATACCTATAAGAAGTACAATGCCTTGAAGAGTTTTGCCAGCACCATCTTCAACAGTTTGTGATAATAATTCAATCGGCATACCAGCACCAAGGCCGATAAACAGCGATGATACTAGCAGTGATAATACAGGATGAAGTTTGAATTTTATAATTAGTGCAAGTAACAAAATTATACCAAGGGTTGCTGATATAATTAGTCTTTGCGGGTCTGCAATAAAAGTTGCATCAAACATTTTTTCTAATCTCCTATAATTTATTTTGAAGGGTCGATTAAATATTTTCCTTTTGCACGAAGCGCAGGAGTAGATACTATTTCAACAAGTTTATCAAGTCCAGCTACTTCGCAAATCATAGATGTTACATCAATTCTTGCGTTGTCGATTAAATCAAGAGCTCTTTGTTGAGTACAAGGGTTGATAAATGATGCTTTTAGCACGATTTCTTTTTTGAAAACTTCGAAAGGTTTTACAGCGATTGTATCGTTAGGACCTGTAAGTCCGAACATCATGATAATACCTTTGTAACCAGCTATGTCAATAGCTTGCTCGATAGTTTGAGTACGTCCAACACATTCTATAACAACGTTTACATTGTCAAATCCAGCTTTTTTAAGTTCTGCTTTTGCATCAAGATTTATAGAATCAATAGCAATATCAGCACCCATTTTTAAGCCTACCATGCGTTTTTCTTGAACTGGTTCTAATAATGCTACTTTTGATGCGCCTTCAAGTTTTGCAAGTTGAACCATAAGTAAACCAATCATACCACCACCGATAACAACAACTTTGTCACCAGCTTTGATTTCACACATATCGATACCGTGTAAGCAACAGCCTAGAGGTTCTACCATAGCGCCTTGTTCATATGAAGTGTTTTCGCCAAGTTTATAAACTACTTTTTCATTTACTGCACAATATTCTGCAAATCCACCATCAAGCGTTACGCCGTAGCTTAGCATATTTTCGCAATAGTGAACAACACCGTCGCGACAAGGAGTACAATTTCCACAATACATATTAGGGTCAACGCAAACTCTGTCGCCAACTTTTAGAGTTTTTACATTTTCGCCAACTTCTGTAATGATACCTGAAAATTCGTGTCCTAAGATTTGAGGACCTGTTACATCAGCAGAACCAGGATTACCTTCGTAAATATGTACGTCTGTTCCACATATGCCACAAGCTTTAACATTGATTAAAACATCGTGTGCGCCACATTTTGGAATTTCTCTTTCTTCGATAACTTGATTGTGTTTGCTGTAAAATACTGAACTTTTCATTTTACATACCCCTTTTTATAAATTAATTTTTTTGTTTTTACGACTACTTACGTTTATGTCTTAACTGTAAGTACAGTATATATCTTTTTCGAAAATAAATCAAGTGACATTTTTTCCAATATTTCGTCGAAAAATTTAGTAAAAATGCAACAAAATAAATTAATATCTTGCATTTTTGAAAATAATAATTTATACTGTTAATATAATTAACTCTTTTAAAGGAGACTTTTGTATGAATGATACTAGTATGACGACAATGAAAGTTAAAAAAATTAATAAAAATAAAGTCTATCATTTTATTTATGCTGAAAAGACAACGTGCAAGCTGATAATAACACAAAAGTTACAGATGGGGCTTTCTACGGTAACTCAAAACTTGAAGCATTTAGAAGAAGAGGGTTTAATTAGAAAAAATGGATTTTTCGATTCAACAGGTGGTAGAAAAGCAGATGCACTTGAAATTGTCACAGACGTAAAAATTGCTATCGGTGTTGCGATTTTAAAAGATGTGATTTATATTGTAGCAACAAATTTATACGGAAATTTAACGCATAGTATGATAAAGTCGCTTATGTTTACACCTCAAGAAAAGTACTATGAAAGACTTAGTCAGTATGTTAATGATTTTATTAGTGAAAATAAATTGAAAAATATTTTGGGTGTTTCTATTGCAACTCAAGGGATTATTTCAAAAGAGGGAGATTATGTTTATTATGGTGAACTTTTAGGAAATTCATCGATGAAAATACAAGATTTCCAAAAATTTATACCATATCCTTGTCGCTTAGAACACGATTCTAAAGCTGCAGCAAATCTTGAACTTTGGAAAAATAAAGATGTAGAAAATGCTATAGTTTTGCTTTTGAATCGTAATATGGGTGGAGCTTTGATTGTAAATGGAGTTATCCAAAACGGAGACCATATGCGTAGTGGGATTGTTGAACATCTTTGCGTAAATTCTGACGGAGCTATGTGCTATTGTGGAAGACGAGGTTGTTTGGAAACATATTGTTCTGTAAATGCATTAGAACAAACTGCAAATATGCCAATTAATGTGTTTTTTAAGAAAATCGAACAGCATGATATTAGAAATTTGTCAATTTGGCACGAATATTTAAATTATTTGGCCCTAGCTATTAGAAATTTAAGTGTAATTATTGATGGAAAGTTTATAATCAGTGGATATTTAGCACCATATTTTAAAGAGGCTGACATAAAATATCTTGTAAATCGCATTAATTCATACGCAACATTTCCTATTGATGAAAAAAGTATAATTTTAGGTTCAAGTGGCGAATTTTCACAAGCCGTTGGTGCATCGTTATACTATATTGAAGAATTTTTAAAACAAATATAGAAATAAATATACCTCAAAGTTTTATGGCTTTGAGGTTTTTTTCGTAAAAACTCTTTTTTTAGATAGATTTTTTATATGAAATTCTATTTTTTTATTTTGTTGCACTTGATATTATAATCAAAACGGACGTATCGGTATGACGGGCGACCAATGATCGCCCCTACAACACTATAAATATAACCATACGAAAAACAATACACCCTGTAGGGGCGAACTGCGTTCGCCCGTGACCACGCTATAAAATATTCTACTGAAAAATCTGCACCCACTAATTAAAACACCCCAAAATGTAGGGTGGGGGCTTGCTCCCACCGTTACGCACAATAAATTTACATAAAATCTTGTAAATTTAATTTATAATAAAAATATACTACATAAAAATATCGCTCACATATTGACTTTTTTTGTCAAAGTTGTATAATAATAATTAAGAGATTTATTGTATACAAGGTATTAATTATAAAAAAGAGGTATTTATGAAGACGAAAAAATTAGTTTACACGAGCATACTTATCGCAATTTCGCTTTTGTTGCCACAAATATTTCATTTTGCTGGTGAGCTTGCAGGGCAAATTTTACTTCCTATGCATATTGGTATATTGCTCGCTGGTTTTATTGTAGGACCTTATTATGCGATGTTTGTTGGAATAATTGTACCATTGCTTAGCAATATTTTAATGCAAATGCCAGCAATACCTATTGTGTATTTTATGGTCTTTGAGCTTGCAGCTTATGGATTTTTTACCGGTTTTTTCTATGAAAAGATGGGACTAAATAAAATTCCAAGCCTTATTTTAAGTATGTTAGGTGGAAGAATTGTATATTCTTTGGTTATAATTTTTGCTCTAAAAGTTTTAAAACTACCATATGCTTTTTTAGGAGCAACGGCAATTATTGAGAAATTTACAGTTGGTATACCAGGAATGGCATTACAAATTTTTGCAATACCACTTATTGTTATAGCAGCAGAAAAGGGAGGACTTTCACTTGTTTTCAGAAAAGATAAAGATAGACATAAAAAGTAGCGAATACTCATCAATCGTGGTGTCTGGAGAACAGATTTTCAAATCAAATAAACGTGGTGTTGCACCTATTTTGGATTTAATTGACAGAGATGACGATGTATTAAACGGCGCGATTGCATATGACAATGTAATAGGAAAAGCAGCGGCTATGTTGCTTATTAAATACAAAGTGTCACAAATATATGCATTAATCATTTCACAGCACGCTTGCGACTTGCTAGATAAATACGGAGTGCATTACGAATGCGAACAAAAGGTTTCATACATCATAAATAGAGCAGGTGACGGAATGTGCCCTCTTGAAACAGAGGTTTTAGAAATGACCGACATCGAAGGCGTTGAGGAACGTATTCGTGCAAGAATTAAAATTTTAATGTCAAAATAAAGATTTTTTAACCGATAATACTAAATTGTCGGTTATTTTTTTGTGCATAACTTCTATATATTGCAAATAAAAAACTTGCAATATGGTTCTAAATTTGTTATAATAAACTAAATATGAAAGGAGAGTTGTTTTACGAGCTTATAAAAAATAGCGCCAGCACTGATTATTACATCAGATGACGAGGACGGAGTTATCGAAAATTCGGCGGATGCTTCGCGGTAATGTCTATCGATATTTGCTATACAAACTTGGAGAGCGATTTCCGAACAAAATTGGCAAAGTGACAAATATACAATCGAATATAAGCTCCCAAAATTAAGTTTTAATACGAAAAAGGAGTTTAATTATGTGTGGAATAGTAGGATATATAGGTAGCAAAAATGCAGTGCCTATATTAATTGATGGTTTAGAAAAATTAGAATACAGAGGTTATGACTCGGCAGGTATTGCAGTTTATAATGATAACGCTGTGTTCGTTGAAAAATCTAAAGGTAGACTAAAAAATTTAGAGGAAAAAATTGCAGACCATAATCTTTTTGGTACAATCGGCATCGGGCATACAAGATGGGCAACTCACGGAGAACCATCTTACTTAAATGCTCATCCTCACGTGAATTTAGACAGTTCAATCGCTGTTATTCACAATGGTATTATTGAAAATTACTTAGAAATAAAAGATTTTTTGCTTACTGAATGTGGTATTGCAATGAAATCAGAAACAGATACGGAAGTTATCGCGCATTTAATTGGTTATTATTACAAAGGCGATTTACTCGATGCTGTTTACAAAGCTGTTGACCGTATGGAAGGTGCGTATGCCATAGGTGTTATCGCAAATGATGAGCCTAATAGATTAATCGCAGTTCGTAAAGATAGCCCACTTATCGTAGGTTTAGGCGACGGAGAAAACTTTATCGCATCTGATATTCCAGCGATTTTAAAACATACAAAAGACGTTCTTTTCATCGAAAACAACGAATTTGTTGAAATCACTCGTGAAAGCGTTCAAATTTATGATTCTTTAAAAAGAAAAGTAACTCGCGAACCATTTTTGGTTACTTGGGACTTAGAATCTGCAGAAAAAGAAGGTTACGAACACTTTACATTAAAAGAAATTCACGAGCAACCAAAAGCAGTAGCAAATACAATATCTAGCAATTTAAAAGACGGTTTAGTAGCTCCTATTAATATGACTATCACAAAAGAAAATTTAGAAAATATCAACCAAATCTACATAGTAGCTTGTGGTACAGCCTATCACGCCGGACTTATCGGTAAATATGCACTTAAAAGATTCGCTGGTATTAAAGTTGACTGCGATATCGCCTCTGAATTTAGGTATAACGACCCAGTTATTGATGATAAAACATTGCTTATTGTTGTAAGTCAGTCAGGTGAAACGTTAGATACACTTCAAAGTATGCGTATGGCAAAGGAAAAAGGTGCTAGAATTTTAAGCGTTGTAAACGTTGTTGGTTCTTCAATCACACGTGAATCAGACGATATTTTCTACACAGTTGCAGGACCTGAAATCGGTGTTGCATCTACAAAAGTTTTCACAGCTCAACTTGCAGCATTTTATCTTATTGCACTTCACTTTGCAAAATTAAAAGGTAAAATGACAGACGAACAAATTCGTGAAGTAACAGCTAAACTTATAGAAATCCCAGAAAAAATGGAACAAGTGTTAAGTCGTGAAAGTGAAATTCAAAAAATCGCGTCTTCGCAGTTTAATAACGAGTCAGTTTTCTTTATGGGACGTAATTTAGATATGGATATCGCTTACGAATCTAGCTTAAAACTTAAAGAAATTTCTTATATCAACTCTTTTGCAATCGCAGCAGGCGAACTTAAACACGGTACTATTGCACTTATTGAAAAAGGCACGCTTGTTGTATCAATCGCTACACAAGATAAGTTATTTGACAAAATGTTATCTAATATAAAAGAGGTCAAATCTCGTGGTGCATATATTTTCTCGGTAGCAAAAGAAGGACATCAAACAATTGAAGGTCAGTCTGACGAAGTGTTCTTCATTCCACATACAGATGATATTTTAACGCCATTTTTGAGTGTTATACCTATGCAACTGTTTGCATACAACGTGTCACTTATGCGTGGTAATGATGTTGACAAACCAAGAAATCTTGCAAAATCAGTTACTGTAGAGTAAAATATTATAGCAAAGACGGATAGCTTTAGAGTTATCCGTCTTTTTTAAAAATTAGTAAAAAATGTGTTGACAAAATTGGGAATATGAGATATAATATATATCAGTCGATAGGTAACTATCGGCGATACCTCACAAGCCGATGTGGTGGAATAGGTAGACACAAGGGACTTAAAATCCCTCGGTAGCAATACTGTGTCGGTTCAAGTCCGACCATCGGTACCAAAAAATTCTTAGAGTAATCTAAGGATTTTTTTATGCAATTTTACGACTTGGTTTTATGCTAGGTCGTTTTTTTATGCCACATAATAAAATTATATCATTATTTGATGAATAGTAAATTTTATTTCAGACATAGATAAACACTGCATATCATTATGATTTGCAGTGTTTATTTTTTTTTTCAATTCAAAATAAGTGTGTCTACAGAAATAATGGTATATCACCATAAAATGTAGGGGAGGATATGTGTGTAAGTCGCTGACTTAGTAACACTTATCTTAAAATAGAGTATTTAATTGATGTGTATGATTTTAAATAGGTGCAATTATGTTTAATATACGTTGCGTAGGAAACGCGCAAACATCGCAGCAGCTTCGCAACGGGTTAGTTGGTCATTACAGTTTAGATAACCGTTGTTAGTGCCAAGAATTACGCCTTCTTCTACAGCCCACATTACATAGGTCTTAGCCCAATCACTAGGAGCATCTTCAAAAACAGACAAATCAGCAAGTGCAGATACGTCATAGTCGAAGTGTAGGCAATTATCATAGAGAATATTGGCAAATTCTTGTTTTGAGATGATTCGGTCAGGACGATATAAACCATCGGTATATCCATCTACCACGCCATAAGTAGCACACCAGTTTATAGCAGGTTCATACCATTGTCCAACTTCTACATCAGGGAAAAAGTCGAATTCTGTTCTCTCAGGTTGACCCTCAAGGTTGTACATCATTTGCGCCATCATAGCACGTGAACTACCTTCGTTAGGGCTGAATGTGGTTGTTGATGTACCAGTCATTAATCCTAGGTCATATAGGTATAGCACATCTTCATAAAACCAATCATCTACGCTAACATCAGTGAAAGGCATAGCTGATTCTAAAGCATCTGTTCCTTCAATCGCTACAAATGTAACTGTGATGGTAACGCTTGCGCTAGGTTGCGTGAAGGTGTATGTACCGTCACCATTGTCGGTGATGGTGTAGCTGTTACCATTGCTGTTAGTAACGGTAACGATATCTACTTGGTAGCCATCATCTGGTGATGGTGTGATGGTAACTTTACTGTTTTTAGAGGCACGAGATGGTGAAATACCAACAGAGCCATTATCCGTAACAGTGATAGTAGGAGAATAGTAAGTGGTGCTAGAACCACTACTAGAATCAGATGAATCCGGAGTGTCAGGCGAATCTGGAGTTTCCGGTAAATCGGAAGTGTCATCATCAGTTTCGTTAGCAATGCTATACCGTAAAGTGAGAATTTATTTGTATGTATGATGAGATTAGTACCAGAAACTTCGATAAACTCTCCATCTCCGTTGTCGGTTGTGTTTAGTACATCAACCGAATTATTATGATAGCGATATACGGTGTAATCATCATGCCCTTGATATATGCCAGTGAGTGGGATATATATAGTCAGTAGAGTATCTGTTTCAGTTACCGTTGAGAAAGATGCTTGGTCACCAGTTCTAGAAGAAAGGTCAATATTAAAGAATTCCTTGATTTCGTCTTGAGTTATGCCAGCCTCGGCAGCTTTGTCTTGGATTTTTTTAATAATATCGTCATCGTCGGTAGTATTTGCAGTGATTGTTAGAAGAATTTCACTATTTTGAGAGCCATCGTTTGTACCAGCTTCTGATAGAACAGTCAAGCCATTTACAACTATGCTAGGCAGACCAGTAGCTACTTCTAGTACGGCGTTTTGAATAACGTCTGGCAATTCAAAATCTTTTATAACATTAGAATTGGTAGTGTCTACAAAAACAGTGATTTCAGCAGCGATACCAAGGTCACGTGTGACTACTAGGTTATACACACCAGCGGCAACTGTGAATGAGTAGTTACCATCTGTGCTTGTTTCACCATAGTCAACCAAGGTACTTCCTTGATATAGAGCAACGCCAACACGACTTAGAGCTGTATCTTCCACACCGTTAAGATCGGTGCCTGTTATTGTTCCAGAGATAGTTTTGTCTTTGGCTGGTGCTACGATAGCAGTGAAGGTTACATTTTCTTTTGGTTGTGGGAAACGCTCTCCAAAGTTATAGGTTGTACCATCTTGATGTTCCCAACCTGTGTATAGGGTTTCATCTAATGTTGGCAAAATGTGTATAGCTTCAGCTAATGCACTTGTTATGTCATAATTTGTATCACCTGTATAACCTGTAAAGGTTACAGTGTAGGTATCAGGGTTTTCGATACCTATGGTAAATGCACCAATTTGTTTTGCAGTGCTTTCTTGTGTGCCAGCATGACGATAGTTAGAAGTAAGGCTTGCACCCAATAGATATTCACCAGTGGTTGTTGGTGCTGTTGTACTCCAACTGCCATCGCTGTACCAAAGTTCATAGTCTGCCTCTGTTATTGTGCCAGATGATTCTGTAGCGATAACGCTTAAATCACCAATAGCATCGATAGTGGTATCCTCGATTGTGAAAGTGACAGGAGATGGTTGTATTATTTGTGTAATCATTTGAGTTGCACTATCTAGAGCCTCGCTATAAGTACCACTTGATGTTTCGTCTTCCACGAATTTAACATCGTAGGTATATGTGCCAGCATTTGCTAAGATAGAGCTATCAGTTCCTGTAAATCCATTATCAGCACCATCATCTTTGTCATCACCTTCTAGAGTTACCCATTGGAAGTAACCGTTATCAGTGATATCGGTGTAACTACCTGTTTCGCCATCATATACGACAACTTTGCCACCGTATAAGTCGGTTATACTTTGGGTTTCGCCATAGACAATATCGTGGGCAGCAGGCCATGCGATGTAGACGATTGACATATTTACAGTTACTTGAGATGAGTAATCTGAGGTTTCGCTAATGATGTAATTATAAGCATCTGAACCAGTTAAGGCTAAGCCTGTTACTGTGACATCAAAGATTTTTTCGCCTGTAGTGGTTAAAGTTGTATCGTTGTAATATTCTGCATTATCAATTGTGCCAATAGCGTTGGTAAAATCAATACGTACGCTGTCGCCTTCTTCTGCACCAGTGAGTAATGCACCTGTGTTTAGCGTAACTACATTACTAGAGTTGTCAACTTCTTGGTTGATACAGGTGATAGCAGAAATAGTAACTGGTTTTGGGTTGATGGTTAGGGTAGCAGTACCAATATAAGATTCGTTATTTATAGTCTCTGCTACTTTTACTGTGATTTCAAAAGTACCCACTTTAGTAACAGTAACTTTACCGTATTCATCAATTGTACCTTCGCCAGTTCCACCTGTGATAATGTAAGTACGTGTGCCATCACTTGTGATAGAATCGAACATACTTGATGCATCAATTGGAGTGGTGCTGTAAATAGCATCGGTGATATCGGTTCCTTCTGTTGTATTGGTAGAATTATTCCAGAAAGCCAAACCATAGACACCAGATTTTTGGACGGTCAAGGTTAGCAAATCGCCAGATTCTGATACAGTTGCGTTGCTACTTGTAAGTGCTACAACGCTGTCACCATCATCAAAATAGACAGTGTAATTGTCATATCCTTGATAAATACCAGCAAGCGGGATATAGAAAGTAAGCATTTCGCCTGAATTTAGAGAGGATATTTTCTCATATCCAGTGGAATCTTCTGTGCGTTCATTTATGCTCAAGTCGATGTAAAGCTTTGCATTATCAGTAGTTAGAGCAGATTTTGCAGCTTCGGCTAAAATATCGGCAGTGTCGCTACTTGGAGAGAGTTCTACTTTTATAGAACGGACTTCGGTATCATTAGCAATCAAATACTCCATTCCATCTACGGTGATGGCTGTCATACCAGAAGACACGTTGAAAATTGTATTTTGACGTATGTCAGGGATAGAGATTGTAGGCAATTGTGTATCACTGTCCAGTTCCACATAGAGGGTTTCCTCATTGCGAATAACTTGGTCACGGGTTACAACAAGATTGTAGCGACCAATTGGAACGTTGAATTCATATTTGCCATTAGAATCGGTGGTAGTTGCAGCAATTTGCTCTGCTCCTTGCATAAGTGTTACAACAACTCCTTGCAAATTAGCATTTTCATTGCTCTCTAAATCAGTACCAGTGATAGTTCCACTTAGTTTGACTGTAGAATTATCAGCATCAACTGGTGTAAATATCACATCATGGTCTGGTTGAGGGAAACGACTACCGAAATCATATACTGTAGCTACATCAGCCCATGTAGTCGTCCAGGCAGAATATAGACTTTCGTCTAAAGTAGGTAAAATGTGAATTGTTTCAGGTAATGCACCTGTGACAGTATAACTGTCATAACCTGTAAAGGTTACAGTGTAAGTAGTTGATGCAGAAGTTTCATAAATTTCAAATGCACCAATTTGTTTTGCAGTAGATTCATGTGTACCAGCGTGTCTATAGTTTTCAGTAAGACTTGCACCGACTAGGTAGCTACCAACGTCTGTTGGAGTTTCGCTAAACCAACCAGTATCGGTTGTACGGTTGTAGTACAGATATTCATAATCTGAAGTTGATAGTGTGTTGTTATTTTCGTCTTTGACGATAATTTGCAATGTATCTCCATAGGCTAAAGTACTATCGGTAATAGTAAATGTCACTTCGGCAGCTTGTACCACTTGACTTACGTTGTGGGTTAATGATTCAACTGCTAAGATATATTTATCATATTCAGCTTCGATGTAACCACCCTCAGCAGCAGATTTTATATCATCATTAAACTGGAATTTCACTGCATAAGTATGGGTGCCAGCATCGTCTACAGTGCCAGTTTCTACCCAAACAAATTTGCCACTATCGGTGATGTCATAATATACATCACCATATTTAATTACAGCAGTACCACCGATTAAATTAGCATCTTCACGGACATTTCCATAGATGATATCCGTAGCTGTTGGCCAAGAAATGTTAGGAGTGGCAATGTTGATTTCAACGGTTGTACCTTCGTTGTTATTTACAGAATCAAGAATATAATTACCAGCATCGTTGCCAGTGATAGAAATATCGTGGATTGTTACATCGTAAGTATCTTCTTCTCCTTCTACGTAATCATCATCGGTAATTATACCATATGCAACGGAGAAGTCGATAGAAACATCATCGTCATTTACTACACCAGAAAGCGTTCCTTTGGTGTTATCAAGCTCAACTTTTTTATCCACTTCGCTACCAATAGTGGAAATTCCTGTGATGTTCACTGATTTTGCTTTGACAGTTAATGTAGATGTTTGCCAAGTTGGTGGGTTTGTAGGACTGTGAGGAGTGTAGGCTTCGATGATAAAAGTACCTATGCTTGAAACGGTTAAATCTTCATCGTCGATAGTGCCAGTTCCTGTGCCACCTGTGATAGTGTACACGGTATCGTCAGTTAAGACGTCAAATATGCCTAGGTTTGATAAATCAATGTCACCACTAGCGTAGGTTTTTGTAGCTGTGTGACCGTCAAGAGTTTGTGCTTCGGTTAGATGAACAGTGGTTTCGTCAACCCTTACTGCATAGTAAGATGTTACATCAGAGCTTAAATTACCGTCATCATCAGTAGCATTTGTTGCAACAAGTCCTAAACCAGATGCTGAGGTGACGTACACATCAGTACCGTAAAAGTCATCAAATGTGATAGTTTCGCCATTGTATAGATAAACGTTAGAGTCTACTACTTTTTCGCCAATGGTGTCAATAATTTTAAGATTAACATTATTTGCATTTAAAGTTGTACTATCTTTGATAGTAAATTCATCGATAACGTAGTTTCCAGACACTTCTGCATTGTCAGAAATAGTCATTTCACCAGAGTTAAATTCTACACCAACGGCAACGCCAGTAGATTTGTTGCCTGTTATACTAGCATTGTCAGACATAGACAATATACTGTTGTATGAAGGCATATCAACACCAGCACCACCTCCGTCGCCAGAAATGTTACCGTAAATGCTACTGTTGTCTTGCATAATCAATGTACCACCACCGGCATTATAGAAACCAGAGCCTTCATAAGAACCGTAGTTATCATGAATAGAGGCATCGCCAGACATAGTGAATACACCACCACTATATACGCCAGCACCACTAGTAGGTGCATAGTTGTAAGCAATTTCACCACCATACATATTTACAGTACTGCCTGTACGAATGAAAAGACCACCAGCATATGTAGAAGAAGAGTTGTAGGCAATTACACCGTTATACATATTGAAAGTACCACAGTAGTTATATACACCACCGCCCCAGTGACTAGTAGTAGAACAGCTACATCCTAGGATATTACCACCGTACATATTAAAAGTAGCGTAATTTTGAATGAATACACCAGCACCACCTTTATCAAAAGAGCTAGCGCCATAAATTGCACCGCCGATAATTTTGATAGGATTGTGAGCTGCTGCTAGTGTATCTGCTATCTCTGTTTCGGTAGCAGTTTCCCAACTACCATCAGCAGTGGGCGCTGTTACCCAACCACTTTCATCGTAGTAGCGTACCTGTGTACCACAGTCATATAAGTTCAGAGTTGCACTGTTTTTAGGATTTAAAATAGTTCGGTTGCTATTTGTCATTGTAATATCGTAACCATTAAGGCATAAATTTACTGTTGCACTTGGCCAGATATAGATTGTGACACCCATATTAAGGGTTTCTGCTAGATAATAGCTCCCTTCATTTAGATAATAGTGATTATTATATAAGGTCATATAAGACCCAATAGTTGCAGTTGTCAGCGGTATCCAATCTGAATGGTCGCTTGAGCAGACTTCTGTGCTTTTGTATGCGGTTATATCGGTAGTTGATGCAAAGACATCAGTACCACTATAACAGCTAAAAATCATAACAAGGGTCATAACCCATGATAAGAAACGTTTATAATTTTTCATATTTGTTCCAACTTTCCCATATATCTTTTGACATTATTTTAGCATATTCTACAATATTTGTAAAGAGATTTTACGTAATGAGTAATAGAAGTGGACTTAACATTTATAGATAATTTATGTATTTGCTGAAGATTATTTACAATAAATGAGGTAGTATTACACTTTTTTAGATTTTGATTTTTATGCAAATATACCAAAATAAATACAAAAAATTATTCTTTTCATTTGATATTGAAAATGATATAATAATAACATACAGACTGTCGGAAAAAGAGGCAAAATAAAAAATATTGCACAAAAGCAAAACTCACCTTTAACCTTAAAATAAATTTTAAAAGCACGCACTAGCAAAGTAAAAATTTTTCAGAGAAAAATTATTTACGCAGCGAACTGATACGGCTTGCTGATAAAACAAGCTGTGTTTTCGTCTTTTGGATACTTTTGTACGCACAAAAGTATCAGCCACGCGGCGAGCGACTGCCGAGAAAAAAGATAGCACTAGTGGTAAGAGGTAGGGGCAGAAAATAAAAAAATTTGACTATTTTGAAAAAAAGTATATTTTTAAAATTAGTTTTTCGACAAACTGAAATGTTATAAAGCATATACAAGTTAGCAACTTTATTTAAAACTACAAATAAATATGAGATTAAAGATAAAAAATTAAAGATAAAAAATACAAAAACCAAAGGAAATTTAAGTTATTTAATTGAGAGCGTAAGAAAGGTATAAGAGGGGAAAATTATGTCATTACAAAGCAATCCAGATAACATTATACAACAGCTAGCGAAAGATATCAGCTTGCCTAAAATGGTGAAAGTTCATCAAAATTTTGATATTTCTCATATTGATAAATCACAAATTGCAGAAGTGGTGAAAAATGAGCTTTCTAAAGAAGAAATTAAAAGCAAAATTAAACCAGGTATGAAAATAGCAATAACTTGTGGCAGTAGAGGTGTGAATAATATCGCTACAATTATTAAGGCTATCGTAGATTTCGTTAAAGAGCGAGGTGGAGAACCTTTTGTATTTCCAGCGATGGGAAGTCACGGTGGAGCTACAGCTCACGGACAAATAGAAGTGCTTGAAAGCTATAATGTTACCGAGCAAGCTATGGGCTGTCCGATTTGTGCATCTATGGAAACTGTAAATATCGGTACAACTATAGAAGGTAGTCCTGTTCATATAGACAAATATGCAAGTGAGGCAGACGGAGTTATACTGTGTGGTAGAATTAAAGCTCATACTAGTTTTAGAGCACCATATGAAAGTGGTCTTATGAAAATGGCTGTAATCGGTATGGGGAAACAACACGGAGCAGAATCTGTTCACGCAAGTGGATTTGAAAATATGGGACGTGTTATGCCACAATTTGCACGTGTAATTTTTGATAATACTAATATAATCGCAGGTGTTGGAGCATTGGAAAATGCTTACGATGATACATTTAAATTAGTGGGATTAACACCAGAAGAAATCTGGGAACAAGAGCCATTATTATTAGAAGAGGCAAAAAGCAGAATGGGACGTATATGGTTAGACAAAGCCGATGTGTTAGTAGTTGAAAAAATAGGTAAAAATATTTCAGGTGACGGTATGGACCCTAATATAACTGGTACATTCGCGTGTCCAGAAACTGCAAGAGACGGTAAACCAGGACCACTTACTGCACAAAAATGCGTAGTATTAGACTTAACAGATGAAACACATGGTAATGCAAATGGCATAGGACTTGCAGATATAACAACAAAACGATTAGTAGATAAAATAGATGTAGATTTAACATATCCAAATGCTGTTACAGCGACCGTTTTGAGTACTGTAAAAATACCAATGTTTACACATAACGACAGAGATTCAATTGCTTTAGCAGTAAGGACTTGCAATGGTATAGAACATACAAATCCTAAAATTATACGCATAGAAAATTCAAATGATTTAGGACATATTTGGGTATCCGAAGCGTTAATTCCTGAAGTTGAGGCTCACGTAAATTTAAAAATTGATGGTGAATTAGAAGATTGGGCATTTGATGAACAAGGTAATTTGTGGTAAAAAAGAAATTAAAGCAGAGAGTATATCAACACTCTCTGCTTTTTCATAAATAATATTAAATTGGACGTATCGGTATGACGCTATGAAATTCTGGCGAAAAATCAGTATCCACTAATTAAAACACCCTACATAAAATTTCCAAAAAAATCAGAGAACGTACAAAAATTACGTTCTCTGAATATTTTTTAATATAAAAATTATTTAACTTTTTTAGGTAGGCATTCAACAATTGTAATATCGCCATCAGCAGTTAATGTAACATCAGTCACGCTTGCTGGGATTAATAGGAAATTACCTTGTTCGATAGAAATTTCTTCTACAGGAGTTTTAATAGAGCCTTTACCATTTAAAACAATCCAAGTTTTCATTTGACCTGTTGCTTCAAGTGCTACAGTACCTTTTGTTTTGATTTGACGCATAGTGAATAAATCTGTAAATCTATCATCAATTAAGCTTACCATTTCAGTATCTTCAGTGTCTATTAATTTCACTGGAGAAGACATCCATTTTGCTTTTGTATCTTCGAAAGATTCACCAGTATAATGGAAACAATCTAGCATTAAATCGTGTCCTAAACCTTGGTGACATTGATTTTCGTGGATATGTAAACCGTTTGGAGTTACAAGTTCAGTACGCATAGTTAAATCTGTTGGTTCTTGAACTTCTGCGATGAAACAACCACAACCGATTGCGTGTGGAAGACCACCAGGAATAAATAAGCTATCACCAGTTTTAACAGGCATTCTGTGTAAACAATCAAGCATAGCTGGGATATCTTGACGATCGAAAACGTCTTTCCAAATTTCACGAGTAACATGTGGTTTGAAACCAAAATACACGCAAGGTTCAACGCCATCAATTTCTTGAGTTCCTAAAATATACCATGCTTCAGTTTTGCCGTAATCAGATTTAAAATATTCTTTTGCGAATTTTTTATCTGGGTGAGCTTGAATAGTTAAACGTTCTGCAGCATCGATTAATTTAATTAAAATACCAGCAGTTTCGCCAATTTGTTCCATATGTGCTTTACCATAATAATTTTCTGGTTGAGCATCCATAATTTCTTTAAGTGTTGGATTTCCTTCAACATCTACTACACGGCTTAATCCTTCGAATTCGTCATTGCGATTAGGATTTATAGCTTTTGTTGTACTTGCAACCCAGTCTTCTGGGAAATTTGTAACTACACCACTATCTTTTCCGTGCCATTTGTCGATGATTTCGCCACCAGTGTAAGTTCTCCACACTCTAGTTTCTGACAATTTAAGTATATGTCCATTTAATTGTTCAAACATAAATTTTCTCCTTTTTTTGCATAAATTTGCATTATCGTATATTAATATTATAAATCTATATCGCGCGTTAATCTACTGACAAAATAACTAAATTTTGGTGGATTTTTTATTAATATTTTTAATTTACTTCTCTTTTCATCTTGAATTTGTCACATTTTTGTGTTATTATATATTCCAATGGAATTTTAATTCTTATTTCGCAAAAAGAGAGGAAAATTTTTAATGAAAAGATTTATAGCATTAATATTAGCAATAGCAATTGCCTGTCCTTTAGTAGCTTGCAGCTCATCATCTAGTAGCAGTACTTCATCAAGTTCATCTTCTGCAACTGGTATTATAACCGTAACTCTTCCAGCATCATTTTATTCAAATAAAACTGAAGCTGAAATTAAACAAGAGGCATCTGATTTAAATTGTATATCATATTCAATAAATGATGATGGTTCGGTTAATTTTTCTTTAACTGACACTGCATACGAAACTGTTTTAAGCGACATAATTGCTGAAATCGAAACTATTATGGAAGAAATGATAGATCCAGATTCTGGTGTTGAAGGCTTTGGTTATATTGATTATACCGAAGATTTTTCACAGTTTAACATCTATTTAGACCCAACTTATTACACTGAATATATGGTTATGTACGCATATACTTTTATGGTTTCTGGTGCTTATTATCAAACTTTCGCTGGCGTTCCACAAGAAGATATCGACGTTGTAGTTAGACTTATAGATTTCACAACAGATGAAACTCTAAAAGTTGGTTCTTACAAAGATATTATTGGAGCTTAGACAAAAACTTATTAATTTCATAAAAAAATCAAAAACTCTTTGTATTAAGTTCAATCTTTAATACAAAGAGTTTTATTTTTGCTTTAAAGTATTTCTTTTTAATACTACCTAAATTTTATTTACATAATTTGAAATATCGGTAATATGCGTATCACGATAAATTTTACGAAGTTTTGCTACTGCATTTATTGCGTTCTGCTCACTATCAAAAAGTGCGAATACTGTAGGTCCACTGCCACTCATAAGTACACCATTTGGGCTAAAATTAAGTAGTTCTTTTTTTATCTCACCAATTTCTTTGTGATTTTTCGCGGTTACATCTTCCAAAACATTATACATACGTTTTGTTATTCCTAAATAATCGTGGTTTTTTATACAATTTATAACACTGTCGGTGTCTGGTCTATGTTCAATTTTATCTGCTACGATTTGCGAATAAACCTTTGCTGTAGATACGGAAAAAGGTGGTTTACATAAAATGACTTTACATAGTGGCATTGGCTTTAATTTAGTTAACTTTTCTCCTATTCCTTCAGAAAGCATAGTTCCTCCATGCACGCAAAACGGAACATCTGCACCGAGTTTTGCACCAAGTTCCATTAATTTGGACATAGAAAGATTAGTTTTATAAAGCTTGTTCATAGCAATAAGCACAGCAGCTGCATTTGTGCTACCTCCAGCAAGTCCTGCCGAAACTGGTATTTTTTTAAAAATATTGATGTGAATACCTTTAAAATCAATATCATTTTCTTGTAAAAATAATTCGCAAGCTTTGTATGCGATATTTTTATTATTCGTTGGAAGATATGATAAATTTGTTTGAAGTTCTATCTCGCCTGTTTGTGTCAAAGTTACATCAACAATATCAGCAAGCTTAATAGTTTGCATTATCATTTTAACATCGTGATATCCATCGGATCTTTTTCTTAAAACATCTAGCGTTAAATTAATTTTCGCACGTGCATAAATACGAATTGTGTTCATAATTAAATTCCTTTAAATTATTTATAGACTATTAATAATATTATATACAAAAACGCACAATAAAACAATAGCATAAATTTAAAAATAATGTAAACAATAAGAATGAACCTAAATTAAGGAGATGAAATTATGAAAAAATTTGCTTTATTGTTAGTAATAATAGGTGCGATAAACTGGGGACTTATCGGATTTTTCGGTTTTGACCTAGTAGCCTTTCTTTTCGGAGGACAAATGTCACTTATATCAAGAGTTATATATGCATTAGTTGGTGTTTCTGGTATAGTTACAATCGTTTATTTATTTGAAAATAAAAGTTAGTTGCGTGTGTTTTATTAATTGAATATTTTATTATGCGTTACGGTACGGCGATCTCGACGTACCGTTTAAAAAATCTGTACTTACTATTTTAAAACATCGAAAAAGGTAGGTGGGGGATAGGGTCCCACTATTACACACAAAAAAATGACCACAAATTAATGCAGTCATTTTACAATCTTATTGTTTTAAATTGTGGTAAATTTCTTGAACATCGTCATCGTCTTCAAGCATATCTACTAAACGTTCCATTCTTGCAACTTGCTTGCCTTCAAGCTCCGTGTAAGAAGATGGTAACATTGTGATTTCAGCTGAAATTAAAACGTAACCAGCGCCTTCTAAAGCTTCTTTAACGCCAGCGAAATCATTTGGTTCAGTGATTATTTCATAACCGTCTTCTTCGATTACAACGTCTTCAGCTCCTGATTCGATTGCAAGTTCCATAAGTGCATCTTCGTCGATAGAATCTGCAGATTCGATTAGAATTAAGCCTTTTCTGTCAAACATAAAGCCTACACAGCCTGATGTACCTAAGTTACCACCGTTTTTGTCTAGGTGATGTCTGATATTTGCAGCAGTTCTGTTTTTATTATCAGTTAAAACTTCGATAATAATTGCAACACCGCCAGGTCCGTAACCTTCGTAAGTGATATGATCGAAATGTTCACCATCTCCACCACTTGCTTTTTTGATAGCACGAGCAATATTGTCATTTGGCATATTGTCTGCTTTTGCTTTATCTACTGCGATTTTTAGTGCCGCGTTATATTCGATAACTTCGCCACCAGCTTTTGCAGCAACGTAAATGCTACGAGCATGTTTGTTGAAAACTTTCCCTCTTTGAGAGTCCATTTTATTTTTTTTACCTTCAATATTATGTATGCGTCCCATGAAAAACTCCTCTTTTAAAAATTTTCGTTATTTCTATTTTATCATAATTTTTACTTTAATGCAATAGCAGGAATGAATTGATATACAACAAATTGCAAAAATATTTTTTATATTATCAAAAGTTTGGCACATATAAAAAAACTGACTCCTCCAAAAGTTGAGAAGTCAGTTTTTTTATGTAGATAATTTATAACCTAAACCCCAAACGGTGTCTATTTTAAAATCGTCGCTATATTGTTTGAGTTTTTTGCGTAGACGTTTGATTAAGTGGTCTACTTGACGAATATCACATTCGATGTCATATTGCCAAACATTTTGTATTATTTGTTCTCTAGAGAAAACTTGGTTTTTATTTTCTATTAATAGCACAAGAAGATTAAATTCTTTTGGTGTTAATGATATTGGTTGATTGTTTATTTTTGCTGTATGAGCGTTTAAATTTATTTTGAACGTATTATGAGTAAGAACTGTTGCACGCTTATGCTCGGGCATATTACCTATTCTTTTAAAAATAATTTTAGATTTTATATAAATTTCACGAACATCTATTGGAAATTCAATAAAATCATCGCAACCAGAATCAAAAGCAGAAATAGCGCAGTCTTTTTCTAAACGTTGTGAAATCATAATAATTGGTACATCACTAGTTTTGCGAATCTCACGACTTAAATCATATCCATTCACGATAGGCGAATCAGAATTTACAATTATTAAATCGCAAGGTTTTTTCGAAAATTCTAATAATAATTCTAAACCATTGTCAAAACTCACGGCTAAATCGTCGTTGTTGTTAAATTGAGAAGCTAGTTGTGAAGAAATATTTTTATCATTTTCCGAAATATAAATTGTTTTGTACATAATGCGGTACCCCTCTTTAGTAATTTAATAATTAATATAATATAGTATAAAAATGTAAAAATATACAGCGAGATATGTAAAACATATGGCGAAATGGGGGTAATAAAAAGGCGAAAAAAAGGCAAAAAAAGATTAAAATTAATTACTGTATGTTTATTATCTTCTGCCACCTTGCATATTCATTTGGCCACCTTGACCCATTTGTCCTTGCATTTTGTTCATTTGACCACCTTGGAATTGACAATATTCTTCCATATATTCTTCAAGAGTTAAGCCAGCTTCATCAGCTAAAGCTTGAAGTTCTGTCGTTTTTTCTTCTTGCATAGTTTCCATTTCGGCTTGTTTTTCTTCCATTTGAGCAAGCATTTCTTCAGTTGGTTCTTCACGTTCTGCCATTTCAGTTTTTTCGCCCATTTCAGTTTTTTCAGGTGCGATAGATTGCATATATTCTTCAAGAGTTAAGCCAGCCTCTTCGGCTAAGGCTTCAAGTTCTGCAAGCATTTCTTCGTTTGAATTTTGACCTTGCATTCTGCCCATTTGACCCTGCATTTGACCCTGCATTTGACCTTGCATTTGACCTTGCATTTTTGGTTGAGATTGAGTAGTTCCATCGGCAAAAGCAGATGCACTAAGTGCTAAAGTAAGTGATGCAATTAAAGCGATTGTAAGTAGTTTTTTCATAATTATTACTCCTTTTTGTGTACATTGAATTTATAAGATTGATTGAATTTTTATTCTGTAAATTAAGTATAAAACATCAACATAAAATCTACTTAAAATAATATTAAAATCTGAATTGTTTTTTAAAGTTTTTTGTTTTAGTCAATATTTATCTTATGAGCTAAGTATAAAACTTAAACCTAAAATCAAGTTTAAAATTTTTACAAAATTAAAAATTATATAAAAAAGCGAACGACTAAAGATAAAAGTCGTTCGCTTTTTGTATTATAAACTTTCAGCCTCTGTAAGCCAAATATCTGAGCAAGCATCAGATGGCATACGTAAATCGCCACGAGGAGATAACGTCACCGAACCAACTTTTGGTCCATCTGGAATACACGAGCGTTTAAACTGTTGAGAGAAAAATCTTCTGATGAAAATAACTAACCATTTTTTTATTGTCTCATCGTCATAAACACCATCAAAAGATAATTTAGCTATTCGGTAAATTTTGCGTGGAGAATATCCGAAACGAAGTAAATAGTATAAGAAAAAGTCGTGAAGTTCATAAGGTCCAACCAATTCTTCGGTTTTTTGCGATATTTCACCGTCTTTTGGTGGCAAAAGCTCAGGACTAACTGGTGTGTCAAGCACATCTTCTAATACTTCACGAAGTTTTTCGTTTTTTTGTGCTTCATAACCAATCAAATAACGCACTAGTGTTTTCGGAACAGAGGCGTTTACTGCATACATCGACATATGGTCGCCGTTATAGGTCGCCCAACCGAGCGCAAGTTCTGATAAATCACCAGTACCGATAACCAATCCACCGTTTTTGTTCGCTAAATTCATTAAAATTTGCGTTCTCATACGTGCTTGTGCATTTTCAAAAGTAACGTCTAGAGTTTCTCCATCATGACCGATATCTGAAAAATGCTGATTTACACTGTCACGAATATTTATATCTAAAAGTTGAGTACTATACGCCTCTGATAATTTAATTGCATTATTTTTTGTGCGAGAAGTTGTGCCAAAACAAGGCATTGTAACGCAGATTATATCGGCTCTATCTCGTCCTAAAATATCGAAAGCTTTAGCTGTAACTACTAAGGCTAGGGCAGAGTCTAGTCCACCAGAAAGACCTATTACAGCAGTTTTTGCGTGCGTATGTTTTAATCTTGTTGCTAATCCGTGAGCTTGTAAGCTTAAAATTTCTTCACAACGCTCGGTAAGTTCATCGCGATTTTGTGGAACGAAAGGAGTTTGTGCAAATTTTCTGTCTATTTTTGTGTCGGATAAATCCATATCAAAAGAATAAATCACGGTATCGTCCTCGATACGACACGTGTCGAAGCTAGACATTCTACGGCGTTCGTGGACTAATTTTTCCAAATCGATGTCAGCGTAGTTAATGCCAGTGCTGAAAAGTTTAGTTTCGCTTAAAATTGTGCCATTTTCGGCGATTATATTATGCCCAGCGTATACCATATCTGTAGAACTTTCGCCTTCTCCAGCACTTGCGTAAAGATAAGCCGATACGGTTCTACCAGATTGCATAGCGATTAAATTTCGTCTATAGCTTGATTTCATTGCAATTTCATCAGATGCAGACAGATTTCCGATGATAGTTGCACCTTTTAGTGCTAAGTCGCAAGATGGGGGATTGGTAACCCAAACATCTTCGCAAATTTCAAATCCTACTTTAAATTCCGGCATATATTCGTGTTGTAATAGTAATCCAGAGCCAAAACGTACATCTTGTCCAGCGTATGATATAAAACCTTGATTTTTTTCGCCTTTTGTGAAGTATCTTGCCTCATAAAATTCAGAATAATTTGGAATATTAGTTTTAGGAACAAGACCGAAAATTTCTCCTTTGTACATAATACAAGCACAGTTATAAAGCGAATTTTGTAGCATAACAGGTACGCCTACTGCGATTAAAATTTCTAATTTTGCAGTGTGCTTAGCAATTTTCACAACGCTTTCTTCAGCAGATTTTAGCAAAGTTTTATGTAAAAACAAGTCACCACAAGTGTAACCAGTGATACAAAGTTCAGGGAAAACAATAAGTTTTGCACCATTTTTATGCGCCTCGTCGATTTTTTGCAAAATTCTTTCTGTATTATAAGGGCAATTTGCAACTTTTATATCAGTAGTAGCCGTAGCCACCTTTAAAAATCCATCTTTCATACATTTCCTCCTAAGAGTTTTTTATTATATTATACCTTTTTTTGTCCATTAATACAATAGCAATGAATAATAAAAACAACGAACCAGTAGGGTACGGCGTCCTCGACGTACCGTGGCACGAAAAAATATCTTTGCATAAAATCATCACACCCAGTAGGGGCGAACAGTGTTCGCCCGTGCCACATCATAAATTTACACGATTTAAAATTTAATCGGACGTATCGGCATAACGGGAAGTGAATGACCACCCGTGCCACATCATAAATTTACACGATTTAAAATTTAATCGGACGTATCGGCATAATGGACAGCCACAGACCGTCTCTAAATTCCAACATTATAACAAAAACAGCGAATGACATAAACTTCATCATTCGCTGTTAAATATTAATAATCTCTATGCTTTCGTTTATACCTTGAAACATTTATTGCAACAGAAGATATTGAAAGAATCAGCAAAATCGCGATTACAACCCATTGACTGTAACCAGTGCTTTCGGTTAATAGTTCTGCCCACATACTGTCCATCATAAGGTTTATCTCGTCTGGAAGAGTTATATAATACTCACTTTGCTCCAAAATTTCATCTGGAGGGTAAATCATTTCATCTTCTTGGGTTTCCTCGTCAAGCAAAGCGTAACTCGCCCAGTTTGGTGTTGAATAACAGATATATTCGATATTTGCTGCACCAATTTCTGGTTCACACATAAAATTGATATACATTTCTGCAGCTGCTTTTTGCGTAGAACCTTTTGGAATGCACATAGCATCTAAAAATCTGTTAGTGCCTTCAACAGGCGTAGCAAATGCCAAATCTTCGTTCATATCCATCATTACAACAGCATCGCCAGCGTAATATGGTGCAATCCAAGCTTCGCCACTAGCCATTTTATCAAAAATTTCGTCCATTACATATGCTTGAAGTACGATTTTTTGTTCTTTTAAGTCAGCTAAAGCAATATTATATTCTTCCTCTGAAACTGAGTTCATCGAAAAACCATTTTTCTTCATCGCAATACCAAAAGCATCACGTTGATTTGAAAACATAAGAATTTTATCGGTATATTTTTCGTTCCATAAAGCGTCCCAAGTTGCCATATCATCGTCTGCATCTATATACGAAGTGTTATAAATAATACCAATTGTACCCCAAGTATAAGGAACTGCATATTCATTATCAGGGTCATAAGCTTGATTTTTAAAGTCATCGTCGATATATTCAAAGTTTGGAATGTTAGAAAAATCTAATTTTTCAAGCATATCTTCGTCTATCATACGAGAAATCATATATTCAGATGGGATTATAACGTCATATTGCGCAAGTCCACCTTTAAGTTTTGCGTATAAATCTTCGTTTGTCGCAAAGTTCGTGTAGTTTACGGTAATTCCTGTAAGCTCCTCAAATTCAGCATTAACATCAATGCTATCATCAGAACCGTCTGAGATATATTCGCCCCAGTTATATACGTTAATCGAGATATTATCGTCCTTGAATTTTTCATAATATTCTAAATCTAAGTCCATATCGAGGTATGTATATTCATAAGCAGAGGCTGAAATTATAGCATTAGACATCAAGAGTACACATAAAAAGGCTGTAAATATTTTTTTCATCGCCTAATCCTCCTGTTCCAGTGCTTTTTGCGCAGTTTCTTTTCTTATATCTAGGTAATTCGATATAAACAAAATCAATAGCACAACACCAAAAATTATTGTAGACAACGCATTTATTTCAGGGCTTACGCGTTTTCTAGTCATAGAATAAATTGTTATAGGAAGGGTTTGCGAAGTAGGTCCACTAACGAAATAACTGATTACGAAGTCATCGATAGACATAGTGAATGCTATTAACGCACCAGCCACGATACCAGGCATAATTTCTGGTATAATAACTCGTGTAATTGTTTGAATAGGGTTGCAACCTAAATCGCTTGCAGCTTCGTAAATGCTACCGTCTAGCTGACGTAATTTCGGCAATACATTTAGTATTACATAAGGAATACAGAAGGTTATATGTGCTAAAATAAGCGTGGTAAAACCTGCCTCGATTGGAATGTTAAGCGTATTTCTCATAAATACATATAAAAGCATAAGCGATACACCAGTAACGATTTCTGGGTTGATAATTGGCAGATAAGTAATATTCATAACTACCATTTTTAAACCTTTGTTCATATTGTTTATACCAATTGCTGCGATTGTTCCGATAAGTGTTGCTACAGCTGTTGCTATAAATGCTACGATAAGCGTATTTCTGAAAGAATCTAGTATAACAGAGTTATTGAATAGTTCTTTGTACCAGTCTAGCGTGAAACCTGTCCATACAGAACGAAGTTTTGAGTCGTTGAATGAGAAAAGCATAAGCACTGAAAGTGGCAAATACAAAAACGAAAGAACGACTGCAAGATAAGATCTTGAAAGGTATTTTTTCATTAGATAATACCCTCCTTATCTTCACCGTCAAATTGGTTCATAAGGCTCATACATAGTAAAATTATAATCATAAGCACAAGAGATATACCAGAACCTAGGTTTGGATTATATGCACTACCTGCAAATTGAAGTTCGATTAAGTCACCGATTAAGATATTATCGCCACCACCTAGCATTTTTGAGATGATAAATGTACTAACAGATGGTACGAAAACCATAGTTATACCTGTCATGATGCCTGGCATTGTTAGTGGAATTAAAATTTTAGTGAATACGTTAAATGTATTTGCACCTAAATCTTGTGCGGCGTGAATTACACTTCTATCAAGTTTTACCATTATAGAATACAGAGGTAAAATCATAAATGGAAGATAGTTATACACCATACCGAGAACAACAGCACCTTGGGTATAAATCATTTGAATAGGGGAAAAGCCCATCATTTCTAGTAAACTATTGATAATACCAGTATCTTCAAGCAAAGTCATCCACGCGTAAGTACGAAGTAAATAGTTCATCCACATAGGTAACATTACTAGCATTAGCATCATTTTTTGTTTACGGAATTTCATATTCGACAAAATTAATGCCAACGGATATGCAATTATAAGGCAAATTACTGTTGCGATAAAGGCAAGCCATAAGCTTTTTAAAATTACTGGCGAATAACGGCCTACAGACGATAGATTATCAAGTGTAAAAGCACCTGAAGAGTCGGTAAATGCGAAATATACGATAAGACCTAACGGTACTATCATAAATATTGCCATCCACACTAAATAAGGAGTGGAAGTGTGTTTTAAAGCTTTCATATTACACCTCCGTACGAGTCATAATATGAATATCTTCTGGCTCTAGGTGCATACCTATAAGCGAGCCGATTTCTTGGCATTTTGTCGAGTGGATTATCCATTTGTAGCCATAACCATCGACAATCATTTCGTAATGTACACCTTTGAAAATTACTTCTTCTACAACGCCACTTAAATCGGCATCATCAGGCGACACAACTTTTATATCTTCTGGGCGAATTACAACGTCAACACGGTTCATTTCACCAAAACCACCGTCAACGCAGACAAATTCCGTGCCTGCAAATTCAACCAATTTATCTTTTATCATCATACCATCGACAATATTACTTTCGCCGATAAAGTCTGCTACGAACGCATTTATAGGTTCGTTATATATATCCTCAGGAGTTCCAACTTGTAAAATTTCTCCGTCTTTCATAACAACAACACGGTCTGACATTGTAAGAGCCTCTTCTTGGTCATGTGTTACGAAAATGAAAGTAATTCCTAAGCTTTGTTGGATTTTTTTAAGCTCTACTTGCATTTCTTTACGAAGTTTTAGGTCAAGTGCTCCAAGAGGTTCGTCTAGCAATAATACTTTAGGTTGATTTACAAGCGCACGAGCGATTGCAACCCTTTGTTGTTGACCACCAGAAAGACGTGAAATATCACGACGTTCGAAACCTTTTAAGTTTACAAGTTGCACCATTTCGCGAATACGTTTTTTACGTTCGATAGGTGGTACTTTTGCGATTTTTAATCCAAACTCGATGTTTTCGTAAACATTTAAGTGTGGAAAAAGTGCGTATTTTTGAAAAACGGTGTTGATTTCGCGTTTGTAGGCTGGCAAATCATTAATTTTTTTGCCTTCAAAGAATACATCGCCTGCAGTTTGTTCAACGAAACCACCGATAATTCTAAGTGTTGTAGTTTTCCCACAACCAGATGGACCTAAAAATGTAATAAATTCACCATCTTTGATGTCTAAGTTAATACCTTTTAGTACTAATTCGCCATCATACTCCATCTGAATACCTTTCAGACTGATAATTGTTTCTTGTTTCATAATTTCCCCCTTTGCGGTTTTTAGTCACGCAATAAAAATTTTTTTGGTACGTCTTTTAACGTACAAGTGACCCACAGTTTCTTTTGACCACTCCCCGCAAAAGGTTTTTTTCTAATCGCTGCCAAAGGCCCGTTTATTAGGTGGTACATACGAAACTATGATTTTTGAAAATGTAATAAAAAACACATATTCACTTTAAAATATAAACATTTTTTGCATTAATGTCAAGGTTATTTATACAGATTGTTATTTATATGAAAAATTTCTGTTATTTAAACATATTATGACGTCTTTTGATGTGGTTTTTTATACAAAAGTTAGTAATTTTTATGCACGATTGTAACTTATTTTATTATTTTGCTCATACGCGAAAAAATCACGCACTATTTCTAGTACGTGATTTCAGATTGTCGAAAAACTCATTTTTAAAATAGACTTTTCGTCAAATATACAAATTTTTTATTTTGCTAGCGTGTGATTTGAAATATTATCTTCTTCCTTGGCTCATTCCACCAGACATTCCACCCATACTATGCTCGTTACCTTCGCCATAAATTAAGCTTTCCATAACGATGGTTTCAGTATAATCGCCAGCTGTAAGGATATATGTTTCGCCCTGTACAATTTCAGGAGTACTAATTGTAATAGCTTGATATAATTTTTCAGTAGAAAATTCTACTATTACATTGCCGTTACTGTCGGTTAGTGTTATATCATCGTTTTGAGTTGATGAAAGTTGAACCCAAATGCTACCTTGTGTTGAATCTTCACCAAAGTTTTGTGCTGTTTGGCTAGAACTACCAACCGATACAAAAGTACCACCTGTAATGTAGCTTGAACCACTATAATCTAGTGGAGTATCAGTTGTATTAACTGTGCCCCAGATATATACTTCGCCACCTGTCATACGAATATCGCCGTTAGAGTCAACTCCGTCACCTTCATTATCAACGTCCATATTGATTACACCACCAGAAATGCTGATGTATGTTTCTGTATCTTCGATTCCAACGTCATTTTTTACAGCATTAAAGCCATCGTCATTTGCTTTGATAGTTATTACACCACCAGAAACTTCAACTTTTTGACCTTCTAAACCTTCGTAGCAAGTTGTAATTGTGATTGAACCACCAGATATTGATGTGATGTAGCTTGAAGTTATAGCATCATCGCCAGCCTGAATTGTGAAATTACCGTCTGTGATGTAAGTGCTAACATTTGAGTGAATTGCATCATCGTATGAGTCGATAATAAAGTCTCCACCTGTGATTACTATATTTAAATCTGCTTTAATAGCTTTTGTGCTGATAGAATCATCTTCATCTTCTAGCGTATCCATCATACTAGCTTGATTATTAAATCTGTCAGTCATTTCAGGCATTGTGCCTTCGGTCATTTCAGGGATTTCCATATCTTCAGGCATTGTCATTTCAGTTCTATCTTGCATTTGAGTACCATCAGTCATACCAGGCATAGTTCCCATATCAGTAGGCATTTCGCCCATTGTTCCTTGCGCCATATCGGTAGGCATTTCGCCCATTGTTCCTTGTGCCATATCGGTAGGCATAGTGCCTTCGGTCATACCTGGCATAGTAGTTCCCATACCACCTTGCATACCACCTTGCATACCGCCGCCACCACCAGCTGTTTGTATAGCCATACTTGAAATATCATTTCTTGAGCTCATTTGCATTTGAGAAGTATTAATATCTGTAGTAGTGTCCATACGAGGTGACATCATACCACCACCTTGACCGAATGAAGAAGTAGTTTCGGGAGCGTTAGCACTTCCTTCAGCTACGAAAATGTTAAAATTACCATCTGCAATTTCAATTTGAGAGCTACTGTCGATACCATCGCCTTGTGCGTTAATTACAAAATTACCGTTTGCGATATAGATATATCCAAGCTCAGCATCTTCATCGTGTTCGCAATGCATACCGTCTTTTATACTCGTGATATCAAAACTACCATTTGCAATTCTAATGCTGTTGTTAGCATCTAAACCGTGACCATCTGTAGTTAAAGTATAATCGCCACTAGTTATAACTAAATCATCTTTTGAAGTAATACCATTACCGTTGCTTGATACGATAATAAGAGGTGCGTCACCATTTAGAGTTAAATCTGCTTTTGAGAATATTACAGCATCGATATTTGTTTCAGCTGTTTCGTCTTCGATAATTGTAGAAGTTAGGGTTGAATCTTGTGATGTTGTAACGAAAACTTTATCAGCCTCTAGTACACAAATTGCAGCAGAACTGCTATTCGAAATAGTTACTCCATCTAAAACGATTTGAATTTTTGCAGTATCATCTGAATCTACAACAATTTGACCATCGCTTAAACTACCTGTAAAAACATAAGTACCTTCGCTTGAAACTGTAATAATATTTCCATCTATTGAAACCGAGCTATCATCACAACTGCTTGCGTTGTCTGCTAAAGATATATTAATAACAGTATCGGAAATATAACCAACTTCGTAATCTTTTGTTGAGAATATATTGTCGTAATCAAGTTGGATAATATCTAAATCAGCCGTGCTTGCAGTGGATACAGTTGGTGTTGTTGCAGTTGATGTGCTTGTTGTGGTGTCTTTGACTATTTCAATAGTTGATGTATCTTGCGAGCTTGAGCAACCAGAAATTACTCCGATTAACATTGCATTAACAAGCATTGCTGCTATAATTTTTTTCATAAAAAACTCCTTATAATTCTGTTCCGTAGCTTTGTTGTTTTGCAATTATTATCTCAAGATTACCGTTTCTACAACGTAAATCATCAATAAATTGCTTTTCGTGTTTTTCGTCTTTTAAAATTATGTCATAAGTAATTTTTAAAAGACTGCCCATATTTGTAGTTTTAACGCGATTTAATGTTACTTCCTTTGTATATTGTTCGAATAAATCATCAAAAACACCTGTATAATCTAAGTGTTCTGGGATTGTCACCACTAGTGTTTTTTGCAATTCGTTTGATTCTCCAAAAGGACTTAGAGTTAAAATGAAACTAGCAAGGCTAACTAATACTACAAAAACTACTGCATAGCCGAGGTAACCCATACCGATAGCTAGACCAGCGCCCATTGCTTGGAATAATACGCCGATTTCTTTTGCTGTACCAGGTACAGAGCGAAAACGAACTAAGCTAAATGCACCAGCTACTGCAACACCGGCTCCGACATTACCATTAACCATCATAATTATAACGCTAACAATTGCAGGTAGCATAGCTAAAGTAACAACAAAACTTTTTGTGTATTTGGTTTTATAAGTATAAAGTGCAGATATAAACATACCTATCATTAAAGCTACGAACATACATATTAAAAAGTTCGATATATCTAAAGTATCTGCGAGTGAATTATCAAAAACTCCTGAAAAAATTTGATTAAGCGACATATATTAATTCTCCTTTTAATTTTGGCAAAATGAATTGCTCATAAGCTTTGCCGTATTTTGAAAATGACGTTTTGTAGATTTGATTTTGTGCAAAAAAGTCTAGCAACCACATTGGAATTCCCATTCCTGTTTTGATTTCTAGTAACACGGTGTCGTTTGAAACTATACATTTGCTGTTTTGCTCTTTTAGCTCTTTCATACAAATATCAGTGTCAAATGTCATACGAAAATCACTGTCTTGCAAACCGTAATATGCCTCTCGTTTGTAATTTATAGCAATCATAGGTTTTAATGTTTGGTAATGATTTACGAAATACTCGATTTCTTTTGAAATTTGTGATTTTTCTTCAAGGACTGCGTTATTTGAAAGAAAATCATAAGCTTGTTTTCTTGGCATTGATATTCTTCTTTTGTAAACTATGCCATCGTATTTCTTTTTAACTTCAACGAAAACATTTTCAGAATTTTCACCATAACTTCTAATGCGTAATTTTTCCTTATAACAAGGTTTTTCGATAGACCTTCTTATTAAAAGGTAGTCGGTAGTATCGTAATATACATTATTTATACAGTGTTTTCCAAATTCATCTATGCTCATATGTTCTTGCATAATTTTTTGAAGTGCTATATATTGTTGTGAGTTCATTAAATATTTAAGTTCGTGTCTTTTGAAAACCATTTGAGTTGTCATAATTGGTCGCCTCGCTTTCTAGTTTATGTAATAACTATAAACGCTTAACTTTAAATTAACTTAAAATTAACAAAAGAAAACCTAACTTTTTTCAAAGTTAGGTCGGAATGTCGAAAAACTCGTTTTCAAAATAAGCTTTTGGGCAAAATGTGCAATTTTATTAAGTGCTAACACTTACCGTTTTCGAATAATTTTTTTCGCTCGGTACACTCGCCGTTGGGCGATACTTTTGAACGCTCAAAAGTATCCAAAAACCGAAAACTTTGGCGAAAGTTTTATCAAAATAGGGCGTATATTATTGTATGTTCCACGAAATTCGGCATACATTCGCCTAACCATTGGTGCACCAGCTCGCTATCGCTTATGCTGTGGAATTAATAAATTTTCACGACCACTAAGTTGCCTATTGCAGTGCTAGAACTTACGTTATACGTTGTTCGCAATAATTGGTTTTGTGCAACATTTTTTAGCTTGGTACTTTTTCAACAAGCTGTAGAAAAAGAAACTTAATTTACGCAGATATACATATCTTGAAAAGGGATTTAAAGTTCAATCTTAAACACTAATTGTTTTCCGTCTGGACTGGTAGCTTTGATATCCCCACCGTGATTTTTTACTATGGTTTTTGCCATAGCTAGTCCAATTCCAAAACCACCAGTATTACTGTTCCTAGAATTATCTAGACGATAAAATCTCTCAAAAAGACGTTCATAGTTGCCAGATTTTAAATTTTCAGCAAAATTTGATACGGTAATGATTTTTTTAGAACGATTTTCTTCAAGAGAAATAGAAATTTCGGTATTTTCAGTACTATATTTTACCGAATTTTCCAATAAAATCGACAATAACACGCGAATAGATTGTTCATCTCCTGAGTATGTTAAATTAGGTTGGATATTAAAACTAAGCTCTCTGTTTTCGTTTTTAGCTAAAACTATAAACGAATCTGCTGTTTCATTAACTGCATCACTTAGAGAAAAATCACTTTTAAGTTTCAATGTTTCGCCCTCATCCATTTTTGATAGAGAAATTAAGTAATTTATAAGCTCACTTAAACGATTTATCTGATTATGTATGCTTTCGGTCCATTCGGAACTTTCGCTTACACATTCGATAACCTCGGTATTTGTCTTGATTATTGCGAGTGGAGTTTTGAGTTCGTGACTGATATTTGTAATAAATTGCTGTTGCTTATTATAACTTTGAACAATTGGCGCTACAGCAGATTTTGACAATAAAACTATTAGTGTAAAAACACCTAAAAGTGCCACAAAATAAATTGCAACGCTTGAAATTAAAAAGCTTTCAAACAAACGAAGTTGGGATTCACAATCTATAAAAATTAAAATTTTACCATAGTCTTTATCCACGATTTGATATCTGTAATTATCTTTAAAACCTGAAGTTTTGCTAGAATTTATCACTTGATTTGCATATTCAATAGCACTATCGGTGTCTACCATTTGAATACTACGTGTATCAACGCTTAAAAGGTCGTTATTTTCATCAATTCGGATTGTAAAATATCTTGTAGAAAACTGCGTTTCTTGTGGTAGTTGTCGCTTAAAAGGAGTACCAGGCATCATATTATCAAAAGAACCATCATTTTGCGCTAAAATTTCTGTAATTTGCGTTGCATCATCATCGATTTGCCTAAAGCTGATTACATTCAAAACAACAGCAATGGTTAGCAAAACAACGGTTACAACGCTCATGGAGATTTTTATAAATTTTTTGCGTAAAATTTTCTCCATTTATTTTTCCTCCAGTGAATATCCTGTATTTCGAGTGGCTTTAATTTGCACATCGGCATCAAGAGCAGTTAATTTTTTGCGTAAGTATGAAATATAAACCCAAACAACATTAATTTCAGATTCACTATCATAGCCCCAGATTTTTTCCATAAAACGTTCAGTAGGTATGATATGTTTGTTGTTTATCATTAGAAGTTCCATCATTTGAAATTCTTTGTTTGCAAGTTTGAAATTACCTTTAGGAGAAGAAAGTTCAAATGTAGCACGGTTTAGGGTGATGTTTCCTGTGTTTAAAATAGAAGTTGTAGAATCGGCTTTACTTCTTGTCATAGCACGGATTCTTGCTAAAAGTTCCTTGGTTTCAAAAGGTTTTGTAAGGTAATCATTAGCACCGAGGTCTAAGCCTTCTACTTTGTCATCTATTTGTGATTTAGCAGTAAGCATTAAAATCGGAACATCGTTACCAGTTTCGCGAGTTTTTTTCAGAACAGTTAAACCATCAATTTTTGGCATCATAATATCTAAAATAACAGCATCGTAATTGTCGCTTTGTAAATATTCCAGAGCCTCGGCACCGTCAAAAACTGCATCTACTGAATATTTATTATGTTTTAAAATAGCTACTAAAGCTTTTGATAATTCTTTTTCATCTTCGCATAGTAATAATCTCATATTAAATTACCTCATTTCTTTTTATATTATCATAGAATACTATAATTTTCAACTTTCCATTATATATTATACGCAATAAAACTAAAATCAAGTTTAAATTTTGTATTGATTTTTATTTGGTGGTATGTTTTAATGCGTAGGGTGTTTTTATAAGTGGATAGATATTTACCAGAATATTAGAATGCGTTGTAGGGGCGATCATTGGTCGCCCGTCATATCGATACGCAACCAAAGTATCAGCCACGCGACGAGTGACTGTCGAGAAAAAAAGTTTGCACCAGCGATAAATGGATAAATCGCCATATAAAAAATAACAGCACGGCTATAAAAACCGTGCTGAAAATATATTTAGTTACCGAAAGGGAAGTTGAAAGAGAAGTTTCCACCGTAATCTCCATAACTACCGTAGTAGTCGGAATAATTATCAACTTGAGGAGTTACTTCTTCGGTTACGGTTGTTGATTGAAGATCAACTTCGTCCATAAGCATTATTTCGATTTCAAAATATTGTCCACTGCGATATACTTTAAGTGTGATATAATCGCCAGCTGAAAACTGTTCTTTAACTGCGTTGATTTCAGAAACGCAAGTAGTAGTTTCGTCATTTACACCAACGATAATGTCATTTACTTTAAGACCTTTGGCATATGCATCTGAGCGTGAATCTACAGATTTAACTAAAAGTCCTTGAGGTATACCATTGTATGCTGCTTGTTCAGCTGAAATATCATAACCACTAACACCGATAGAAGGTCTGCCTGTTACGTATCCAAAAGCGATAAGCTCATCGATGATAGGTTTTGCATCGTTCATAGGAATTGCAAAGCCTAATCCTTCGTAACTTTCAGCAGAAATTTTAATAGTATTAATACCGATAACTTGACCGTATTGATTAATTAGAGGACCACCAGAGTTGCCAGGATTTATAGCGGCATCTGTTTGAATTAATGTCATAACTCTATCATCAATTACGATGTCACGATTTATGGCTGAAATATAGCCACCTGTAAGAGTTCCTTGAAGTTCTAAACCACCTGGATTACCAATAGTAATAGCAAGGTCACCAACTACAGAAGCTTCAGAATTACCAAATTCTGCAACGACCAAAGGGTGCTCAGAATCTGGAATGATTTTAATAACAGCAAGGTCGGTTGTTTCGTCAGCACCGATTATTTCGGCATTATAAAGGCTACCATCATAAAGAGCAACAGTTAAAATATCTGCATTTTCAATAACGTGATTATTTGTAATGATATATCCGTCTGAGCTCATTATAATACCAGTACCAACACCAGTAGAACCAGATAATGTATCGGCTTGGATACCTACGGTTGATGGTGATACTTTTTCATAAATTTGAGGCACGGTTAGAATATCGCCTGATTGAACGGTGTCTAAAGAAGAGTCGGTTGCAACATTTGTTACAATATCGAGAGTTACAGAGTCTGATGGAATAGTAGATGCACTAGTAGATGAATCAGTTGATTGCGACAATGTAGTATCAACATCTTGAGGAGGTGATAATAACTTGCTAGCTAAAAGCCCTGTTGTTGTTGCTATAGATATGAAAAGTACGGCAGCAATAGATGCAATTAGTATGATTTTGCCTCTTGATTTCTTTTCTACAGTTGGAGGCATAGCATCAATAGTTTCCTCGTTTATTTGCTCATCTTTCAAGTCGTTACACATAGAAATAATAGACGAAGTCGAATTTTCCTGTGGTGCAACATTTTCGTGAGAAACATAAGACGGTGTGCGAGTCACTTCTGTACGCTGTGGACGAACGAAAACACGTTCGCTTTTTTGTTCTGAAACATCTTGGTCAGTGGCTTGATTTGTCTCACTAACTGTGTCACTAGTAGTATTTTCTTTGTTTTCAAAGATATCGTCTTTTTCCATAAAAAACCTCCGTTTTTCGATTATAAAAAATTAATTTAGTCTATCTGTGTGATAATTTTTGATTTTTGTGCAAAGCTAACGCAAAGCTGAACGTTGTAAGTCCGTCAACCGAAGTAACTTTTATTTCATCACCGTGCAACATAACGATTTTTTTAACAAGATAAAGACCAAGTCCAGCACCTGTTGTATCCTCACTTCTCGATGAGTCAACTTTATAAAATCTATTGAAAATATTAAGCAATTTTTCTTCGGAAATTGTATCTCCCATATTTGCTATAACAAAATCTGCAACTCCATTTGTAACATCAACCGTAATACTTAAAAGTTGACCAGGTTTAGTAAATTTTACTGCGTTATCAACCAAATTATACACAACTTGATAAATATTATCACGGTCGCCCATTGCAATGACGTCTTCATCAGGAAAATTAACCTGAATATCAAGGTTTTTTGCAAGTATTTTGGTTTCAAAAGAAATAATAATTCTGCTAATAATTTCGGTAAAATTAAATGGTGCAATATTTATAGTAAAGTTTTCATCGTGAACCTTTGAAGTTTGTAGCATTCTAACGGTTAGTCTTGAAAGCCTTTTTACTTCATCTGAGATTATTTGCAAGTAGTAATTTTGTTTTTCGGGTGGAATAGTTCCATCTAAAATGCCGTCAACAAACCCACCTATGCTAGTCATAGGCGTTTTTAATTCGTGTGACACATTTTCGATAAAGGTTGTACGGTTTCGCTCTGCAACAGCAAGCTCTGATGCTAAATTATTAATACTTTTTGATAAATCATCAATCTCGATACAATCGTTGTTTTCAGGAACTCTAAAGCTAAAATCGCCCTTTGCAAATTGAAGTGATGCCTCTGCTATATTTTTAAGAGGAAGAGTTATTTTTGAAGTAATGAAATATGTTACGATTAAAATTAGCACGAACATAATCGCTAGAATAATCAAAAATATCTGAGTCAAATCAACTACTAAAGTAACGATGGATTTCGAAGGCATACCGATTAAAATAACCGATTCTGGCGTATTACTAGAATCATAAGCAATAGCCGTGTTTATATAGGTCATCTCGTCGAAAAAACCATATAAATCTCCGATTTCAGAGTATGAACTTGTGTAGAGTGTTTGAGTGACAATAAATTTATCTATAGTATTTTTTTGAACATCGGGATTGTTTGGGTCATAATAAAAAGTAATATTACCTTCTAAATCGCAAACCAAAAGCGTAGAGGCAGCCTCTTCAGCAATTTGCATCATATTTACAGAATAAAGTTGTGTTATTGTAGAATACCTTGAAACTTCCGTACTGTGAATAATTTCTGTAAGGTCTTTTGCTCGCTCAACTGAATAAGAGAGCGAGGCGTTTTTTTCCTCGAGAGAATAAACGCCTATTTGAGTTATAAAAATTATACCAGTAAGAAAGAAACTCCCTAAAATTAAAATCATATAAGACACGTAATTTTTTGTAAAATAACTTTTTGTGTTAAATAAACCAGAAAAAATATCTTTTAAATTAATTGAAAATAATTTACGCAATGAGAATTTTTTCATTGAAATTAGTCCTTAAATTCAAATTTATATCCTACGCCCCAAACTGTTTTAAGTTCCCATTTATCTGATACGTTTTCAAGTTTTTCACGAAGTCTTTTGATGTGAACGTCAACAGTTCTTGTATCGCCAAAGTAGTCAAATCCCCAAACTGCGTCTAGAAGTTGAGTTCTTGTAAATACTTTATTTGGTGATGATGCAAGACAGTGTAAAAGCTCGATTTCTTTAGGTGGCATATCTGTTCTTTTGCCTGCGATTGTGATTTCGTAAGATGTTTTGTCGATGATAAGATTTTCAAAAGTAATTTTATCAGTTCCTTCTGGAGCTAAACGACGGAAAATTGCACGGATACGCGCTACAACTTCACGCATATCAAGAGGTTTAACGATATAGTCATCAGCGCCTAATTCTAAGCCCGTAACTTTGTCGAAAACTTCGCCTTTTGCAGTAAGCATAATGATTGGCACTTGGCTAGTTGTTCTGATTTCGCGACAAACTTGCCAACCGTCCATAATTGGCATCATAACGTCAAGTAAAACCATATCTGGTTTTTCGCGTTTGAATGCAGACATTCCTAGGATACCGTTTTCTGCTAAAATTGTTTCGTATCCTTCTCTTTGTAAGTAAAGCTGTAATAACTCTCTGATGTTTGCGTCATCTTCAACGATTAGAATTTTCATAAAGACACTTCCTTTTCTTTTTTATTTTAATTTTTAATTTTTCGTAAAAAATACTTGCTATGATAGACTTTAGGCTAAAAATCTAGTATAATATAAATAAGAGATTTAATCTAGGAGGATTTTATGGAACAAAAAATCGAGAAAGCCGTACTTGTCGGGCTTAACACAAGAATATTTGACACATCACAAAACTCAACATATGAAACACTTGACGAACTAGAGGCATTACTTGAAACCGCTGGTGGCGAGTGTGTTTGTAAAGTTTTGCAAAATCTTCCAACTCCTAATACTAAAACATTTATCGGAGAGGGTAAATTACAAGAGATTATGGCTATATGTGCAGAACACGAAGCCGAACTTATAATATTTGACAATGAACTATCACCATCTCAAATAAGAAACCTTGAGGATATCACAGGCTTTGTTATTCTAGATAGAAGCAACCTAATTTTGGATATTTTTGCGAAAAGGGCGGTTAGTCTTGAAGGTAAACTACAAGTTGAACTAGCCCAGTATAAGTATATTCTACCACGTCTTTTGGGTCTTGGCAAGTCTATGTCTCGACTTGGTGGTGGAATTGGTACAAGAGGGCCAGGGGAGAGCAAGTTAGAATCGGATAGACGACACATTCGTCGCCGTATAGAAAAGTTGGAATCGGACTTAAAAGAGATAACTTTTGTGCGTGAAACTATGCGTAGAAGTCGTACAAAATCCGAGCTACCACTAGTATCTATCGTGGGTTATACTAATGCAGGGAAATCAACTCTTTTAAATCTATTAACAGATGCTGGTATTCACGCAAATAATAGATTGTTTGATACGCTTGATACAACAACTCGTAAAATGCGTGTTTCGGACACCTTAGAAATATTTTTGTCTGATACCGTTGGATTTATTAGAAAGCTACCTCACCACCTTGTAAATGCGTTTCGTGCGACATTAGAAGAATTATCTTATGCAGATATTCTATTGCATGTTGTTGATGCCTCAAACCCTGAATATATAGAGCATATGGATACTGTAACCGACGTTATAAAACAGCTTGGTGCAGATGATATAAAAACTATAACAGTGTTTAATAAAGTTGATTTATGCGAGGGTGACTTTGTGCCAGAAGGTTTAGATAATTATGTATTTATTTCGGCAAAAGACGGCACGGGCATAACTGAACTTTTACAGATTATAGAAAAAACTCTAGGCAAGGGCCAACATCATATAACTATTGTAGTTCCATATTGTGAAGGAAATGTGATAGATAATTTGTATAAAACATCAAAAGTAGAAATTTTAGATTATAACGAAGTAGGCACTGTTGTAGACGTTATATGTGATGATGCAACGTTTGGTAAAATTGAGCAGTATATTGTGTAAAAAATAAAACACTGTAGGGGCGAACTGTGTTCGTCCGTGTGGTATAATAAATTTGTATGTGTTTTATTGTGCGTAAGCTCCCTCAGTCATTGCGATGACAGCTCCCTCGGTTATTGCGACGTAAGCTCCCTCGGTTATTGCGACGTAAGCTCCCTCAGTCATTGCGATGACAGCTCCCTCTAAGAAGGAGCCAAGGGAAAATAACGCACCAGTAGGGTACGGCGTCCTCGACGTACCGTTCCACCAAATAATAAAACACCACCATATAATAATAAATGGCAAAACGTAGGGTGGGGGCTTGCTCCCACCGTGCCGCCAAATAATAAACCACCACCCAATAATAACCACCAAATAATAAACCATCACCAAATAATAAACCACCACCATATAATAATAAATGGCAAAACGTAGGGTGGGGGCTTGCTCCCACCGTGCCACGATAAAAAAATGCACACGCTAAAACCATATTACACCAACCTAAAACCCACGAAAAGAGGAAATCAAAATGAATGAATTTTTAGTACCATTTACCGATGGTGAAGATATAATTATCGAGAAAAAGTCGAAATTCATCGGGAAAATCATAAAAATAGAAAGCGAAACTGAGGCAAAAGAGCATCTTGCAAAAATTCGTAAAGATAATCCAGGTGCTGTACATAATTGCTTTGCTTATATCGTGAAATCAGAAAACATCGAACGCTTTTCAGATGATGGCGAACCTCAAGGAACAGCTGGTATGCCGATTTTAGAGGTGCTACGTCACGAGAATGTTACCAATGTTTTATGCGTTGTTACACGTTATTTTGGTGGTACATTACTCGGAACTGGTGGATTGGTTCGTGCCTATAATCAAACTGCGAAAAAAGCTTTAGTTAACGCTGGTATCGCACAAATGTTACCGTTTTATGATATTTCTATCGCTTGCGAATATGCGATGTACGATATTTTGCAAAAAAACTTTGAAGACTTCACAATTTTTATGGGTGAAATAGAGTATACTGATAAAATAACGATAAATTTATCTGTTTTGGCAGAAGAATATGATGCTTTAGAGCAAAAAATTACAGAAATTTCATCTGGGACGATAAAACCGACTAAAATTGATGAAACATATCGTGGTAAGCAAATAGATTTTGACTAGTTTAAGGAGCGTAAGTATGACAAAACGTGAATTTCCAATTGAAGATTGCGATGTTAGAAATGATTTCCAACGCGATCGTGATAGAATTATACATTCAAAAGCATTTAGACGTCTTACCCACAAAACGCAGGTTTTTATTGCGCCTAAAGGTGACCACTACAGAACGAGGTTAACTCACACGTTAGAAGTTTCGCAAATTGCAAGAACTATTACTCGCGCTTGTGGTTTGAATGAGGATTTAACTGAGGCTATCGCATTAGGACACGATTTGGGTCATACTCCGTTTGGGCATTGTGGAGAAGATGTTTTAAACGAAATTTGCTCGTTTAGATTTCGTCATAATGAGCAGAGTTTGCGTGTTGTAACAAAGCTTGAGAATGATGGCAAAGGTCTGAATTTATGCTATGCAACTCGTGATGGTATCTTAAAACATAAGGGTGGACTTGTAGCAGAAACACTTGAAGGTCAAATTGTAAATATCGCTGACAGAATTGCGTATGTAAATCACGATATCGACGATGCAATTCGTGCTAATGTGCTTAAAATTGAAGATTTACCACGTGAAAGCCTAGAAATTCTGGGTAAAACGCATAGTTTGAGAATAAATACACTTGTTATGGAGATGATAAAGTATTATAATAATAACAAGAAAATCGGTTTAGACGAAGAAATTTTAAAGGCTATGCTAAATCTACGTGCGTTTATGTTTCAAAATGTGTATAAATCGGACACCGTGCGTGCAGAAGAACATCGTGTAAAAAATGTTTTGAATATGCTTTTTGAATATTATATGAAAAACCCAGATAAAATTCCAAAAGAATATGTAGATGAAAATATCGAAAGAAATGTCTGCGACCATATCGCCGGTATGACTGATAGATACGCTATAAATATGTTTGAGGAACTTTTTGTGCCACGTGGGTTTGCAGTGAGATAAAAAATCACCGAAAAAAACCAATGAACCTTGTAGGGGCGAACAGTGTTCGCCCGTGACGTATAATTTGCCCGTGACGTATAATTTGTCCGTGACGTATAATTCGTCCGTGACGTATAATTCGTCCGTGACGTATAATTCGTCCGTGATATATGATTCGTCCGTGCCATATAATTCGCACGTGACGTATAATAAAGAAACTGTGCAAGCTCCCTCAGTCGTTGCGACGACAGCTCCCTCGACAGGGAGCCAAAGGAAAAAGCCTCCCTCTTCGAGGGAGGTGGCAAAATCTTTGATTTTGACGGAGGGAGTTTGCACGCAAATAAAAGATAATAGCACAAAAATCATCGCACCGTTTATAGAATTTGCACCTATATGTTTTAGTTAGGTGTATTGGTAAATAACAGGCGACCACAGGTCGCCCCTACAAAATATACAATGAAATTTGAATTATTTTACGCAAAAATGTAGGGTACGACGCCCTCGACGTACCGTGCCACGCAAAAAAATAGCACAAATATTAAATCGTTGCACTTAATATGACGGACGGATATGGAAATCCGTCCCTACGAAATTCGGTGTTTTTATAATGATTTATAATTTGTACGGACGGGTTTCCACGCCCAACCGTTTCCACAGAAAATATACACAAAAGGAGGACTGAAAATGGCGATAGAACAAAGATTTATCGAAGAACTTGTAGCGAGAGCTGACATTGTTGAGGTTGTGCAAAATTATGTTACACTGAAAAAAAGTGGCTCGAATTATTGGGGACTTTGCCCTTTTCATGGCGAGAAAACACCTTCTTTTTCGGTGTCAGCAGATAAGCAAATTTTCCATTGTTTCGGTTGCTCGGAAGGTGGTGGAGCACTTTCTTTTATAATGAAAATTGAAGGACTTACATATGTCGATGCTATTAGATTTTTAGCAAAGATGTATAATATGGAAGTCGTTGAAACCGGAAACGCTAGACAAGATAATTCTCGTGAACGTGAAACAATTCTTGAAATAAATAAAAAAGCAGCTAGATTTTTCTATGATAATTTAATGCAAGACAAAAATCAAAACATTAGAAATTATCTCACGGATAGAAAAATTACCAAAAAAATTGCAACAACGTTCGGTATTGGATATGCAAATAATTCTTTTAACGAACTTTTAGATTATCTCGTGAAAGATGGATATACTAAAGAACAGGTAATTCGTGCTGGACTTGCCTCTAGGAGTGAAAAAGGTGGCGTATACGATAGATTTCGTGCAAGGGTAATCTTTCCTATAATAGATGTTCGAGGCAATGTAATAGCCTTTGGTGGGCGTGTAATCGACGATTCTATGCCGAAATATCTAAATTCACCTGAAACATTAGTTTTTAATAAGAGTATGAACCTTTTTGCGCTGAATTTAGCTAGAAAAAGTAAAAAAGGATATATAATACTGGCAGAAGGTTATATGGACGTTATCGCACTGCATATGGCAGGATTTGATTGTGCTGTTGCATCACTAGGAACGTCACTCACAGACGGTCAAGCAAGATTACTTTTACGTTACACGAAAGATGTAGTTATTGCTTATGATTCTGATAATGCAGGACAAGCTGCGTCAAATCGTGCTATTGATATATTGAAAAAAGTTGGACTAAATATTAAAGTGTTGCAAATGCAAAATGCAAAAGACCCAGATGAGTTTATCAAAAAATTCGGTAGTGACAGTTTTGAAAATTTAATTGAAAAGTCAGAAAATGATACTCAGTATAAATTTGATAAAATTGTTGCAAAATATAATCTTGAAGATGACTCGCAAAAAATTGATTGCATAAAAGAGTTGATTAAAATGATAGCCTCGCTTTATAGTGAAATTGAACGTGATATTTTTATAAATAAAGCTGGATTGGCAACAGGAATTTCAAAAGATGCTATAAAATTGGAATTTAAAAAATATATTTCGACTGCAATGAAAAATAAAAAAGCCAAAGAAAAGCGTGAAACTATGTCTCCGGTTGGGCTAGTTAGACCAAAAAATCGTGAAATTCATTACGAAGATGTAAAAAGTGCACGTGCAGAGGAAGAAATTTTGTCTTTGCTCTTTACAGATTGCAGTTTACTTGATAAAATAGATATAAGAGAAAATAGGCTTTCTGTCGACTTTTTTAGAAATGTGTTAATTTTAGCAAAAAAATTGTACGAAGAAGGCAAGCAAATTAATATATCGTATCTTGCGCAAGATTTTGAAGCAAATGAGATAAGTCACCTCACGAAAATTATTAATAGACCTCAAACTATGGTCAACAGGGAGGAAGCACTTAAAAATTGTGTGGATAAAATAAACGAACAATATGCGTATAGAACAAACGATTTAGAATTAATTATGGAACTAAAGCGAAAATCAAGGAGTGTTTAAATGTCAATCATTGAAAATTTAGAGGACAAGCAAAAAGCGATACTTACTATTGTTGAACTTGGCAAGAAAAAGGGTAAAATTACTTGCGTAGAATTTGCAAAAGCACTGGGTGATATTCATCTTGAATCAGATGAGCTAGACAAATTATATGATCAACTTGAAAACCTTGGTATCGAGATTGAAGGCGCTGAATATATCGTAGAAGCAGAAGAAAATTTCATGTTTGACGATAAGGCGAAAGAGAAAATCGAAGAAATCTCGATGGAAGAAATTGAAAATGCTACTGAAGTATCTGATACATACAACATCGATGATCCAGTTCGTATGTACCTAAAAGAAATTGGTAAAGTACCCCTTCTATCTCCAGAAGAGGAATCATATCTTGCAGAAGAAATGGGAAAAGGTTCTGAACGTGCGAAAAAACGTCTTGCAGAGGCTAACTTACGTCTTGTTGTAAGTATTGCAAAACGTTATGTTGGACGTGGAATGTTATTCCTTGACTTAATTCAAGAAGGTAACTTAGGGCTTATCAAAGCTGTTGAAAAATTTGACCATACAAAAGGATATAAATTCTCAACTTATGCTACTTGGTGGATAAGACAAGCAATAACTCGTGCAATCGCCGACCAAGCTCGTACAATTCGTATACCAGTTCATATGGTTGAAACAATTAATAAAGTTATCCGTGTTTCTCGTCAATTACTTCAAGATTTAGGACACGATCCACAACCTGAAGAAATAGCAGAAGAAATGGGAATGCCAGTTGAAAAAGTACGTGATATCTTAAAAATTGCTCAAGAGCCAGTATCTTTAGAAACACCAATCGGTGAAGAAGAAGATAGTCATTTAGGCGATTTTATACCAGATGATGATGCATTAGAGCCAGCAGAGGCTGCATCTTATATGTTACTTCGTGAACAACTTGTAGAAGTGCTTGCAACGCTTACACCAAGAGAAGAAAAAGTATTAAAACTACGTTTTGGTCTTGAAGATGGACGCTCTAGAACGCTTGAAGAAGTAGGTAAAGAATTTAAGGTAACTCGTGAACGTATTCGTCAAATCGAGGCGAAAGCATTGAGAAAATTACGTCATCCAAGTAGAGCTAAAAAAGTTAAAGATTATTTATAAAAAACGAAATCTCGTCGGTAACGGCGAGATTTTTTCATGTTTATTAGGTGCAGATTTTCCACCAAAATATTTCCGTTGTAGGGGCGATCATTGGTCGCCTGTCATACCGATGCGTCCGTTTTGAATATAATCGGTGCAGATTTTATTAACGGGACGTCGAGGACGTCGTCCCCTACGGGGTGCGTTGATTTTGAAATGGCGATATTTTATAGCGTGGTCACGGGCGAACGCAGTTCGCCCCTACAGGGTGCGTTGTTTTTGAAATCGTGCTAGCTCCCTCCGTCAAAATCAAAGATTTTGCCACCTCCCTCGGAGAGGGAGGCTTTTTCTTGGCTCCTTCTTTGAGGGAGCTGTCACCGAAGTGACTGAGGGAGCTTACTACGCATTATTTATAACACACAATAAAAACATCACGCCCCAAATTTTGATAAATCTTTTCGCAAAAAAATTCGTCCTTTGGATACTTTGACAAAGTATCAGCCACGTGGTGAGCGACTTCCGAGAGAAAAGATAGCACAAGTGGTGAGATAAAAAATCGCTGTACAAAAAAGTGTTAAAAAAAGCCTTGTCAAAAAACGACAAGGCTTTAAATATTCTTATAAATTAGCTATTAAAATTCACAATCGTTGCCGTAGTAACAACATTTTAATAATGCTACCATTTCTTCTTGAGAAGGTTGACGAGGATTTGAACCAGTACAAGCATCGCCGATAGCTAGAGCGGCAATATTTTCTACTTTTGCTTCGAATTCTTCGGCAGGAATCATACCATCTTCAAAGTCTTTAATGCAAGAAGGAATGCTTAATTGAATGTTACAATCTTTGATTGATTTAACTAAAGCTGCTACTAATTCATCTGTAGTTTTGCCTTCTAAACCAACAAATTTAGCTATATCAGCGTATCTTTCAGCAGCAGTTGCATCTTTTGCGTTGAAAAGAATAACTTGAGGAAGATACATCGCATTTGCACAACCGTGAGGAATATGTCCTTTTTCAAAAGCAGCACCAGTTTTGTGAGCCATTGAGTGAACGATACCTAGTAAAGCATTTGAGAAAGCCATACCAGCTAAACATTGAGCGTAGTGCATTTTTTCACGGCCAAGTTTAGAACCTTCATATGAATCATAAAGATTTTCATAAACCATTTTGATTGCTTTAAGAGCAAGAGGGTCAGTGAAATCATTGTTGCAAGTTGAAACGTAAGCTTCGATTGCGTGAGTTAATGCGTCCATACCAGTGTGAGCTGTTAGAGTTTTTGGCATTGTTTCAGCAATTTCAGGGTCAACGATAGCAACGTCTGGAGTGATATTATAGTCAGCTAGAGGATATTTTATACCTTTAGAGTAGTCAGTGATAACTGAGAAAGCTGTAACTTCTGTAGCAGTACCTGAAGTTGATGGGATAGCAACGAAAGTAGCTTTTTGGCGTAAAGTAGGTAATGTGAATGGGTCTTTTATATCATCAAATTTAGTTTCTGGATATTCATAGAAAACCCACATAGCTTTTGCAGCATCGATAGGTGAGCCACCGCCCATAGAAACGATAACATCTGGTTCAAATTCGCGCATCATAGCAGCACCAGCCATAACTGTTTCAACAGATGGGTCAGGTTCTACATTTTCAAATAATTTAACTTCCATGCCTGCTTCTTCTAAATAAGCAACAGCTCTATCTAAGAAACCAAAACGTTTCATAGAACCACCACCTACTACTAAAATTGCTTTTTTACCTGTAAGTGATTTTAATTGTTCTAAACAGCCTGCGCCAAAGTAAATGTCTCTTGGTAAAGTGAATCTTGCCATTGTCAATTCCTCCTAAATCATTAAGTGATTGATTGATATTTTTTTATCAATGTATTTCATATATTATTATATACCTTTAAGTTTTAAAATGCAAGTAAAATTTTATATTTAATTTTCAGCACTTTTTACCAGTGTATAGTTTTGAAAATATCATAAAATTGATGAAAAATACTATATTTTAATCGATAAAATGATTTTTTTTATCTTTTAGACAAAATGACGAAATTTAAAAAACTTTTTGTAAATAAGAAAAAAACAGTGTTTATCAAAATTTGGAAATACTTTTTTTATTAAATTTTAATAAAAGACTAGAAATGTCGGGAAATGTATGTTATAATGTACAAAGATAATTATGTATTTTATGAAAACTACCTAAAAAATACACAAAAAAGGAAGTGTGAAGTAATGTCGGCTAAACTGTTTCAATCAATAATCTTACAAGTTAAGAGCGATCTCACAAGGGATATCGGTATTTTAGATGCAAACTGCGTTGTTATTGCATCATCTGATTTAAGAAAAATTGGTAATATTGACTATCAAGGAGTGGAATATTTAAGTTCACCAAATTCTAGTCATTATGAAAATTCTTACTACAAAGTAAAAGATGAGTATGGCAATTTAAAAAATGTTATTTTCGTGTCTGGCAATGATGATAAAGCTCGTGAAATGGCTGCTCTTATGTCGGCGTCTGTTACGAGCATAAACTCGCTTTATGACAATAAATATGACAAAGCTACTTTTGTTAAAAATATCCTTCTAGATAATGTTTTACCTGGAGATATTTATATCAAATCAAATGAACTAAACTTTACTCAAGTTAATTCAAAAGTAGTTTACTTGTTGCGTCAAACCGAATCTATCGATGCAAAAGTAACTGATACTTTGTCAGAATTTTTAAATAATTCAGACAAACATTTTGTTATCCATATAAACGAACGTGATCTTGCTATCGTTTATGATATCGAAAAAAATGCAAACGAAAATGAAGTGTACAAAGTTGCACAAGCAATGCAAACTGCTTTAGCAAAAGTAGTTTCAACAAGAATAACAATAGGACATGGATCTGTTTATAATTCTCTTGAAGATATAAGCAAATCTTTCAAAGAAGCACAAATTGCTTTAGAAGTAGGCGAAGTTTTCGACTCTGAAAAAACAATTATCGGCTTTGAAAACTTAGGTGTAGGTCGTTTGATTTATCAACTTCCAACAACTCTTTGCCGTATGTTTTTAGGCGAAGTTTTCAAAAAAGGCTCAATTGATTCTTTAGATGAAGAAACTTTATCAACAATAAAAGCGTTCTTCGAAAATAATTTAAACGTTTCTGAAACTTCAAGAAAATTGTTTGTACATAGAAATACTCTTGTATACAGACTTGAAAAAATCAGGAAAATCACAGGGCTAGACCTTCGTGAATTTGACCATGCAATCGTATTTAAAGTTGCCCTTATGGTTAGAAAATATTTAGAAGCACGCGATAGTGAAAAGATTTTATTTTAAAATTTATAGGTGAACAATAGATGATAAGAATGATCGATGTAAGTATGACTTATCCTAATGGAACACAGGCTTTACGAGATGTGAATTTCTCTGTTTTGTCGGGTGAATTCGTATTTATAGTTGGAGAATCAGGATCTGGAAAATCAACATTATCGAAAATTTTAACCGGAGAACTAAAACAAACGGATGGACGAGCTGTTGTTAATAATTTTAGCATAGCAAGTATCAAACGTAGAGAAATACCACTTTTAAGGCGTTCTTTAGGAGTGGTTTTTCAAGATTTTAGACTTATCGATAAAAAAAGTATCTATGATAACGTTGCGTTTGCAATGCGTGTTGTTGGTGCTCCAGAAAAATATATTAGTAAGCGCGTAAAATATGTGTTAGAGCTAGTTGGTTTAAGCGAAAAAATGAACCAAAAACCCGACCAGATTTCTGGTGGTGAAAAACAGAGGGTAGCGATAGCACGCGCACTTGTAAATAACCCTGCAACCATAATTGCAGACGAACCTACAGGTAATTTAGACCCTGCAAGGTCGCTTGAAATTATGACTTTACTCGAAAAAATCAACGAACTTGGGACAACGGTTGTAATAATCACACACGAAAAAGAGCTTGTAGACCAATTTTCAAAAAGGGTAATTTATCTAGAAGAAGGAAGAATAATTGGCGATAAGACTGGCGGGTATGAATATGAAGAGAAGACGTAGAGCAAAAATGGGCGGAGGCCCGATATATTTCCTTAAAGAGGGAATTAAAAACATATTTCTAAATGGATTTATGAGCTTTGCGGCGGTTAGTATCATAACTATATGCTTGTTAGTTGTCGGTTGTTTTACACTTACGGCGTATAACGCAAAAATTCAAATCCAAAAAGAAGTTGAAAAAAGCGAAGTTCAAATATTTATAGAAGAAGAATATTTAATGTATACAATTCTAGACTATGTTGAAGTTTTAGGTACCGTTGAAGATGAAGAAAGCGAAGATGCCGAAGAAACTGATAGCTTAGAGTCTGCTACTCAAGAAGACGTAGAGATTGCAGAATCAATGAATAGTGAGCAAATTGCATTTGTAAATTCTTTCTTAAATTCTGAAAAATCTTCAGAAGATTATATTGATATAGAATTGCAAATCTTGAAAATATCTGATGTTTCTGATGTTACTTTTGTTTCAAAAGAAGAGGCACTTGCAAATTATAAAGAAACATTAGGCGAAGAAGGTTTTATTCTTGAAGGTTTTGAAGATGACAACCCACTTCGTGACGGATATACTGTACATTTAGGTTCTATTGCATTTGTTGATGATGTAACTGATGCTTTAAATGAAATAGAAGGTATTTCGTATGTTTCGTCAAGAAATGAAACTTATCAAGCACTTTTTAATATAGAAAAAGGTTTTAATGTAGTGGCTGCGGTATCTTTAGCTGCATTTGGCTGTATATCTATATTTATAATATCAAACACTGTAAAACTTGCAATGTTTGCACGACGCGAAGAAATTTCTATTATGAAAATGATAGGCGCGAAAGATGCGTTTATCAAATGGCCATTTATCATAGAAGGTCTGGTTTTAGGACTTGTAGCGGCAGGAGCTGCTTTCGGTATAACTTGGCTACTTTATATTGAAACTATTGAATTTGCCAGCGACTTTATAGGTTTTGTAGATATCGTTCAATTTGAGCTTATTTTAGAATATGTGCTTTATTCATATCTAGGCGTAGGCTCGGTAATAGGTATCTTTGGCAGTTTATTTACTATAAGGAAATTTTTAAATGTATAGGAGGATTAAATGAGTCAAAAAACAATGAAAAAAATCGCTATGATTATATCTGGACTTATGATTGTATCTGTACTTTTAGGACTTATTGCACCACTTGCTTATGCAGATGATACGCTAGATCAACTTGTAGCGGCAGAGGCACAACTCGAAGCTCTAGAAAGTGAGAGAGAAGAAATTATAGCACAACTTGCAGCAATCGAATCTAATCAACAAGCGACTTATGAAGAAATTGCAGTATTAGATAAGCAGATTGAAAATACTTCTGCTAAAATTGATGCAACTCAAGAAATAATCGATGCACTATCAGATGATATTGCAAACGAAGAAATACGTTTGATGGAAGCAACTGAAAAAATGGATGAACAATATGCATCTATGAAAACTAGTATTCGTATAATGTACGAGTCTGGTGAGACTACATATTTAGACATTTTGCTTGCCTCAGAAAGCTTTTTTGATATGCTATCAAGACTTGAAATTGCACAACAAATTATGAATCATAATCAATCTGTTTTTGATGAGTATACTGCAAATGCAAAGGCTGTTGAAGATGCAAAAATAAAGCTTGAAGAAGATAAAGAATCACAAGAATCATATAGAATGACGCTTGATACTCAAATGATAACTTTGGAAAAAGAATCAGCTTTAGTTGAAGAAAAAATGAAAGCTTTAATGGCTGATGAACAAGCAGCTATCGATGCTCAAGCAGCAAATCTTGCAGCAGAAGAAGAAATGGCAGATAAAGTTGCAGAACTTTCAAAACAACTTGCAAGCCAAGGCGTTTATGTAGGCGGTGAATTTATGTGGCCATCTGCAAATTCTACAAGAATTACTTCACCTTTCGGATACAGAACACACCCAATTACAGGCTCGTACTCATTACATACAGGTGTTGATATCGGTGCGTCTGGTGGTACAGATATTTTATCTGCAAACGCAGGTACTGTTATCGTGTCAGATTACCACTCTGCTTATGGTAACTACGTTATGGTAGACCACGGTGGTGGAATTGTAACACTTTATGCACATATGAGCAAACGTTTAGTATCGGTTGGAGATGTTGTCGGAAAAGGTGAAACTATAGGACTTGTAGGTTCTACGGGTTGGTCAACTGGTAATCATCTACACTTTGAAATTATCGTTGATGGCGAGCATATAGATCCTATGACGTATTTTAGTTAGGAGCGACAATGAAAAAAGTTAAACTTTCGACGACTATTGCATTGATTTTGCTTGCAATAGCAACGACGGTCAATGTAACTTTGATTATAAGCTACGATATGTTGAACCAAAAGCAAGGCGATTACCAACAAATGCGTGATGAATTGTCAAAAATCTACGAAGTTATGGAAACAGTAGACGAACTTTATGTGGGCGAAATCGATTTAGATGGAGCTTTAGATGGTGCGGCGGCTGGTTATGTAGCGGGTATGGGTGACAAATGGTCATACTATTTAAGTGCTGAAGAGTACCAAGAGTATATTGAAGATAATAATGCAAATTTAGTAGGTATAGGTGTGAGTGTTGTCTATAGTGCTAGTGAGCAAGCAACAACCTCGCACTAGAGGTGTTGGCC
>JAWXUP010000066.1:0-13872 GCA_044426345.1 Clostridia bacterium | reverse complement strand
GCTAGACCTTTTGCACCTTTGTTTACACTTCGATTTATTCCCATGATATGCCATTCATCAAATGTCGCAAGCTGGGTAGCGTTTGGGTTTTGCACATGAATTAGAACAGTGTTATCAAATGACCTTTTATAAAACCTAGACATCGTTTTAAGAAGGTCTTTCCACTCGTCTTCATTTGAAGTAATGATTTTTATAGATTTTTTATATAAATCAGCTAAATACGTAACTTTGCTCAAGTTTTCCTCTCCTTTTGAATTATTTTATATTTTAATCGAAAATTACGAATAATTCTTTTAGATAAAATAATATTAGCCTTGATGCAGAAATAACTATATCAAGGCTATTACACATCACTTAATTCTAAACAATTCCCTACTTATAATCAATTCTTCAGCTATTTTATAAATCATATTTAGATGAGCTCCCCTTGCTAGCGTGTCCTCTGTTTGTGGGAATGGTTGAGCTTCTAGAAGTTTTTGTATTAAATTTTCTCGAATTAGCTCCATTTCTTCGTCAACTTGTGAGATTTTTTGATTTATCTCACCAGATACTATTAATTCAGTCACTCTCTGCTCGTGATGTTCTGTCATCCATTCTTTCCAAAGCTTACCAAACTTGCCCACTTCTTGTGTTGGTTTTTGACTTGATATTTCTAGGTTCGGATACATCATTCCATCTTTGCCTTCGATGTAATTCAACTTAACCAATGGTTCTTTAATCATAAATGCTATTCCTCCTTCCAAATGCTTTTTCTATCAAATTTATTCGATGATTTCTGTAATTTCGCATCATATTCAAGTTTAATAGTTTCAAATGATATATATTCAACTTCGACTGGTGCTATTTTTGATATTTTTTCTGTTTTTTCTTCTACGCAAGTTTCTTGACTAGTTTCCACTTGGTCTTCTGTTTCACTTTCAAAACTCTCATCATCATTTTCATCGTACTTTGTCGCAACGTGTTGTTTTTGTTCGCTCGGTGTAGCAACTGTATATAAATTGCTAGTTTGAGCACCATTTTTCTTCTCAGAAAATCTTGCTTCACGTTTTAAAAAACCTTTTTCATACAGCTCTTTCATAGCTCTTTTAACTGTTGATACACTTATATGAAGTTGATTTGCAATGGTTGTAATTGATGGAAAACAGGTGCGTTTTAAATTGTCCATTCTATCAATTAGATGCATTAAAATGCTAAGTGCTCTACTTTTCAAATCCGATCCGTGAGCATATTTTTTTATTTCGAACGCTTTTACCATTGCAAATAACTCCTTATATTTTAATTTTCAAAAAACGCCTCCAACGCTTGGACTATCGTTTCTTCGATTTCTTTTGTACTTTCGCCGTTGATGAAGTATTTTTTTATAACCGCATCTTTAACTTTAACGTATTTAGGCTTACTACCCTTAGGTTTTCTAGTCTTTTCACCAGATAATATTTCTTCTATCAAGGCTATTGATAATTTACTTTTCTCAAAATATTCTCGTAACATTTCTGCTTTTTTCATATCTATTTTGTAATTTTCGTTGGTTGAAAACTCTGCAATATATAATTGAAATTCTTCGTTACTTATAAATGAAAGTGTATAAGCAGTTAAAAAAGCAATTTCTCCATCGTCTAGCATATCCATAAGTGTTTTTTCTAATGATGCTATACGAATATATCGTGCGACTTTATCTTTTGAAAGATTATATTCTTTGCCGACTGTATGCAATGTTTTTAACTTGTTCTCAACTTGAGACGAAGTTAAGTTTTCCTTTATTTCATCAGCGTTTAGGAGCTGTTCAATTTCATTTAAAAGGTCATTTCTCTTGCCTTGACTTTTCATTGCTTGATAATGTTCAGCTAAGCAATATGCTCGCTCTGAATGTGATAAATCCGAAAATGAGCGTTGTCTTAGGTTTGTTTCTGTGACGATTAATACTGCTTCTTCGTAAGATAAATTACTTTTAATTATAACTGGTGCTTTCGTAAGTCCTGCTATTTTAGCTGCATTCACTCTATTATGCCCACTTAAAATTATGTATTCATCGTCTTTGTGCCATAATATAATTGGCATTAAAATTCCTAAATCAGCTATACTTTGCACCATATCTCCTAATTGCTGTCCCTCATAAAGTTTGAACTTGTGATTTGGAAATGCTTTCATATCACTAAGATTTAATTGTGTTACTGCTTGTACACTTACATCGAAATTTAACATATCATTAAAATCTTCAAGTTCTATAAGTGGTTTGTTTTTAAGTGCCATTTCAAATCAACTCCTTCAAAAATTCATTATAAGCGATAGCAGCACTATTTTTAGGTGCATATTCACATATTGTTTTTTGATATAAGCACGCTTCAGCGACTTTTATTGAACGTGGTATTCGTGTTTTAAATATCTTTATTTTATCTCCAAAAGAACTTTCTATCATTGCATTTACATGTGCCGAAACAAGCGTATTTGCAGAATCCATCGTAACCAAAATTCCTTCGATTTTTAATTCGTGATTACTGTTTTTACGGATAGAATTAAAATCTTTTAGCAAATTGGCAAGGCCTTGTGCCGATAATATCTCAGCTTGCGTAGGAATTATGATACTATCGGCGCACATCATAACATTAATCATGGGCGTACCTATCTGTGGCATACAATCTATAACCACAAAATCATACAAAGGACGTAGCTCGTCCACTATTGCTTTAAGTTTAATTTCCCTAAAATCTGCGTTGCATAAATTTCTTTCAAGCGTAAACAGATTGCTATTTGCCGGAATAAGGTCAACGCCACTTTCCGTTTTTTGAATATACGTTGACGGGTCTGGTAATGATTCATCTAAAATAACTTTGTTCATAAGAGTTGAAATTGTGACATCAATCTTATTTGGGTTCTTAACACCAAGTATTGTGCTAGAGTGTGCTTGCCCATCAAAATCAATCACTAAAACTTTATGCATATTATGCACTAGCATATAAGCGAGCGCAGTTGTCGTGGCCGTTTTGCCAACTCCTCCTTTTTCATTCATAATTGCTATAACTTTTGCCATTTTTTCTCCTTTCAGCGTAAAATTGGGGTATTTTTTCAGGTAAAAAAAATAAGATTAAGTCCGCAAAACCCTGATAAACACTAGGTTTTTTCTTGACTTAACCAGATTATACCATATTTACCAATGTAAATATCCCCACCAGTCCTTATTGAAATTTCTTCATATATTGCACTTTTTTGCATAAAAAACCTCCTACATAATTGTATTTTGTACAATATATGAGGAGATTTTTTGATATATAACGTTTTTTAAATTTTTCTTCTAAAGCGATGTAGATGGTCAATTTGTAATATCTTAAAAGGAATTACATTTATGGATTTTCGATACCATTTACTTCAACCATACGAACCAGAGTGGTTACAGCTTGTTCAACTGTGTAAGTATCAAGTGGTGAAAAAGTTGTATCAGATGTGCCACCCATAACGCTTTCGCCGTTTTGAGTTTTCAATGCCGAAATTCCAAGCACAAAATCAGTCGCCCAACTTGACGTATTTTCTATATCCGAAAATCTGCCTATTTCACTTTTAGCACTTGTATTATATTGTAATAAATTTGCGAGATTTATCAAGATTTTTGCAGCTTGCTCACGAGTTATATTTGAATATGGATCAAATTTATTGTCACCAACACCATTTATAACGCCAAGATTACTTAAAAATAGTACATTTTCATCTTGTGTGTCGATGTATGAAATATTATTTTCTGCATCTTCAACCACGTAATTCATAGCGTTTAACATATTCACTGCTAGTCTGCAAAATTCATTTCTAGTTATCTCTTTTGTAAAGAAACTTGCATTAAAAGCTGTAGTTTTTGCTTGAGTTATAATGTTAAGTTCTTCTGCTTTACTGATATAGCTTTCAGCCCATTCACTGCTAATTTTTTCAAGTTCTGGGTCAAAATTGGTTAAAACATTGGCATTGTTATCAAGTACTATGCTATACACCGGAGCAGTTTGTGATGAATCAGTTGAGGCGTACCATTTTCCGTCATCAAGCTCGATAATGTGTGTATAATCGCCTGTAATTATTTTCAAATCACGGTCAACCATATATGATATTCCATCATCTTTTACGATATAACGATTATCTGTCACAAAATTCGTGTAAAACATATCGTAGTCTTTCCAAGTATTGTAACTTTCACTAATCAAGATATTTTCACTTTTTTCAGATGGTCGCCATAAATATTGCTGACCACCGTAATAATAGTATTCTGCATCATAATTCTGTGCAGAAAATCCGTTTTCATCAAAAATAATCTCAAAAGATTGACCATAAAGACTAGTAAAATCTAAAATCGGCTCTATTAAAACATTTCCATCAGCATCTGCAACACCGTATTTTTTAACGTCGATATTTGCACCACCAGTTGATGGTTCGTATTCTAGGGTTTTAACTGACACCATTTCTGATATTATAAAATTCCCGTCTGAAATCTCACTTTCGATAGCGTATTCAACATTTTTTTCTTCAGCTATTGCTAGTGTAGTAAGTAATGCAGATGCCACAAAAACAACTAATAATTTTTTCATAAATTCCCTCTTTTTTTAATAACTTAATCATTCTATTGTATCAGAAATTTGACGTTTTTTCAACAAATTTTATTAGTTTAATAATTGCAATTTCTTCCTAAATCTGCAAATTTTCTCAACTAATAAGTCTGCGAGTTGCTGGGTATTCACTTTCAAAGTTTCAACTGATTTTAATCTTTCAGCTACTCAATACCACTGAAAAAACCAATACATAAAATCCACTCACTCCCACTGCCCAATTTAACTTTGGATTTTTCAAAAGTCTGCCACTTTTTTGTACTTATCTCGCTCTATACTTTGATTTTATAGCAGTCATATGTACTACCATAATAATATATGTTCATCATTATTAATGGCATAATTTTATCTTCTATAACCCTTAATTCTTCTACTTCTCAAAAATCTCCACACCACAAATGCTATAATCAAAAGCGTACCTACTATAAATGGCGAAAGCATTACGAGCATCATTTTAAAATACGGACTTCGAAGTGTGCTGAAGATATTTTGAAACCAATTTTCGTCTATCGTTATTTGCAAATTTTCCTCTGGTAACTCGCTTGACACATACTGATATGTGCGAGTATCGATTTTTTCGAACGGTAAATTGCTGTCCTTGATTGTCGGCATATCTTGGTCTAAGTGCAGATTTATCGTAAGATTTTCAAAATCTTTCCACATTGTAGCCGGTGTTAAATAATACTCTATCGTGCCTTTTTTGGCATTAAAATCATAGTCTGGATAGCCACCGAGTGCGTATTTGTACGAAACTACGATAGTTTTTTGCTCATTTGCATCAAATTCTATGTTGAAAGTAATACTGTCAATTTTATCGTCCTCACCAGCTATAGCCTCGTCTGTAAGAATAACATACTGCCAGTCATCTGTCGTGATTTGCGTGTCATAATTTAATTTGTAGCTTTTCACGGTGTACGATAATTCATCTTCACCACACAAAACTTGCACATCTCCTTGCTCGATATTCGGAGATAAAAACATAGACGCTGTTGACACTGAGTAATCAGTAGTATTTTTCATTTCATAGCTTGCAACGATATCTGCCGTACTACCCGTTACAGTTATATTTAGAATTTCCGAAATTACAGCAATTTCTTGGTTTTTCTCAAAAGTTATCGTTGATGCGATGTCAGAGGTTTTCGGCGCTGCCATATTTGCATACGCAGTGGTCGATAACAATATTATCATACACAACATTATAAGTAATCTCAATTTTTTCATAATTTTACTCCTCTAAACAGATGAATTTATTTTCTACTAATTTAGACGTAACCTTTTTCAAAAAGTTGCATTTTATTCCTGAGTTTACAAAAAAACTCTCCTACATATTTGTATTTTTCACAATATATGAGGAGAGTTTTGAAAATATTTGCTTGTTTAACTTGAATTTATTTACCTAGTTTTATGATAAAAGTTCCAGTGATGCGTGTGCCATCATAGTTGTAACATAGATAGTATTTACCATAGTTTCTTTCATTTGTTCTGGTGTTCCAACCAACGTTTGAGATGCTTTTGCAAAAACTTTTTTTGTATCTTCGTTTACTATCAACGTACTGATTTTTGTTTGTGCATTTATTGCATTTATAATTTTGAAAGTTGGAAAATCCAGTTCTACCACTTTGTCTAAATCAGCTGTTATCAACATTATATTTTCTTCTTCAATGAAAAAACACACTGTTTCAAAGTCGATATCTTCATAATTTATAAAGAATCTTGCTGTTTTAGTTTTATTATCATTTGCAAACCCAAATCTATATTCTAGACCATGTTCATCTGCAAATTGAGTAAATACTTGTTCTAATGTCATTTTTTGTTCTCCTTATTTTGACCTACATTATACTGCATAATTTCATAAGTTTATCCAACTCTTCGTCGCTCATTTCTGATGAACTTGTGTCCTCAGTTTCATTTGCTACAACTGTTGCTTGCTGTTCTAACATAGCAGCTTGTTTAGTTTTTTCTTCTAGATCTTTCTCCTTAAGCCTTGTTTCATCGATTGAATTAATTAACTTTTCGTTTAGAACTCCATCTTTTGTGAATAGGTCTTTTGGTGATTTTACAACTTGCCCTGCACTTAATGAAATTTGTTCACACAAGAGCGATTGCTTTCTAAAAGTTTCAGCATTATTTTCTAAAGATTCTCGGGTTTCTTTATAAGTAGCATATTCTTCGTCATTCTCTTCTTTATTTGTTGCAACTGCCAATTCTAATATAGCTTGTAATGAATTTGGTTCGTCTAAAAGTTCTGCTTTTTTTGATTTTACAGCCGACCTTGCAACATCAAACCTCTTGCCTTCATATCCTTCTGCGCTACCTTTTCTCAACACCTCAATACGATCTGTATGTTTTTGTGTAGCTAAATCTTGCTCATAATTTTCAATGGTATAAATTTGTTCTAATGTGATTTTATTACCATCTTTCTTCATTTGCTTTTCAGCAAAATCTTTCATATGTTTACTTTCTTCAAGAGCTCCTCTGTCGTTATTTAAAACTGCATTCATCTCTGATTTATACTTGTTGGCATAAGCTGACTCACGTATCATTTCATGACTCATAATTCTATTTGGTGTTAAAATTGATTCGGCGTGCTTTTGAATATACGATGTATATTCAGAAAGCACATCTTTACTTCCTGCTTGCTCAAGCTGAGTTACAATCTCTTGATAGTCGGACGAAGAATTTGCTAAATCAAATAAAGTAACGGCTGCGTTTTCTTTTTCACGTGCCATATAATCATAGTATGCAAGCATTCTATCATCGGTTAACTGTTCACCTATTACAGATTTTAATGCACTATTATTTTTATCATTATCCAGTTTGCCATCATCATTTTTTGCTCCATAAAGTTTACGTTGCTCAAAAACGCTAAGATTCTCATCTTTACCTTTACCGTCATATTCTATTGCTTCAAGATCGCTTGATGAATAAAGATCATTAATATCAAAGTCTTTTCTGACAGCATCGCTAATTATATTCGTTTTACCTAAAAACCCTCTACCTATATTTTCAAAATAATAATCGACTGCCATCTTATTAAGCGCATATCTATCTTTGATGGCAGCTTCATTTTGTGCTTGCGAGCCTTCACTCGTATTCGCTTTAAATTCCTTACTTAATTTATAAGTTTCAAGTTGTGCATAAACTTTATCACTTTTGTTCGATCTACTTCCTTCGAAAGCTATAAGTTTATTTATTGCATCTGTGTCACCGATAAGCTTTTCTTTAATTTGACTTGTAACAGTAACCGCAGCTTGGCCTTCGGCTTCTGGTTTTTTGCCTTCTTCTAGCTGTTTTACTTTGGCCATATTTTGACGAGCTTTTATAAAATCATCATTTGTAGCAAATATATGTTTTTTATCCTTATCTTTAAAATCATTTCGAACACTTGCGCGTTGATTGGATAACCTTTCATCAAGGTTAGAAGTTTCTCCACCAGCCGCTATAAGCGCAGCTCTAGCTTTTGACATATTTTCATATTCAATTTTCTTATCTAAAAATTTAAGTGCACCTTTTTTATTTAAATACTCTTTTATAAAAGTCTTAAATTGATCTTTTTGAGAAAATTTATATTGTTCCTCAAAAATTCTTTTCGGAGAAAAAAATCCCGTACTTTTATATTTGTCGTAAAATTCCACATTAGGTTGATTTTTGGAGCCCTCTCCAAGTGCATTGTAATAATCTAAAAGCATTGCAATTCTTTTATCGTGTTTTTCTATTTTTGTAGTGCTCATATTTTCTTCGCGCTTGCCAAGATACTCCAACATATCAGCTTGAGTCGCAACATCTTTTATAAAATGTTTCTCTAAATGATTTTCTCGACCTAAAATGCGATTTTTCTCTTTTTTCTGACGTTCTTCATAGAATGAATAAAGTTTCTCACTAGGCTCATCACGCGCAATTTTAAGGCTTATAGCTTGATGTGCAGCATCTTTTTTAGTTGAATTAAATCTTTCTGAAAGCTCATCTCTTCTTTTTTCTTCATATGCAATAAGAGCATCTACATCTTTTAACTCTTTCAACGCTTCAACAGCTGCAGCATTTGAAATGCTAGAATTTTTTATGAATTCATTATCACCAATACTAACTTTCAATTCATTAAGCATAATTTTTCCTCGCTCTTGCTCGTTAGTATCATCACTTCCTAGAAGTCTTTTAACTTCTGCAAGCTCGACTTGGAACCTTTCATATGTTTCATTTTTGCTTTTCGCTTTTATGTAAACACTATTTTGTTGAAGTTTATACAAAATCTCTATACAATTTTTTGTTTGTTGTTTAGCGTTTTCAGATTGCGAATAGAACTTATCTTCGATTGCCTGAACAATTGAGAAGATTTTCTTAGGTCCATCTTCCGTGGCCATTACTAGGTTTTCACCGCTTTTATATTCTGCAACAAATTCTTGAGCTTTTTTCAGATCTTCTATAATCTTCTCATAATTATCTTTAGAATTCGCAAATCCATAGCTCGAACTTTCTTTATATTTAATTATTTCTTGAAGTTTATCACGATCTTTACCATACGAAAATGCATTATTAAAAAAATCACCACTAAGTTTACTTGTAAAGTCCCAACTATTATTGGTCGCTTCAAAACTTTTCGTAGCTGCTAGCGCACCTCTAATATCTGCGGCTTTAAATTCTGCCAAATTTTTTGAATATAAATCTTGCGACCACGTAAAAATATCCAGTGAGATTATAGCCTCAAGCGTCGCTTTTAATTCTGCCTTTATATCTGCTCCAATTGATAATCTATGAAGCTTAAAGTTTTTTCCTCCTACAATACCAAAATCAGCTTCCGCTTGTACTTTAGAATTTACGTCCGCTCCTAAACTACCTTCAAGTTTACCTGTAATCTCTGCTACATTGGATATACCCACGCCAAGTCCGAAAAATAAACTTACTATAGCAGATGCATTAGCTGAAGCACCACCTGAAACGTGAATACTATTTCCTTTTATTTTTCTTTCTGGTAAATTTAATGTTGGTTTTGTTAAATCGAAATCCCCCAGTGAGTAACTCGCTTCAAAATTTGCACCAGCTCCAACTTTTAAGTTCAAAAGAGGTGCTATTGGTATACTAATAGAAGCTCCAGCTTCAGCTTCAAAAGACTTATTATCTTCGCCTATACTTTTTTCAGCAGTAAGTTCATTTGTGATACCAGCTTGATTCGATGCATCTCCCCAAGCTTCGGTAATAGAGTCCCAATCCATTCCGTTATCCACTGCAAATTCATTTACTGCTCCAATCACATCATCATCAATGGTGCTTGCACTTCCTTTAACCGCGTCTACAGCTGCAGTAAAAGCACCTTTTGGATCTTTCAAAGTTTCTCCAATTGCAGTAATAGTACCTATAGGATCTTCTTTAAGAGCTTCTTTTCCTGCATCAATATCTAAGCCATTCTCTGCTAATTTTTCCTTAACGTCATCTATCTTACCGCTTGCAAAGTCTGATATTGCCTCAACAACACTTTCTTTTGCTTGATCAAAAATAGTATCTCCGCCATCTCCGCCATCTCCTGCCTCTTCTGCCTCTTCTGCATTTTCTTCAACTGCTCCCAAAACCTCTTCATCAGTTGAATTGTCTGTTATAGTTTCAGGTTCTTCAGTATTTGATGTAATTGAATCATCTGTGGTATCTTCCGTTGTGTTACTTGTAGTTTCAGATTCTTCTTTTTGCGCCTCAAAATCTTTCGGATTAAAGTTTAAAAATGCATACATAGCCTCTTTTGAAAGAGTACCACTTTGTAGGCCTGTTTCATCGAAAATTAAATTTCCGATAGGAACGCCCGCAGCAGCTCCACCATAAACATTGCTAGGATTGTTTATAAGCATAGCATCATTTAATATAACTTTGTCATTTTCTAGTTTTGCTTTTTTCACTTCTATCCTGTTGAATGAACCAAAACCAATACCTGTTGAAACTTCTGCAGTACCTTCAACATACCTTTCGCTAATTTTAGCAATTTGCATAGGGAAAATTAGCGCCGTATCAAGTTCGTCTGGTAAAATCGTCAAGAGCGCACCTGTACCATCAGCACTATTGGGTTGTCTTCTATTGCCTTTAACGCCTTTCATCACCGCGTGACGGATATCAATAGACGCTCCTTTAAATAAAGGTATTTCGTCTGCATATGCATTTTTACCGAATTCGCCAAAAACACTAACGCCATTTATTTTAAATAATACGTTTTGAGAAACCACTTTCCCAGCAGCTACACTACTCGCATGACTATTTAAATATGAATCTAAGTTCTTAATTATATCCTCTGTCGATTCAACATTTACATCTTTATCCTTCTCAGTTGCTGGTCTTTGCATATTTTGATTTCTGTATTTATTTTTATCAACATTATTGTGACTACCATATAAATCGCTAAATGAAAACGATTTAACTCTATCCCACAAGCTTGCAGATGCCATAAAATTCACCCTCCTTTATGCTAAATATAAAAAATCATCATTTAATATTCTTTTACCGTATTTTTGATAATTTAGCGTAACCGCCTCTTTTATCTGATTATTACTTAGTTTTTCACCTTCAGATATCGCAATAAATGATGCATTTAATACTATTTCCTTAATTTGACTACCACTAAGTTCAAAATTCTTTGCGAAAAATTCAATATCAATATCGCCTAAAAATTCCTCTCTAGGCAAAATGCGTTTCCAAAGTTCAAGTCTAACTTTTTCGCTAGGCAATACAAACGGAACCATAAATTTAATTCTTCGTTTGAAAGCATCGTCAAGTTGGTCTAGTAAATTTGTTGCAAGTATAGAAATGCCCTCGTACTCCTCTAGTTTTTGCAATAAGTGAGCAGTTTCTGCGTTCGCATTTTTGTCGTTAGAATCATTAACTTCCGACCTTTTCGCAAAAAGTGCATCAGCCTCATCAAAAAACAAAATTACGTTCATATTTTTTGCTTTATCAAATAAATTCGATATGTTTTTCTCGGTTTCACCAATGTATTTGCTAATAAGTTTTGATAAATCTATTCTATATAAATCAAGTTTCAATTCGTTTGCTATAACTGAAGCAGTCATAGTTTTACCAGTGCCTGGTGGTCCATAAAATAGTGATGAAATGCCTCTGCCATACGGAATTTTCTTATCAAATCCCCAGTCATCATACATCACATTTTTAAATTTCAACTGATTAATTATATGGTCGAGCTGTCTACGAACTGGCTCATCTACAACTAAATCATCAAAGGTAAAATAAGTTTTTATAAGGTCTGCTCCCTCAAGTCTATAATCACGCATTTTTATAGATTGAAGTATTATGCTTTCATCAATTTTTCCATTAGACAAAAGCGAGGCACTTTCAAATGTATTTTTTATCTCACCAACATTAAAAACATATTTATTTCCAAAATCATTAGCGTTAATTTCTGCGTTATATTGTAATTTAAAATGCTCCCAAGCTGAAATTTTCTCTTCGTTCGTCAAGTTCCAAAGATTTACTTTTAAGAATTTTTGATACTTCCTATTTTCCAAAGTATCACTTTGAATAGTCGCAACAAAAACTGTAAAAAGTTGTAAATTTTCAAGAATTTGTGCTAAAATATGCTGTTCCTTGTCATTTAGATTATCATTAATATTATATATATAAACTATACCTTGCTCTATTTTAGAGAAAACAGTGCATCTTGAAATGTTATCTAAAATTTCGTCACCTGTCGAAAATCTCATTTTATCAAAATCGAGTGACATTATTTTTTTATCCAATATATATGCAATGTAATGTACAAATTGACGTTTTCCACAACTTTTTTCACCATATATATTAACGCAAACGCCATCAGTTGTTATATTCTTAGCAATTTCATCTGCATTTTGTTTGTAAACTAATAATTCTACACTATTTTCCAGTCTTTCTGCTCCAAAAAAATTACCGTTTACTATATATTCAGTGAAAAATTTTGTAAATATTACGTTGTCAGATGTAAATTCAAGCACACTTCTACCATCTGCAGAAATATTGAAATCGCAATTTTCATCTTGAACTGTAGCTCTATAAAGTTTTACAAGCGAATTTTTTTCAAGATTTGAAATTTTCAAAAAAGCTTGATTTAATTCTTTGTCATTATCAAGACTTAGAATCAAAATAATGCAAAACTGTTCAAATTTTGTTAGATTTAGTTTTAATAGGACCGAAACTATCGGAATTTCAATATTAAAACGAGCATTATTTTGCATTTTTCTCAAGATTTTATCAAAAGATACCTTGTCTTTTGTGCTTATAAATGATCTTAGAACAGAGTTTATAAACAGAGAAAAATCGCTATAAATATCATCTTTAGCAAAATATGGCAAACTGTTATTCTCCATCATTAACTCCCAATTAAAATTTCTTCATTGCATTTTTCGAAATAATGATACGCCATTAAATCGTTATTATTCTTGCGTATAACACTGATAAAACCTGCATTTGCTTTTTGTTTATCACCTTTTATAAAGTCAATTACACTTTGCTCGAAAACCTCTTTGGTCAAATTGTTTAATTTCACAATTTCAGATGATTTTCCAGAGTAATCCTCAAAAATATACCTTCCGTCAGCACTTTGCGCGATAAGTCTAGTGTTTTTTCTATTTTTTATCCTTGAATTGCAAAATAGAACACCTGTTTTGAAGTTATTTGCTAGTTTACTTAACTCGTTAATCAAATTATTTTCATTAATATTTATCAAAAGTTCACTACGTTTATTACTACCAATTATGCCAAGATTTGCCTCGGTCATTGTTGCAACATAGCTAAATTCAACTTTTTTCCCATTGAAAGTTTTAGGGTGTTTTTCAATTTTTGCAAGTATTTTAGATGCTATTTTTAGAGCATTGTTAATATTGCTTTCAAATAAAATCTGACTGTCTAATTGGTTAAAATTAATCAAAAGACCCTCTCCAAGTTCATCTATTATTATGTTGAAGATTTCATTTGCGTACTCAAATACTTCAGATTCTTCGTTTTCACCGACTACACGCAAGAAATTTTCAGCTTTTATGATTAAAATAACTGCGTCCATATCTTTCTTTTGACCAACCTCTAGCTCCATTATATCTTTTTTGTCGAAAATCCTAATAATTTCACTAGGAACAAATGGCTCGTAAGAATGTTTTAAATTAAGCATATTTTGATTGTGTTTAATGATGCTTTTGGACATATCTACAAAAATTTGAGACATTTTAGTAACTCTAGAATATCCTTTTTGTGGTGTTAAATAAAAACCTTTTTTTCGCATTATTTTATCTATTTTTGTTATTTTATTTAAATCTCTAAACGCGATTAGAACAGGGATAAA
>JAWXUP010000065.1:0-14093 GCA_044426345.1 Clostridia bacterium | reverse complement strand
ATAATATATTATATTGGTCTTTTATGCATCATACTGCGATTTAGGTTAATTTGCGATTTTATCGCATATAATTTTATTACATATTCACAACATAATTATTGTTATGTTGTTTTTTTATTCTATAAAGCGTACTAAGTTCATTCGATTGAGCTGTTTTATATGTTCAGAACCGGTTTCCATAATGTAAATTCTAGTCGTATTTATACTACTATGCCCCAAAATATCAGCTAATTTTGAAATGTCTTTTTCAATTTTGTAATACGTTCTTGCAAACAAATGTCTAAGATTGTGTGGAAAAACTTTCGTTCCATTTACATTTGCTTTTTTGCATAATTTTTGCATCATTGTCCAAATATTGGATCTGTCCAAAGGTTTTCCTGTTTTGGTCACAAAAACACTGCCTTTTACAATACTATTACTTACACAATGTTTTCTTAGTAACTTACACAAATCTTTCGGCAAAAAAATAGTCCTAGTTTTCCCTTTTAAATTAACTAAACTCCGTCTTGTACTAATAGAATCTACGGTTACAAATTTCAATTCAGACACACGAATCCCTGTTGAACAAATTGTTTGTATTATTAAAGATAATCTTGTGTTATTCTGGCTTTCTGCCGTTTTTACAAGCCTTTCATATTCTTCTTTCGTAAGCTCTTTTTCAGGTGATAAAAACATTTCTTTTTGAACTTTCAGTGGTTTTATTTTTAATGATGTCATTCCCAAAAACTCCAGAAAATTATTAATAGCTGCAAGCATCGAATTAACGCTTGACGCTAAATACTTCGACTTTAAATGCTCCTTAAATAAAATAACTTTCGTCTTGTCAATTTCATCATTTCCTAAAAATTCAAGAAAAGTTTTGACGTCGCGTGTATATTTTAAAATAGTATTTTCTGAACTTTCGTTCTCTAATAGATAAATTTTATATTCTTGCATTATTTCTATGTTCATGACGCATTCCCCCTTTATACTATTGTACCATATGTCAAAAAAAGTAGCCCTATAATAGAGCTACTCTGTGTTTAATTTCCTTGCAAAAATTTTCTAATTCGTTTAATTTTTTTGCTGATATTTTTCTGAGAAATGCCGTATCTACGACCTATTTCCGTTTGAGTTTGCTGCTCGAATACGTAAAGCGTCAATAATTCTAAGTCACTCATCGAAAGTTGGGTGATTTTTTCATATAAATCATCACTTTCAAGCTCTTCGACCCAATTCATTTCTAAATAAATTTCACAACTAAATTCAGCATTTGCAATTTTGTAAAATCCTTTATTTTTGTCATTTGCAAAATCAAAGTCTTCATAATGATTTATGTAACGGCGGTTGCTATTAAACACATCTAAATCTAGTTTGTACATTATTTCGATATCTTCAGCGTGCATACCAGCTTCTAAATATTCTTTTCTAAGTTTTTCCCACTTAATTTCAAATTTTTTTCTTTCTTTTGCGTAATTAAAATACATATTCATCTCTCCTTAATTTTGATTTTTCTTTTCAAGATTAAGGAGTTTACGGATATTTATTTGTGTAGCATTCCCATTTTTTTTGCACCAAACAAAAGCGACCTCCGTTTTAACGCAAGGTCAAAAAAGACGACCTTGCGAACCTTTAATTGGTCCTACTCGGTCGTCTAGCGCTCTGGCAGATTTCTATTCGATTGTTTACTTTTTAACTTCTAATTTGCCTTTCTCATTGACAATAATTACTGTTTCGCAATTTTTATTTTTAATTACTATAGCTTTTTTATCATCGGAAATATCGCAAATTCTTTTGCCGTTACTATTTTTAATTTCAATCATATTTTCTCCTGTTTAAATAAAAAAAAGCACGAATATTTACGAATTTCTCATAAATACTCGTGCCGGATGAACTCACTCGGTTCTTCTCTTGGAGTAATCTTTAATTTTCAATCGCGAATTATCTCCAAAAATTTTGGGATATTTCTGCTTTATTTAGATAAATATCATTTTTCTTGGTTATCAAACGCATCAATTCGCTTATCGAAATTGTTTCTACCGTGTTAAACTTTGAATTTTTAAACTCAAGAAAAAACTGACCATCAATTTCAATAACCTTGCCTATAGGTATGCGTTTTTGGGGCGTATAAATCATTTCATTTTTTTGCATCATAAAACTTCCTTTTTTTAATGTAAAAATAATAGTTTTTTGCGTCCTTGCCAAGAACTTTTTTTAAATGCTAAATATTTTTAAATGCTTTTGATTAGTATTTTTCACCTACCGCTTAGACGGTTTATTTAGAACGAGGTTTCATATTGAAAAAACACTCTGTGGTCTAAAAGCGGTATTAAATATTTTAAAAAGGACGGTTAAATTTATGATTTTAGTCGGGATTGATGTAGCAAAGGATAAGCACTATTGTTTCATCGTGATAGTTTGGGAGAAATGTACTTCAAACCTTTTACCATAGCAAATACAATGCAAGGTTTTGATGAGTTGTTTAATAAAATATCATCAGTTTGCAATGATTTTGACAGCATAAAAGTAGGACTTGAAGCCACAGGACACTACTCCTACAATATTTTAGGCTATCTACTCGATAAAGGTCTGCCAACCTATGTTATCAATCCGTTACATACAAATCTTTTCAGAAAAGGTCAAAGTCTTAACAAAGACGAAAACAGATAAAGTCGATTGCTCTACAATTGCAAGTATGTTAATATCTGATGTGGAACTCAAGTCCTACTCTCAAACATTATACCACAATGAAGAACTAAAGTCACTAACTCGTTATCGTTTCGATAAAGTAAAACAGCGTGCAAGGTTAAAACAATCAATTTCACGACTTGTTACAATTTTGTTCCCAGAGCTTGAAAATTTGGTTTCAACACTACATTCTTCATCTGTTTATGCACTTTTATCTGAATTTCCATCGGCAAAAGCTATTGCAAATGCTAATTTAATAAAACTTACTAATCTTTTAGAAAAATCATCTAAGGGCAAATTTTCTAAAAATACAGCCATTTTATTTCGTGTCGCAGCTAGAAATTCTATTTCTGAACTTCACATCGAAAGCATTAGAGCTTAAACATACCATTAAATTCATTGCTGAACTTGCTGCTCAAATTAAAGAGGTTGAAGCAGAAATTTCTGTAATTATGAAAGATCTTAACTCCCTAATTACTTCGATTCCCGGCATCGGTCTTGCATGTGAGCAAAATTTCAACTGAATTGGTAATTTATATAACTTTGATAACCCACTTTTGCCGAATATCTCGCTAAAAAGTGTATCGAAATTACATATTATAATATCGCAATCTCCCATTTTGCTAAAATCTTATGATCGTATTTTTCATCTCGAAAAATACGGTCAAACTTGCATAAAACAAAGCTAACTTACATATCATTTTTCCCTGAGTGTCTGCGACACTCTATTTGTCGTGTCTTTTTTTATTTTAAAATATTTTTAACTTTTTTAACTTTAACATTTAAAATTTTATTTGCATTTTTTAGGACACATTTATTTTAACACAAACGCCAGGTGAAGTCAAGAAATAAGTTCAAAAAAATTCTATTTTTTATATTTTTTGACCGTTTTAATTTTATAAAAGTTTACAACTTTTTACAGTTTCACTTTAATTTTTTTGCACTTTTAAATCAAAAAACACTGATAATTCCTACACTTTTCAACCATAATGGGCTGTTTTTGTTATTACAATTTTAAGTTTGTAAATTTTATATTATTTTACATTTTTACAAAAATATTGCAATAGTTTAATTAATATTTTTAACCAACTATAGACTGCCTCATAGCCCCCTCTATTATTCTGATTATCGTAAATTCCTGATAAGTTTTTTCTGTTTTAGTGCAAGTTTTGAATTTTGCCACGAAAACTAAAATATCAAAATTCCTGATAACTGGAAGTGGATAAATGAAAATCCATTTAAAATTCCTGATAACTGGAAAAAATCATTTAAGCCCATAAAGTCTCTTTAGCATATCCTCATCATCAACTACAAATTTGTTAGAATTAAGCTGATCTTTAAGAGGACTATCCCCAGACGTAGCGAGTTCAATTGCCTTTCTCTTTTGCTCTGTATCTGCATGAGCGTAAATTAATGTTGTTTCAAGTTTAGAATGATTTAGCCACTGAGATACAAGTGTTAGATCCATTCCATGCTGATATAAGTGCATTGCTCTTGAATGCCTTAGTAAATGTGGGTGAATATTTTCAGGAATTTCTTTACACTTTCCACGAGCAGAAACACCATATTTTTTCATAAATTTTCTAATAGTGCTATCGTCAATTTTCTTTTTTACTCCATCTTTTAAACTGTAGAATAATGGCTCTTTTGAATACAGACTTTCGTCAGGGTGATATATACTCATATAGTTTGAAAAATGTTCTACAGTGCTTGTCATAATAGGAACTGTATTAATCTTTGAACCTTTTTCATGAAGTGTAACAACTGGAGCTTTTGATAATTTAATGTCACAAATTGAAAGATTTACTATCCCATTAAGTCTTGCAGCTGTATCATACATTAAAAGCATAATAAAACTATCTCTGATACCTTTCATAGTTTTTACATCAGGTTCATCTAAAAGTGTTTTGACAGCTATTTCACTTAAATAATTAACACGCTCTACAGGTTTTTTCTTTAAAGGCACTTTATCAATATCACACTTGTAAATGATTTTCGTTGCATCTACCTTAGCTACATAAGCAAAAAATGCTTTAATACTATTTAATCGGTGATTTCTTGTAGATACGCTAGCACCTTGTCCTTCAATGTCATTTAAAAAATCAAGTAAAATATCGCTGTTAAGCATATCAAATGTAACAGAATTAAGTTCTACATTTCTCTGTATTTTCACAAAGTCGAGGAAAGTTTCAACAGCTTTTTGATAGGCTCTGATTGTATGTTTACTCGCACCTCGTGAAATTGGTAAATATACCTTGAAATATTTATTGATGTGTTCCCAAAGCTCTTTATCTACTATTCTTCCCATAAGCTCACCTCTGGAATAATTCCCTCAAATGCCTGCCAATCAATACCAGTTGATTTTAGTAGATTTTCAGGGAGTAGATGAATATAATAACTTGTTTCGGATAAAGATTTATGTCCCATATATGCTCTTAAATATGGTAATTTAGATGCAAGATTTTCTTTGTTATCGAGCCAGCGATTTAACACTGCTGATGCGAAACGATGCCTTAAATCATATGTTCGGATAGATGGTAATTCTTCTTTTGAGATATCAGGAAAGGCATTGCTAAATGCTTTTTTGAAGTAATTATTAATTTGATTACTTGTAAAAATTTCATTTGAAAATGATGGAAATAGATAGTCATTATCTCCACCAAATATTTCTCTCCTTGCCATATAAAACTTTAATAGTCTTCGCATATCATCTGAAGTAACAACAATCCTATCTTTTTTTCCTTTTGTATTTGTAATAAAAATTTCTCCGGTTTTAAGATTAACATTTTCAGTTTTTAGCTGTCTACCTTCATTTGGTCGCAGTCCACAAGTGTATATCAATCTAAATATCACAGGAAGAATTTCGTGGATAAAAGGCTCTGTTTTAGTTGCTTTCATTTTATCAATAGAATGAAACAAATGTTTTAATTCTTCGTCTGTAAAAATATACGGTTTTGATTTAATTTTGCTAGTAGAATATTTTTCGTAAAGCACATAAGCATCCTTTCCTAATGCTACTAGATATTTTCCAAAAATACGAATAGAACCTGCCTTTTGTGATAAGTTTGTATTTTCACTTTCAAGCCAACTAATTACAATCTTCTCACTTAGTTTACTGGATTTTGGAAAGTTATCAGCACAATAGTTATCAAATTTCAGTAATGTTTTCTCATGAGAAAATCTTTTGTAACCCAAAGCTTCATAATAATCAAGCATTGAGATAATATCATTTTGAAACTTACTTTTCCATTTATCCATTTGATACCTCCGTTTCAATCCCTTTGAAATCCAAGGCACATTCTTTTAAATGAATGGTATCAAGTGATATGTATTTCTTGACAGAATCTATCTGTGCATCTCCTAAAACTTGTGCCAAAGTATTTACAGATACTCCTGAAGTTATCATGTTTTTTCCCACATATCGCCTAAGTGAATGGAAACATTTTCCGTCAAATGCTTCCCTTGGCATTCCGAGTTTTTTTCTGTAATCATCAAACATATCACCAATAGAGTTTCCGTTTGTAAGTCCTGTAAGAGGTGCTCTGGATCTAATAAAAACAGAATCGTCAATAGCGTTCTTAGGTCTGCCATTTAAAATATATTCTCTAATAGCAACACCTACATCTTCTGTAAGTGGTAGCACTAGAGAATTGCCAGTTTTTTGTTGTTTTACATTGATTTCTCCATTAACCCAGTCAATATCTGATAGTTTGAGTTTAGCAATATCTATTGCCCTAAGTCCTGTTACTAGTCCTAATAAAATGATAGCATAATTTCTTTTTCCAAGTGGCATATTTCTATCAATACTATCTAAGATTTTGGATACTTCATCAGGATCAGCGGCAGGATATAATTTGCTTTCTCTTGATACCTTAAAATCGAATAAACCTTTGTAATCTGATTCTTGATAACCATTTTCATGTAAAAATACATACAACTTTCGCATATATAGCTTAACATCATGTAAACTGCTAGAACGCATATGATTAGAACAGAATATCATAAATTTTTGGATATGGGTTGCTCCAACATTTTTTAAAGTAATATTATTTTCTGTAATCAACCACGCAAAATATTTCTTAGCAATCCACATGGCATCACTTCGACCTTTAGTGCTAAATCCACTGGTATCAAGATATTCCTTCAAAATTTTTTCGTAGTAATCATTTAACTTAAACCTAGAATTAAACTTCGGTCCTTTAAGCGTAAATTTACCATCTTTATGCATTTCACAAAGCCGTTCTTGACCCACCATAAATTGGCGATATGTGCTGTGATTAATTTGATTTCCAGCCAAACGATTTTCAATGTCACGAACATAACTTTGTATAATTTCTTGATTGAATTTTTCAAAACCTCCTTCCTCATGTAATTTGATGATTGGTTTGTAAACTTTGCCATAGACCGTCCACGCAGTAAGCTCTGTTAGTCCTAATCTTATCATTTCGTTTACAGTGTTTTTTGATAATTGTTCAATAGTCATAAGCACTTCTCCTTAATATAATTGTCAGATTTCTCTGCACCATAATTATACCAAGGATATTAACCTGTTTTTCTCCACTTATCAGGAAAAATATTCGATTTTTAATTTAATCGCTTCTGGTTATCAGGAATTTTGGATTTGTAGTTTTCGTTCCCAAATTTTAAATTTGCACAAAAACAGAAAAAACTTATCAGGAATTTTTTCTAGAAAATGCCCTTGTTTAAAGGCTATTTTCAAGTTTTCCTGATAAGTTATTTTTCCTGATAACCACGATTATCGTGAATTCCTGATAAGTCTGGCAAGCAGGGCAAACGTGTACACACTCTTGCATTGACTTGTTAGGACGAACCCCTAAAACCCCTCTGAAACTATGATAAAATCATCGTGCTACACCCCATAAATGGCGTTTAAAATCGTAACGTTTTTTATTTATCTTTAATTTTATTTGTGTGTTTTATACATTTCACATTAAGCATCCTATCAATATTTTCCTTAGCGATTACAATTTCTTGCATATCTTTTCTCGTGGTTTTGTAGCTCAAATATGCCTTCTTCTTGAACGAAATCAGCTCATAATACTCCTCGTTAAGCGATTTTATCGACGGTAATTTTTTTAGTTTACGATCATCAAATGCTACCTTTGATGCCTTGTGCAAAATCAGCTCCGTTTGGTGTATTTCGTAGAATTTTTTCGAGTAACCAGACTTTCGATACTGCGCATAAACCTCTCTTGTTTTCATATAATTTACTATATGTTTCTTCAAGTCTTGAATTTCTTTAATACGCCTATCGTAACCCTTAATCTCGGCACTTATTTCATCAAAATTTGCAGAAATTTCTTTTGCTTTTTCATCGAGTTTTTCATAGTCTAATAAATCATTTTCTCTTAAATAATTTATTGTTTTCGCCATTTGTTTTAGATTAAAAACCTTCGCCCACTGCTCATATCCTTTACCTTTACCGCCTTGCATTTTAGCCTCAATATCTACCAATAAATCAACTTTTTCTCGTGAGTTTTCGCTGTTGTTTACAGCTTTTTCCTCAGTTTTTCCCTCGATAGTTTTCCTGATTTTTTCCTCTGAATATTCCTCACCCAAAGAACGCATACGAATAAATTTCTTTTGCTCGGTACTCTTAAAACTAATGTGCTTTCCACGTTTTATTTGGTACCCAGATACTGCCATAAGCTCTAAAAATTCTTCTAACGTGTTAGGTTTTTTAGCAAGTGCATCATCTATAGTAATTCTTAATTTATCGCTGTAATTTAACGGTTTATTATCACCAAGCCACTTGCCGTAATGCCCTTTAGAGCGTTTAGGGTTTTCTATAATTGACAGATTGTTTTCAATGCAAATGATATCCGAAATCTTCGCCAATGCCTTGCCACTTCCCAGAAAATCTCGAAACTTTTTTGTTCCATCAAGCGAGGTTGAATTAAAAATTATATGGTTGTGAATATGCGATTTATCAATGTGCGTTGCGACGATAAACGCGTGATTTCCTTTCGTAAATCTCATGCCAAGTTCGTAGCCAATTTGATTCGCGAGATCAGGCGTAATCTCGTTTGGTTTAAAGGCTTGTCGTATTTGATATGCGATGACATTGCTCTTTTGCGTCCGCCCTGTAACCTCGCTGTAGAGCCTTTTTGAAAGCATAAACTCGCCCTGCACAGTTCGTGGGTCGCACTCATAAGATGACACCAATTCGCCTTCGTTTGTCTTTTCAGGATTGGTCGCGTAGTCGGTTCTGTCGGACAAACAAGCTGCAATCGTTTTGCCTTTATTTTGGTGCATTGCGATGAGTCTTGTTGTAGCCATTTTCCCTCCTTGCATAAGTAAGCACTTCAGTTAAGATAAAATTTCTCAACTGAAGTGTACTTTGAAAACTCTTTACTTACACCACGTCAAATACTAGCCAATCTAACCATAATTTCCTCGGCAATACCCCACAATTTATCGTAACTTTTCCTTAAATCCTCAATATCTTCACTATAAACATTGCCTGTTTCATGCGCTCTTTTTGTCAGCTGATTAAGGCTATTACTTGTCACACGAAGCACTCTTACGAGCTCACGCACATCGGTGGTGTCGAGCTGTAAAACGTAGCCGTCTATTGATATTTTGCGAAGATACGCACCCATATTTTTTGTGCCAAGCTGTTTCATTCTTTGGTGAATTAATTGTTTTTCCTCGGCTGATACCATAAAATGAAGCTGAACATTTCGCGTTCTGTTTGCCATTTATCTCACCTCCTGGCGATGTAGTTTTAGTTTGCTTTCATGCTGTAATTTAGGCTGATTTTTAAGCTGTTGTAGCACCGACGGACGTTCAGATTTTTTTACAACATCAACCTCATCACGAGCTAAAGAATCATCGTTGTGTTCGCCCAAATTCAGCTCTATATCAAGCTTTGCAAGTTGTTCCGACTTCTCTCGAAGTTCCTGTTCTTGTGGGAATGGTTTATCTTTTTCAAGCTCGGCATTCGCTTGTTGATTATAGAGATTTTCAAGTTGAATTTTAACGCTTTCGAGCCTTTTTGGCATATCTTTCATCGTGTTATCTATTCTCGTCAAGTTGCCTCTGACATCGTTTCCCAAAACCGTCACGTGGCTCATTGAACCTCGCAAAATAGCCTTATGCTCATTCTTAAAGCTATCGTAAATTATATGCATTTTAAAACCACGATACGCACCTATTTCGACTGATTCTTTGCCTTTTACCTCTTTAACGCAAGCCAAAATAGCAGCACCAGCATTTTCTTTATCAACAAGCTTTTCGCCTTTGATTAACATCTGCAAAAACTCATCTTCTTTAGGTGTGTTGTTCGCCAAAATTTCAATATCTCGCTCAAAACCCTTTATATATCCCTCATTCTTTTTGATATTTTCAGGGAAGTATTTCAGCAAATTATCCTCCAACCTATGCTTTGTGCTTTGATGACTAGCCTTCAAAAGTTTCAACTTCGACACCTCAATATCCAAGTCCATTTTCTGCTTAATTTTAGGATTTCCGGCACACAAAGCCTTGATTTCTGCAAAGCTAAGCGCCGACTCATCGAGGTCATCGCACGAGCGAACCGGTGATTTTGACGTCATAATTTGAGATATAAATTTCTGCTTATTTTCAAGCGTTTGCCACAAATACGCATCAAAAGTTGACTCCGTAACATAACGATAAATTTTCGCAGTTTCGTTCATATTCCCCTGACGTTCGATACGCCCAGAACGCTGTCGCAAATCACCCGGTCGCCATGGCGCATCAAGGTCGTGCATCGCGACAAGTCGGTCTTGAACATTCATTCCAGCACCGCATTTCGACGTACTCCCAAGCAGTAAACGCACGTCGCCATTTCTAACTTTTGCGAATAAATCTTTCTTTTGCACCTCTGACTTCGCATCGTGAATAAAAGCGATTTCTTTTTCAGGAACACCCAAATTAACAAGCTTTTCTTTAATGTCATAATACACGCTAAACGGACGTTCTTTTTCAATCAAAATCGTGTCTTCATCAATCTTAATGCCCATTTCAAGTGCGTTAACCTCAGCGCCATTAATACCCATATTTTCGCCTTTTGCAACCTTTAAAACGTCCTTCGGTTTGCCTTTTGGTGTCGATAAATCGCAAAACAAAAGTTGCGTTAATTTCTCATTCTTCGTGTCCTGCCATATCTCATAAATGTTGCTGACGCAAGCGTTCACCTTGCTATCTGGGTCGTCTGGCAACATAGCGTTATACACCCTTTGGTCTAAGCCTAATTTACGTCCGTCGTTGGTAATCGCAAGCATATTATCAACGCTCGGGTCAACTTTATTTGCGTGAACATCGGACGCTCTTTTCGAAAGTTCCATAACAATTTCACGCTGTAAATCGGTCGGTTTTGAGTTTACTGTTTCGTAAATAATCTCAGGAGTTGGCAAGTTCAATTGGTCGGCAGTTTTGATGTCAGCGACTTCTTTGAACATATTCATAAGCTCTGGTAGATTGAAAAATTTGCTAAAACGATTGCGAAGTCGGTACCCATCGCCTTGTGGATTTACCTCGAGTTGCGTTGTAGTTTCACCGAACGTACTCGCCCACGCATCGAAGTGCAAAAGTCCTGATTCTTTCAATTTATTATACTGCAAATATCGTTGCATAACGTAAATTTCCACCATACTATTGCTGACAGGCGTGCCAGTTGCAAAAACCACACCTTTTCCACCGGTAATTTCATCTAAATAGCGACATTTCATATACATATCGGCAGATTTTTGGCTTTTAGTAGTGCCAAGACCTGCGACATTTCGCATTTTTGTAAAAACAAAGCCATTTTTATATGCGTGCGCCTCATCGACAATCAGCTTGTCTACACCAAGTTGCTCAAAGGTTATTACGTCGTCTTTTCGGTCTAACGCTCGAAGTTTTTCAAGCCTTTGTTCCAAGCCTTTTTTGGTGCGTTCAAGCTGTTTTACAGTAAATCGCTCGCCACCACTCGACTTCACCTCTGCGATACCGTCGGTAATTTCCTCAATCTGTTCATCGAGCAATCGTTCCTGACGTTCGAGCGATACAGGAATGCGTTCAAATTGAGAATGCCCCATAATTACTGCATCATAATCGCCAGTTGCTATTCTTGCGCAAAATTTCTTACGATTTTTGGTTTCGAAGTCCTTTTTTGTCGCCACTAAAATGTTAGCAGCCGGGTATAATCGCAAAAACTCGCTCGCCATTTGCTCGGTTAAGTGGTTCGGCACGGACATAAGTGGCTTGTTGCAAAGTCCTAACCTTTTCGACTCCATCGCGCCTGCAATCATCTCAAAAGATTTACCAGCACCGACTTCGTGAGCGAGCAAAACATTGTCGCCATATAAAATGTGAGCAATGGCATTTACTTGGTGTTCCCTCAGCTTAATTTCAGGGTTAATCCCACCGAAAGTGATGTGTTTTCCGTCATATTCACGTGGTTTTGTTGAGTTAAATTTCTCGTTGTAAGTTCGGACTAAATCTTGTCTACGTTCTGGTTCATTCCATATCCATTCGACAAATTTATCCTTGATAAGCTGTTGTTTTTGTTGTGCCAAAGTGGTTTGAGTTTTGTTTAGAACTCGTTTTTCTTTTCCGTCTGGGTCGGTTATCGTATCATAAATTCGCACGTCACGAAGGTTTAAAGTATCCTCTAAAATCCTATACGCATTTGCTCGTTGAGTACCAAAAGTTGATGTTGATGCAACGTCATTATAGCCTGCATAATTTTTGTTTTTTATCGCCCATTCGCCAGTAAAATTCGCAAATTTCACGCTAATACCATAGTCGCTCTGCCACCTATACGGAGTTTGGAACGTTTCGTACATAAATTGCTGAATATACTCCTTATTTATCCAAGTTGCACCCAAACGCACCTCAATTTCGCTTGCATCTAAGTCTTTAGGCTGTGCTTTTTCTAAAAATTCAACATTTATTGCATAATCATCTGGAAATAACGCTGAACTACGCTTTGCCCACTCTAGTTTTTCACGAACATTACCACTTAAATATTCGTCTGCTGTGAGGTATTTCGGTTGCGTATCACTGCTGTATTCGTGCAGTGGATTTAAGAAAATTACACCACGTAAGCTATCTGCAATTTCTTCTTCATTTTTGCCAGTAAGTGCTGACATAAACTCCATATCAATCTTTGCTTTTTCCGAAAGCGAAACTGCTAAAGCCTCGCTCGGAGTATCAACGCTTGTGATTTTTACGGTTTGCTTGATGGTTCTTTTGGTAAACATATCAGCCTTAGCTTTTAGTATTCCGTCCTCGTTTACGTCCTCAAGCGAGCATAGTAAATAGTAAGAATTATCGCCTGCAAAAGCCATCAATTACCTCTCGAATTAAGCAATCCATACTTACTCGTGAAATTATCGTACAGGCTGTTTAATCGCTCTTGCTCAGCTTTAATATCGGTTTCCAGGTAATCTTCAAGCTGTAAATTAATAAGCTTATGCACGCTCTCACGTACTTCAATCATACCCTTGATACGCTCAAGTGCTGTCGCATTGACTTCAGGTTTGCTCATACGAGAGTTTTCACGATAATACACCTCGCCATCGACAAGTGTGTATGAGTAATTTTTGACATTTGGGTCAGCAATCAGCATTGTGTTTGAGCTGTCTTGAACTTCGTCCAATAGTTCTCTATCGTCGATGTTTCCAACTATATTTTGAATTGCAGTCTGTAATTGTTCGCTAAAATCAGCACCGTCAATCGGCAAACACGCTGTTTCCATACCAAATCTGCCACTAACGAGCGACATATTACCTAAAATCATCTCAGGATTGTCCACAAAATAGCTATTTATCGGCAAATTGTCCTCTATATAGCCTAAATGTATCCAATCTGGCGAAATATCGATAGGATTTTCACGTTTTTGCAGAAAAATAATGTCAGAAGTGACTTCCGTGCCTGCATTTGCTTTAAAAGCGTTGTTTGGCAGTCGAATTGCTCCCAAAAGTTCGGCTCTTTCTGCCAGATATTTTCGTACCGATGAGTTTTGTTTGTCCATCGTTCCTTTAGATGTCACGAAAGCCACAATGCCATTTGGTCGCACTTTATCGAGAGATTTTGCGAAAAAATGGTCATGAATTTTGAATTTATTGTTGTCATAACGCTTTTCGCTCAACGAATAGTCGCCAAAAGGCACATTTCCGATTGCAACATCAAAGAAATTGTCTGGGTAATCGGTTTTCTCGAAACCTCTTATGTCTATATTTGCGTTAGGGTAAAGTTTTTGTGCGATGCGACCTGTAATCGAGTCGAGTTCAACGCCATAAAGGTTCGATTTTTGCATACTTTCAGGCAACAAACCGAAGAAATTCCCAACGCCACAACTCGGCTCTAGGATATTGCCAGTCGTAAAACCCATTTTTTCAACCGCATCGTAAATCGTTTTTATAATCGTCGGTGAGGTGTAGTGAGCATTTAATACA
>JAWXUP010000064.1:0-14173 GCA_044426345.1 Clostridia bacterium | reverse complement strand
ATAGAAAATGACTTGCTAAATGCGTTTAAAAAACTAGGAGTTCGCACCCACTCGCTAGATGGCAAAGAACGACTAAAGTTAATGCATAACATTTTAAGAATGGATGGAAACGAGCCTTTTCAGTTTGACTGGAAATGGCTTGTACCATCAGGATTGTCAGTGAAAGATTTTATAGCTCCATCATCTTTCGAGTTTCGAGATAAACACACATTTAAAACTGGCGACAAAATAGGCGCAGTATCATTTTTGCAAATTTTAGCACCTGAACTTAACGATAGGGTGTTATCTGACTTTTTGGATATGGAAAGTAATCTTGTAGTTACAATGCATATTTCATCGCTAGACCAAATGAGCGCAATTAAAACTGTAAAACGCAAACTTACCGATTTGCAACGTATGAAAATCGAAGAACAGAAAAAGGCTGTTCGAGCAGGATATGATATGGATATTATTCCTACAGACCTTGCGACTTATGGTACGGAAGCGAATAAAATTCTAGCAGATTTACAAAGCAGAAATGAGAGAATGTTTCTAATTACCTTTACTGTTGTAAATTCGGCGAGTTATAAAAAAGAGTTGGATAATATTATGTTACAAGCGAGTGGTATTGCCAATAAACATAACTGTCAGCTTATTAAACTTGATTACCAACAAGAGCAAGGATTTATGTCGGCACTTCCATTAGGTCAAAATCTTGTGCCAATCCAAAGAAGTTTAACCACTTCAAGCACTGCTATTTTCGTACCATTTACAACGCAAGAACTGTTCCAAACCGTAGGTGAACCACTGTATTATGGGCTTAATACACTGTCTAATAACCTGATTATGGTTGACAGAAAAAGTCTTAAAAACCCTAACGGATTGATACTCGGAACGCCTGGTAGTGGTAAGTCTTTTTCAGCAAAAAGAGAGATTACTAACGTGTTTCTGATTACCAACGATGACATTTTACTATGTGACCCAGAGGGCGAATATTTTCCACTTGTCGAGCGACTAAACGGACAAGTAATTAAGATTTCACCGACTAGTTCGCAATACATAAACCCGATGGACATCAACTTAAATTACAGCGATGACGACAACCCACTTGCACTAAAATCTGACTTTATATTATCTCTTTGTGAGTTAGTAGTTGGTGGCAAAGAAGGATTATCTCCAGTTGAAAAGTCGATTATCGACCGTTGTGTTACCATAATTTACAACAAGTATTTTGAAGACCCAATTACAGAAAAAATGCCGATACTTGAGGATTTATATGACGCGTTGTCACTTCAAGAGGAAAAAGAAGCGAAACACGTTCGTTCTGCACTAGAAATCTATGTTAAAGGTAGCTTAAATGTATTTAATCATCGCACAAATGTTGATATTGAAAATCGTTTGGTGTGTTTTGACATCAAGGAACTTGGTAAACAGCTGAAAAAACTAGGTATGCTCGTGGTTCAAGATCAAGTTTGGAATAGAGTCACTAAAAATCGTGCAGAGAAAAAATCAACTCGCTATTATATGGACGAATTCCATTTGCTACTGAAAGAGGAGCAAACAGCTGCTTATTCGGTTGAAATTTGGAAAAGATTTAGAAAATGGGGCGGAATTCCTACTGCAATTACGCAAAATGTGAAAGATATGCTATCATCACGAGAGGTTGAGAACATTTTTGAAAACAGCGACTTTGTGTATATGCTAAACCAAGCTGCAGGCGACAGGGAAATTCTCGCAAAGCAACTGAACATTTCAACACATCAGCTTTCGTATGTTACAGGAAGTGGTGTCGGCGAAGGACTTCTTTTTTATGGAAATGTAATCTTGCCATTTGCAGATAAATTCCCACAAGATACCGAGCTTTATCGCATTATGACGACAAAACTTGTGGAAACTGGAAATTAGTCGAAAAAAAGTGAATTGTTGTGTTTAGTTGTATTAAAGGACTTCTAAAATGACAAAAAAACCATTTGGACACAATGCATCCAAATGGTTTTCGTTATTTCAACACCATAAATAGTGTTCCTGTTACAATAAAAACTACGCCAACAATTGATTTCCACGTAAATGACTCGTGTAAAAAAACAATAGCTAAAAATAACGTTATAACGATACTTAATTTATCAATCGCAACAACTGCTGTTGTATTTTTGCCGATTTGCATTGCCTTGTAGTAACAAAGCCATGATGCACCTGTTGCAAAGCCAGATAAAGTCAGGAAAATCCAACTTTTTCTAGTAATGTCAACGATTCCAGACTGCGTATTTGTAACAAATACCATCAGCCATGCCATAATTAATACTGCAATTGTTCTAATAGCAGTTGCTAAATTTGAATTGACCCCATCAATTCCTATTTTGGCTAAAATCGATGTAAATGCTGCAAAAACAGCAGATAAAATCGCATATACCATCCACATAATTCACCTTTAATACTTTCTTTTACTAAGTTACCCATAGCTAACATAATATCATATCAACATAGTGTTGTCAACAATTTATTTAATCTCAATTGGAGATAATGAGGTTGCTATCATTGTAGGTTCACGGCTGCTGTGACTGTAAAATGTGGTATAATGCGTCAAACAAATTCAAGTCTTGAAGATGTGAAATTTATGTAATAGTAAGAGTGAACACGACGGTTAGATTTCTAAGTTTAGAATATTAAATGTCCACGTAGGTGGGTTTTTCTTTGTGCAAAATTTCGAAAGGGGGGTTTATGCAACGAAAATCAAAACTAAAATTCAGCGATGAAGAGTTAAAAAACGCAGTGAAACATAGCGTTCATAGTAAAATTCGTGAAAATGAAGACGATAATATCGGCTTGGACGCTACGCATAAGGTTCAGCAAGTTGGTGAATTTTCGTCAAATAGGCTGTCTAAATTATACCAAAAACAAGCGATTAAAAAATCGTATTACTACAGCAAAAATGAAAAGGAAAAAGCAATCGAAACTGCGATAAATACAGTGAAAAAAGGCTTTGAAACGTCTGGCAAAGTTATCGCTACAGCTTTGAAAAACCCTAAAGTTTTGCTGGCGATTGGCGTTGTAGCACTCGTGGTTTTGATTTCTATTGCGATGTTGTCGTCGCTTTCGCTTGTGTTTCAAGGTGTCACAAATCAAATAGTATCTACATCATATGTATCGGAAAATGAAGATATTATCGCGACAAATGATAAATTTACGGCGATGGAAGCTGAATTGCAAGGGAAAATTGATGATATTGAGGAAGATTACCCAAATTATGACGAATATTGCTACGATTTAGCAGAAATTACTCACGATGACCACGAACTAGCATCATATCTTACGGCTTTAATGCAAAATTATGATGAAAATAGCGCATTGTCGAGCTTGGAAAAAATAATTGACACTATGTATACACTTACTCTAACACCAATCGTAGAAACTAGGTATACGGAAGACGGAAAATCGTATGAATACTATATTTTGAATGTAAAATTAGAAAATATCGGTATAGATGAAGCAGCGAAACTGCTACTTAATAACGAACAACTTGGAATGTATGAAGTCTATCTCGAAACTCAAGGCAATAAATCACTTGTATTCGGTGGTGGATCGTATGATACAAGTCCATCTACCGATATTAGTGGAGTGATTTTCGTGGACGGAGAGCGTGTTGGCAACTCAAAAATCGTTGATATTGCGTTGTCGCAAGAGGGAAATGTCGGTGGTGAACCTTATTGGAGTTGGTATGGTTTTGACAGCCGAGTGGAGTGGTGCGCGTGTTTTGTGTCATGGGTGCTTAATCAATCTGGGTACTCCGAACCGAAATTTGCAGCGTGTCAATTACAGGGTGTAACTTATTTTGCTGAAAACGGAAGATGGATAAGTGGGTATAGCACAATGATTGCTGCAGGTGACGTTATTTTCTTTGACTGGGAAAGCGATGGATATGCAGACCACGTTGGCATTGTTATAGGTACCGATGGTAGTCGTGTTTATGTTGTTGAGGGAAACTCGTGGGACGAGTGCAAAATACGTGATTATGACTTGGAAAGTACTGTAATTATGGGATACGGACTAATGAATTAGGAGGTAGTACAATGAATGCAAAAATTAAAAAAATCATTCGTGAAATTGAAAAGAATCAAATGAAAATATGCGAATTGCAAGAAAAACAAAAAAATTTAGATGAAGAGAGGATTGTGCTAGAAAATTTAGAAATTGTAGATATGTTTAGAAAAACGCAGGTTACTTCGTATAACATTTCGGAAATTATGAACGCATTTAAGACTTTTAGCGTGCAAAATGGGATGAAAAATGCGAAAATTGAGGAGGAAAGCTGTGAAAAATAAAATAATTATGGTAGTTATGGTGCTTTTTATAAGTATTGCACAACTTACCGCGTTTGCGATTGAAGACGAAGTCACTACGTCAGAGGGAAATTTAAGTCTGATAGGTGAAGTGTCGAATTTTGGAGGAGATGACATTCAATTTTTAACGCTTCAAAGTAAAAACGGCAACTATTTTTATCTTGTAATCGACAGGGTAACGGACGATGTGTATTTTATGAATTTAGTCGATGAAACCGACCTGTTTGCACTGGTTGACGAAGTTCCAGTCGAGGAAATAGCAGAGCTTGAAATTACATCAATACAAGAAATCGAACCTCAAGAAGAAATATTTGCAGTCGAAAAAGTTGGCAATTCATCGGCCATCTTAGCGCTAGTTTTTGTAGCAATACTTATAATTATCGTAGCTGTTTGGTATGTTAAAACGATTAAATCAAAGCAAACACCAAAAGCAACATCCTACTTGGATGAATACGAGTTTGACGATGATGAGGAAATTATAGAACTTGAAAATATAGAATTTGTTGATGATGAAATTAAATAATAGTTTGCAAGCGTGGTATAATTATGGTATAATAATATAAAAAAGGAGATATTTATAATGCCACAAATTATTCCAATTAAAGATTTGAAAAATACAGCTATGATTTCCAAAATGTGTAGCGAAACGAAAGAGCCTATTTATATCACGAAAAACGGCTATGGTTCAATGGTTATCATGGATATAAACGTTTATGAAGAAAAAATGGCAATGTTAGATTTATACACTAAACTTGCTTTAGCAGAAGATGAAGTCAGGGAGGGCAACGTGCTAGACGCAGAGGAAAGTTTAAAAGAACTCAGAAAAACAATTTGTAAATAATAATTTGAAAAGCAATCGGCTATGTAGTCGGTTGCTTTTTTCTTTTAAGGAGAAAAAAATGACAAGATTAGTTATAGCAGAAAAACCATCGGTTGGTAGTGCAATCGCGAAAGTTTTGGGTGCGACTACCAAAAAAGATGGATATTACGAAGGTAACGGACACTATGTAACTTGGTGCGTAGGGCACCTTGTAGAACTTGCGGTTGCGAGTAAATATAACGCGGATTACAGCAAGTGGAATTATGAAAATCTTCCGATTATTCCGCAAAAATTTGAGTATAGCATTTCACAAGGCAAAGAAAAACAGATGAAAATTATCGGTGAATTGATGAAAAAATCAGACGTTGACGAGATAGTGTGTGCGACCGATGCAGGGAGAGAGGGCGAGCTGATTTTTAGGTTGGTGTACAATAAATTAAACTGCAAGAAACCAGTAAAAAGGCTGTGGATTTCTTCGCTTGAAGACGAGGCAATCCGCAATGGATTTTCTAATTTACATGATTGCGATGGCTTTGAAAACCTGTATCAATCAGCGTTATGCAGAACAAAAGCTGACTGGATTGTAGGCATAAATGCTACGAGATTATTCTCGGTTTTGTATGGTCAAACGCTGAATATCGGTCGTGTGATGTCACCGACGTTGGCTATGATTGTCGAGCGAAACGCTAGCGTTGAAACCTTTAAATCGGAGCCGTTTTATACTGTGGAATTGCAGTGTGACGGTTTTGTGTTGACTGGAGAAAAAATCAAGTCAAAAGAGCAAGCTGAAAGGGTAAAAAGCGATACTCATATGCAAAATCTCGTAATTCAAAGCATAGAATGCAAAGAAATAACTGAAAAACCACCGAAATTATACGATTTAACAACGCTACAACGTGAAGCTAACAAAATTTTAGGGTTTACAGCAAACCAAACGTTAGAATATACGCAAAGTCTGTACGAAAAGAAACTTTGCACATACCCTCGCACGGATAGTAGATTTTTGACCGAAGATATGAAGTTGAGCGTGACGGAAATAGCAAAGGCTTGCACGGTGTTATTTATGCCTAAAGATAGCAATATTCACATGGATGTTTCGCAAGTTATTGACAATAAGAAAGTTAGTGACCACCACGCAATTATCCCTACTATTAAGGTCGAAAAATTGGACTTAGGTTCGCTACCTATGGGCGAGCGAGAAATTTTAAAGCTTATCGCGATGAGGTTGCTGGTTAGTATCGGCGAAAATCACGTCTTTTCAGAAACTGTGATAACTGGAAAATGTGCCGGTACAATTTTCAGAGTGAAAGGTAAAACTATCACCAAATATGGGTTTAAAAATGTGCAAAAATTGTATGCAAATAGTGATGAAAACGCAGAAAAACCACTGCCGACTGTGAGCGTTGGCGACGAATTTTTGGTAAAATCTGAAATCAAGCAAGGCAAAACGACACCGCCGAAAAATTATACGGACGACACATTACTGCAAGCGATGGAAAATGCAAATAAAGCTGAAGTTGATGCAGAAATGAAAGGAATCGGCACTCCTGCAACGCGTGCGGGAATATTGGAAAAGCTGATTAAAACAGGGTTTGTGGAGCGTAAAGGCGAGAAAAAAGCGAAAAGATTTGTCCCAACTCATAAAGGCATAGCACTTATCACGGTTTTGCCAGAGGTGATTAAATCGCCACTTTTAACTGCAAAATGGGAGGAAAAATTAAAGCAAATAGAGTTGGGTGAGCTAGATTCGGAAACGTTTTTGAGCGAAATTTCTCAAATGATAAACGAGCTTGTGAAAACTTATGAGGTCGTGAAAAATGAGGGTAATTTATTCCCTAAAAATAGAGAAAGCGTCGGCGTTTGTCCGAGATGTGGCTCGCCTGTAACGGAGAATGCTAAAGGTTTTTGTTGCAGTGATAGGGCGTGTGGCTTTGCGATTTGGAAGCAAAATAAGTTCTTTGAGAATAAGAAAAAAACTGTATCAAAAGCAGTAGTGAAAGATTTGTTGAGTAAAGGAGTAGCTACGCTTAAAGGGTGTTATTCGATTAAAACTGGTAAAAGTTATGATTGTGTTGTGTTTCTCAATAATATAGGTGGGAAGTTTGTAGAGTTTAAGATGGAATTTGATAAAAAATAGAAGTTTTGGTAGTTTGCGAATGGATTTTTACATATTTCTATAGTAAAATATAGAAAAAAGGTTATTTTATACAAATTTTTTATTAAATGGAGGACTAGAAATGCAAATAGTATTACTTGTGTTAGCGTTAGTAGTCGGTGCAACAGGAATTAAGATATTATTTATTAATTACAAACTGAAAAAAAGTAATTACCAAGAATCAAGCGGAAATAATTTGTGGAAAATTGTCTTTAACAAAGGTAATTATGGTGAGTTTTTAACCTACGCTATATTGGAAAAAACAGGTGAAAGCAGAATATTATGCAATGTGTACCTTACTAAAACTGATGGAAAAACAACTGAAGTTGACTTGATTGCAATTAATACTAGTGGCATATTTGTGCATGAATCGAAAAACTATAGTGGTTGGATATTTGGTAATGAAAACAGTAAAAATTGGACTCAATCATTGCAAAATAAGCAAAAAAACAAGTTTTATAACCCGATAATGCAAAATAAAGGGCACATCAGAGCTATAAATGAAACTTTGGAAAAGAAATATTCAAATATGTTTTTATCTTATATCATATTCAGTGAACGCTGTGAACTTAAAAAAATTACAGTAACATCAGAAAATGTGCGAGTATTTAAACGTAATAAATTGGGCAAACAATTAATTGCTGATAAAGAAAAAATTGGAGATAGATTAACCATTGAAGAAGTGGACGAAATATATTTCACATTAAAACAATATACTTTAGCAAGCGATGAAGTTAAGAAAAAACACGTTGAAGAAATAAAAAATAACGCGTTGTAAGTTATTGAGAAAGCTCAAAATACATCTTAAAGTAAAGATTGAAAATAAATTAAACAATTAACCATTACCACTTCTACGGAAGTGGTTTTTTCACACCCAAAATCACGAAAGGAGTACAATTATGCCAACAAAAAGAGAACAACTCGCGTTATTATTCGAGGATACGGCTTTAAAAATCACTGGTAGCCTTGACGACTGGACTAGTTTTTTGACGACGGTCGGAAATCTCTACAAATATCCGTTTCACGAGCAACTTTTGATTTTTGCGCAAAAACCGCAAGCAACTGCGTGTGCCGAGTTTGATTTGTGGAAGGATACGATGAATAGGTTCGTCAAAAGAGGCTCGACGGGCATCGGACTTATCGATCCGACCGGCGACACGGCTCGCGTGAAATATGTTTTCGACGTGAGTGACACTGGTGAGCGAGAAAATTCAAAAACGCCGTATTTGTTTGAGATGGACGAAAAATTTGACGACGCGATTTCGCAAATGTTCGACCGCGAATTTCAGGTCAAATGCGACAGCTTGCAAAGCTCAATCGACATCATTGCAAAAAATCTTGCCGAGGAGTATTATAATGATATCGCAGATGATTTGAGCTTTTTTATGAGCGAAAATTTGTCGAATGATGAGCAAGAAACAAGGCAGATTTTTATAAACGCAATGTCAGTTAGCGTGTCATATGCTATAATGAAACGTATGAAATTTGACGTTAAAAAACACTTTGCAGACGAAGATTTTAAGCCGATTTTTGAATTTAACACCGCACCAAGCGTTAGCTTTTTAGGGTCGGCGGTGAGCAAACAGAGCGAAAAAGTGTTGCGTGAAGTAGCCAAAATTATTGTGAAAACAGAGAGGAGTTTGCAAAATGAACAATCACGAACAAGTAAGCGAGTACAACATTCCAAGACTCGAAATGAGCGAGCAACCCCAAAAATCGATAGGGAAATATGGCAGAATGAGGAGAACTTATCTGATGGAAAACAAGGACGCGATGTACCAATACCTAGTGTTGAGCGAGAAACTATTTCCTCATCTGGTCGAAATAGACCAAACAGCAAATCGCAGATTGACACAGATAATGAACGACCTACAAAAGAAGCAACAAGCGCCCGACAAGATGACTCAACAAATGGAATGGGTGGCCTACATGAACAGCCTGCAAGTGCAAGCAGAGGAAGTGATTTTGAGCGAGCTGATTTACAGTTAGAAATTGTAGCGACCGAACAGATTTCACTATTCCCAAGTGAGCAAGAACAAATTAAAAACATTGAAGACAGATTAGTCGCAAGAACCGAAGACCTTGATGGGTTAGATGGTACACTTGCGACTATTTCTTTTGCACAAGAAGAAATAAATCATGCGTTAAGAAAGGGAACAGGCTTTGTAGATGGAAAGCTTCGTGTGTATGATTTGTATCAAAAAAATTTATCATCAAAGGAAATAGCACGAGTAATTAAAGCAGAATACGGGCATGGTGGCTCGACACATTATTATTTAGATGGCAGACGAGGTTGGCTTGATTGTGAGCCATCGAAGGGATTGCTGCTCTCGGTTAATGGCTTTGCTGATAAATTTCAAATATCATGGACTGATGTTGAAAAGTATATTGAACTGTTGATTTATGCAGATAACTATCTAACTGATGATGAAAAAGCTAAATACGAGGAACAAAAACTTGAAAAAGCAGGTATTGAAGAAAATTTACACTCAAAAGTAGAAACAACACCATCTTTTCAAACTTATTTAGATATTAAAAATGAATACCAAAATACTTTAGTCCTCTATCCATTAGGGGACTTTTTTGAAGCCTTTAATGATGATGCAAAATTCATGGCTGATGAACTTGAACTTGCTTTAGTTTCAAGAGAAGTAAAAGGCTTTGAAGAACGTGTGCCGATGATTGGCATACCATCGCATAGCAAAGAAAATTATATAAGCAAATTACACGACTTAGGCAAAGATGTTGTCTTAGTAAATGACGAAAATGGTGTAAAAGTACCTACTTTGTTAAAAGCGCCTGTAAAAGAAGAAATCGAACAGCCCCTACAAGAAGTAAAAGCCGAAAATTTTCACATCACCGACGATAACTTAGGAGTCGCAAGCAAAGCAGAAAAAATCGTGTACAATCTTGAGGCTATACGCACTCTCAAAATGCTAGAAAAGGGAGACCGTTACGCAACTAATTCCGAAAAAATCACGCTGTCACGATATGTTGGTTGGGGTGGCTTATCGGAGATTTTTGAGGAAACCAACACCAATTATTTACTGCTAAAATCAACTCTCGACGAGGACGAATACGCAAAAGCTCGAGCAAGTGTATTAAATGCTCACTACACCTCACCGACGATTATAAAAACGATTTACGATGCGGTTGAAAAAATGGGTTTTACGACTGGCAATATCCTAGACCAAATAACAACGGATATGATACAAAGCCCCCAATTAATCTCTATCAATAAAAACTGTATAAGTGCAGTAAATTAAGGACTTTCAAGGATTTTTATGTAATCTTTGGGAGTTCTTTTTTATTTAATTATGGTGAAATGATTTCTATAGAACGACTATAAAAATTACAATCTCAAATGATTTGTGGTTTCATTTGAGATTGCTGTAACCATTTGAGAATGAATAAATCTAATGGATTGAACACTTGACAATAACCAACAAATTGGTTATAATATATAATATATTGGTTAAGGAGGAGATTATGAAAGTAAATTGTACTTTATCAACCTTGATGGGAAGAGAACGATTTTCTATTCAAGATGTACATGATAGAACTAATTTATCCAGAACGACTATATCAAATTTGTATAACGATCGAGCAACAAGGATTGACTACATAACAATAGAGAAATTGTGTGAATTGTTTAATTGTAATGTTTCAGAATTACTCAATTTTAATAAAAATTATAAGGAGAACAGTAATGAGTGAAACATTTAATAAAGGGCAGCAAGTTGCATCAATTAGGGATGTCCTAGGAATTACGAGAAAAGAATTTTCAGATGCACTGTGTTTATCCAAAGAACAAGAAGCTGATTTTAAATTTTGGGAAACTGGAAAAAAAGATATTCCTAAAGATGTATTTGATAAAATACTAAAATTTCCAACAGAAGCACAATTAAAATCACCTAGTGAGCAAGAATGCAGATTTACTCAAATCGATTTATTTGCTGGTATAGGCGGGATTAGACAGGGATTTCAGCGACATGGTGGAAGAACTGTATTTTCATCGGAATGGGATAAATTCGCACAAAAAACATATAGAATTAATTATGGAGAAACTTCATCTGGTGATATTACTCAAATAGATCCTAACACTATACCAAATCATGATATTTTACTAGCTGGATTTCCTTGCCAGCCTTTTTCACAGGCGGGATTGAAAAAAGGGTTCTCAGATGCAAGAGGAACTTTATTTTTTAATATTGCTGAGATTTTAAGAATCAAAAGACCAAAAGCTTTTATGCTTGAGAATGTAAAACAGTTAAAGGGTCATGACAAGGGTAATACATTGAAAGTTATTCTAAATATTCTAGATGAACTAAATTATTATGTACCTGAGCCAGAGGTGTTAAATGCATATCATTTTGGATCACCACAAAATCGTGAGCGTATCATCATAGTTGGTTTTAATAAGGATTATCTTCCGGAAAATTTTGCCAGATATATATATCCGAGAGGGCAGATAGATGAAAATATAAATGTCGGTTCTATTTTAGAAAAAGAAGTAGATAGTCGATTCACAATATCAGATAAACTTTACGCCGGACATCTTGAAAGAAAAAGAGGTCATGAAAAAAAAGGTAACGGATTTGGCTTTTGTTTGTTTAATGCTGAAAGCAAATATACTAGCACAATTAGTGCTCGTTATTATAAAGATGGAAGTGAAGCTTTAATTGATCAACAAGATAAAAACCCACGTATGTTAACCCCCCGTGAGTGTGCTCGATTGCAAGGATTTCCAGAAAACTTTATTATACCAGTATCGAATGCACAGGCATACAAACAATTTGGTAATTCAGTATGTATAAACGTTATAGATTCAGTGGCAAAGAGTATGTTAGATTATTTAGGAAATTATAATATATTATAGCAAAGCATCCAGTCTTATTTTATAGGACTGGATGCTGTATTTTAAGATATAAAATCTTTAAAAGATATAATGTTTTTGACTACCAGATTTTTGGATAGGGCATCTGAACTGGTTAGTAGATAACCTGTGAATTCATCGACTAATATAGCATGATTGTTTTTTACAAGATAGCATTTTTTTGGTATATCATCTTCTAATAGACAAAAGAATGTAATGTTTGGATTGTCGTTCGTAAGCTTTTCTAAATTCAAAATTTCGCTTGAATTGATTAACTTTATTAAAGTTGTATTATGATTTTTTACGCCAACACAAGTTTTATTTAACTTGCATTTATAGCAAGCTATCGGGTTTACACCGCGTAATTCGCCATTTCCGATTGTGCCATATCTTTGACACCATAAAATATCAAAAAAAGATTTCATATTTGTTTTGTTTGATTGACTAGCGAGCCAGATTACTCTCTCTAATTTTCCCAAGTCAGAAAATGATGAAAAAAATTCAATGTTGGTTGATATGCCAAGAGGAAATTGGTAAAAAGTTTTTATCCAAGTATCTATAGGAATAACATCTTTATTAAGGAATCCTTGTTGTAAAAAACAAGCAATTACTTTTTCGGAGTATCCTTTTAATTTGGTTCCATTTTCATAGAATTCAATGAAGAAATCTTTTGACCATGATGCATAATTTTTGGAAATATTTATATAAGCACTAATAAAATAGGCTGCCCTCCATGCATGTCTATTAAATGCATCAACTAATGTATCGGCCGCCAGTTTTTCATTTTCTGAAAACCTATTGGATATATACATCGGATTGCTAACTAGATTAATAAAGTCATCTTTGTTTTGCTTCCATGCCTTTTCCATTACTCCAAAAGAAACTCCACTTACATTTATTTCTTTAGAAAAGTAGTCTTGATATAGTTTTCTCATTGCTGAATCTAAAACAGTGAAATTAGGGTAAAGTTGTAAATCACAATTAAACAATTGGAAAAGATTGGGTATAGCATAAAATTCTAAATGAGACCATTTTGAGGGCATTTTTACATTTTCACCAAATGCACTCATAAAATTATACAGCATACGCATCTCACTTTGTCTTCCCGTTTTAGGTTGCCATGCGGCAACAAACCTTACAATAGAAAAAACCTCTTCATAATATTTACCATAAGGGATAGCCTCACCGTATGAAGATTGAACATATTGCCATAAATCTTCTAACAAGGATATATATTGATGGTTGTTTTTACAGCAAGAAATAATATCCTTTTGTGTTATCTTTTCAGAGTATCCAATTCTTTCTTTTAATTCGGCAGTTATTTTAGAGAGTACCTCGTTGTTGGAAGCAACATTAGTTAAAACGGTAAATTCTGCATCGCAATTACTATCATTGATTGTAAAGCTGACGGCTACAGGACAAGCTATTATGTGCGTATCATTTAAGTTTGTATTAATATAAATTATTGGGAATTGAGGTAAATCAGGATAATACAGTTCAATTTTAGGAATCCACGGTAAAGATATGTTTCTAATTATTATCTTTATTTCGTTATTAAAAACAAACATATCTAATCCTCCGATTAATTATAACGTTCAACGATTAAACTATCCCAATATGTATTGTTTGCACGCCACTGAGAATAAGGTCTTTTATTCCCTTGGTACATACCACTGTCAAAAAATACGATACCTCTTCTTACCAAGTCTATCCATTGATTAAAGTTAAATGGGTCACCAAAGCAAATTTCATTGTAGTTCCCATAAGAGTCAGTTTTACATGTAAACCAGCCATTTTCCCCAAACTTATTTTCTAATTTTGAGGAAAGACATTTATTTGTTTTTATGCCGTTTCTATCGGTTAAACCATACCATCGAGCAATTTCTAAATTTTCAGCTTGCAACTGTAATGGAACAATTGTAGATTTATTAACACGCATATCTTTACTATAAGAATATAATGCAACAATATCTAAGTTTGCTTCTATAATGAGAACTTGAGCGCTT
>JAWXUP010000063.1:0-14300 GCA_044426345.1 Clostridia bacterium | reverse complement strand
TTCAAGCCATTCTAGCACTAAACCTACTACATATATACTATATGTTGGAGGAGTGTTGTACATAGAATCGTTTTCAGACATAGTTTTGTAGTCTAAAACAACTGGAGTGAAGTCTTTTGAACCAGAAATTAGGTCTTTTCTGATGATTACAACAGCAACACCTGCAGGACCCATATTTTTTTGCACGCCAGCGTAGATAATTCCGAATTTTGAAACGTCTACTTTTTCTGATAAAATACAAGATGACATATCAGCAACTAGTGGAACATCGCCAGTTTCTGGAACGTAATTCCATTTTGTACCATATATTGTATTATTTGCGCAGTAGTAGAAATAATCTGCTTCTGGATTTAATTTTAGTTCGTCTTGTTTTGGGATATAAGTAAAGTTTTGGTCTTTTGAGCTTGCTGCAACATTCATTTCGCCGTATTTTCCAGCTTCTTGATATGCTTTTGTTGAAAACTGTCCAGTTAAAGCATAGTCTGCAGTGCCTTTTTCAAGTAAATTCATAGGAATTCCTGCGAATTGACCAGACGCGCCACCTTGAATAAATAAAATATCATAATTTTCTGGAATTTCCATAACTTTACGTAGTCTATCTTTTGCAGCATTAATGATCGATTCGTAAACTTTCGATCTGTGACTCATTTCCATAACGGACATACCTGAGCCCTCGTAATTTAGCATTTGTTCAGCTGCTTTGCTCAAAACTTCCACTGGAAGCATTGATGGACCTGCTGAAAAGTTTACAACTCTGTTTTCAATCATAATAATACCTTCCTTAAAATAAATAAAATTGCAAGGCAAAATAAATTACCTTGCATTATATTATACCACACATCGACATCATTTTACAAGATGCTTTTCCACACTAAATTAATAAAAATTTAACGATATTGTTCTTTATATTTAGCTATTTTAGCCATATTATCAAAATCAACCTGCAAAAAATTAGATAAACCCATTATGTTTTCATTAAACTCAAACTTGTCAAAAATAAGATACGCAGAGAAAATATTAGCCTCTTTTTCATATTTATTGACATTTAGGTATGTGTTTTCCTTCAAAAATAGAGTATTTAACTCAGAATGCATAACAATATGTCCTAATTCGTGCGCCACTACCCCATCGATTTTCTCCTCTTCTATATTATGATTCACATAAATTATAAGTTCATCAAAAATATTATGGAAAAAACCTTCTATAGATTTAGGTAAATCACAATATATAATATGTATCCCTAAATTATCGCAAAGTTCAAAAGGGTCGCTCGTTTTATATTTTTCAATAAGTTCCTGTGCTTTTTGACATGGATACATATTTTACCTCACTATTTTTTTGATTTTAATGCTACCTCTGCACCAATTTTCATTGCTTCAAAGATTTTGTCAAGGTCTTTCTCATCTAAAATTTCACCTTTGAACATTAACCCTTTTTGCATTGAAAGTTCATTTTTTAAATTGTCGATAATCGCATCAAAATCACCTTCACTGGTTCTGTATGACGAAAAAGATTCGCAAAAAATCTCACTATCATGGCTTAATAAATAATCACAAGACACGCAAAAAATATTACTTAGTTGTTCTAAAACATGAAAACTCGGTTCGCGTCTATTTTGTTCGTACATACCGACTGCACTCGGTGTTATTCCTAGTTTTTCAGCCAATTCTTGTTGTGTGATTTTGTGTTCTCTTCTTAACTCTTTGATTTTGTCGCCTATCATTATAATTTCTCCTTATTTTAAACAATTTGTTTGTTTATGCTACTAACTATATATATTCTACCATAAACAATACGTGTTGTCAAGCTACACATTTCGTAATATTTTTCTTGACATCACGCAAAACGTGTAGTATACTAATTACCGAGATACACATTTTGTTTACAGGAGGTACTATGCATCTTTCAGCACTCGCAGACCAATATTTAGACACAATTCACTCATTAAACAGACATTTAGATGGGTTAAATAATAGTCTTTCAACAACAAAAAGTCTTGAAACTAAACGAAAAATTCGCGATAAAATAGTTGCTCACGAAACCGTTTTACGTCAGACTACCAAAACTTATCATCACTTAAAAAAGTATTACGATAAAAACGAAACCACAAAATCTTGGATTTAAACCTTTATTTGGGAGAGCTTTTAAGTTCTCCCTTAAATCACATTAATTACGCATTGAAATTTAACTTAAATTATTATTTGCAACATTAATATATGTCAAATTTTCAATGTTATCTATATATGATATATCATTTATATTATTGTCATTTGCATAAATTTCAGTCAAACTTTTGCTCGAAACTAAAGGTTCTAGCGTCAAAATATTATTAAAACTGCAGTTAAGCGTAGTTAAATAACGTAAATTAGCAAATTCTAATACTGTTGCAATTTCATTATTTGAGATGTTAACTTGCTCCAGAAAATTCAGTGAAGATATATTTTTTATACTTGAAATTTGATTATAACTTACATCTAGACTTTTAATTGACATTATCCCAAGAATTAACGTTATGTCACTTATCTTGTTATTTGAAAGATTTAGAGCTTTTATCTTTTTTAATTCCTCTATACCATACAGCTCGTCAATTAAATTTTGACTTAAATCCAAACTTTCCAAAGTTTTGTAGCTTGAAATGTTTGAAATATTGTATATTAAGCAATTTTTCAACGTTAGAGATGTCAGTAAAGTTTTATTTTCTGGAAGAATGTTAATCTTTGAATCATAAATCTGCAAAATTTTCAAATTTTCTATGCTTATTAATTCACTCATTAAATTTGACGTACACCCTTTCATTATGCTGATTTCAGTTAATTCGCTGAGTTTTGTCAGTGGATAGAACGTTGTAACATTTGAAATATCACCCAATTTTAGCGATGTTAAGTTTCTACAATTTAGTAGTGTTTCTATATCTTCATCAAATAACACACTGTTACTTAGGTCAATTTCCGTCATACTTAGAAGTGCGTCACGATTTATCTCTTCAAAATCGCTCATTTGTTCTAATATTGAATCAATAGTAGTTGACGTTGCGAAAGATACTGGCGCTACTAAATTTTCTACAAATATTTCTATCGACGATACATTACTCACCAGACCATTTTGGTCGATTGCTACAGCCTTTATATCATAAAATCCATCTGTTAATTCAAATGAATTTTCATAAATATGGTATTTTTCTGCATTTATTTTGTAGTAAATATTTGTATTTTCACTTTTTTCTATAACTATTTCTACATTTTGATTATAAGTTCCTGAGTCACAATTAAAGACAGGCTGAATATCTGATCTGTTACTAAACTTACTTTTTACATACGCACTATCAACATTTTCAATTATGTTTATAGCTTGTTCGATTTGTAAATAATATTCATTAATTTTCACTTTGTAAAAATATAAATTATCGTTATCTGGGTTTTCCAAAATCCCTTGTTCGATACTAGCCAAAGCCTCTTCATAATTTTGATTTTCATAATAAATTTCAACAAGATTGTTACGTGCTGTCGCATTTTCTGGACTTAATTTCAATGCCGTGTTATAATAAATAATCGCGCTTTTCGAATCTTGTTCTAGGGCATAACTTATTAATTTATTTGCCATAATTTCTTTTCCAAAAAAACTGAAAAATACGAATCCAACAGCGATTAAAAAGCCAGAAATTATAAATAAATAAGCAAATTTAACATTTTTCATAAACTTCAACTCCAGTCAATATTTTTATTGTGATAACCTTTTATAATATTTTTAGTTTTTCGACATTATTTTCGCTTATTCAACAAAATTTTGTGGTATAATATATGAAATTGCATTTTAAATATCTTTTTTTCAAAATAATTCAAGCTGTAAATTATACGTCTAATTGTGCTGTTTTTTATAATGTAATTTGAATATAAACAATTTTTTTAATTTTAAACCATTTGGAGGTTTTTATGATAATTTTTCCCTTTGCTACAAGCGATATTATCTGTTCTTTTACAGGTCCACGTCCCGAAAAAATTGATGATGACATTGATGATGTATATTTTGCTCTTAAAATCGCAATTTTAGATGCTGTAAATCAAGGCTACAAATATTTTATCACGGGTATGAGTCGAGGTTTTGACCTTTTAGCTGCAAAATGTATTCTTGATTTGCAAAGAGATTACGATGTGTTTTTAATTGCTGCCATTCCTTTTTTTAATCAAGATGAACGTTGGAGCGAAGATGATAAAATAACTTACAGGGAGATTTTATGCAGGTGTCGCTACACTTTTTGTACATCGGAAAAGTTTCATCGCGGTGCATATTATGAAAGAAATCGTTTTATGGTAGACCACTGTTCTAAAATTATTACATACTATAATAATTCTCTAGGTGGCACAAAATATACTTTAGATTACGCCACGAAATTTAGCAAAAAAATCACCAATATACACAACTGTCAAACAACTTTTTAGTGAACTTTAGGGTTCACTTTTTTATTTTCAAAATGCTTTAACGTTTTACTTGACTAAAGCGAATTTTTGTGATATAATTTATATATACATTAGGAGGTAGTTTATGACAGTTAATTTTTTAGATGAAAAAGAGCAGATTGCGCTCAAACTTGAAGATATGTACAGTAAATTTGGTTTTGTTAAATATAAAATGAACAAATTTGAAGAGTATTCATTTTATATGGAAAACGAAACCTTTTTAAGCGATAATAGAGTTATAACTTTTTATGGTCCAAATGGCAAACTTTTGGCACTAAAACCTGATATTACAATGAGTATTATAAAAAATTGTTTGAAATCTCAAGAAGAAAACCACAAAATTTACTACAACGAAAGCGTTTTTAGAATCCCAAAAGGTGATGACGAATTTAAGGAAATTCATCAAATTGGCATCGAGTATATCGGCGAAATTGATACGTATCAAACCCTAGAAGTTCTAAACCTAGCTAAACGTAGTCTTTGTGAAATTAATCCAAATTTTATGCTTTGTATATCAAATATGGCTCTTATTTTAAGATTTTTTGACGATTTAGAGTTAAATACCCTGCAAAAAAATCAAATTATAAACTTTATGAAACAAAAAAATATTCACGATCTTCAAAAATATCTTCAAAGCGAAAAAATCGATGATAGTGAAATTTTTACTAAGCTTTTAACACTTGACAGCGACGTTTACAAAGGTATTAAACAGTTGCGTTCAATGTTTATTGGTTCAAAATATGTGAAAGAAATTCGCGAAATGGAAAATATTATAACATTTTTAGATGAAATTGTTGATTGTAATCGTGTTTTTCTGGATTTTTCTCATATTTCAAGCACAGATTATTATAACGGACTAATTTTTACTGGTTATCTTGAAGGTTTGGCCGTTCCTGCCTTGACCGGTGGTCGCTACGATAAATTAGTATCAAAAATGGGACTTGAAGGCAAATCAGCTTTGGGTTTTGCAGTTGATTTATCAGCAGTTGACAAATTACTTTCAAGTCAAAAAGCAGAAATACTCACTGTAAATTATTACGAAGATAGTGATTTGCGTTCGCTTATTTCTACTTCAAATAAATATTTTGATGAAGGAAAAACTTTTTGTATTTCAAAAATAGATTAGGAGAATTTTTTATGTTAGATATTGCACTACCAAAAGGTAGACTTGGCGATAAAGTATACAAATTATTTAAAGATTTAGGCTTTGATGCACCAGAGTTCGAAGACGATACACGTAAATTAGTATTCGAAAATTCTGAAAAAGGAGTGCGTTTTTTCTTGATAAAACCTAGCGATGTTGCTGTTTACGTTGAACGTGGAGTTGCCGATATTGGCATCGTTGGGAAGGATACTCTTATAGAATCACAAGCTGATGTTTACGAGCTTTTAGACCTCGAACTTGGCAAGTGTTCTATGTGCGTTTGTTCCGAAAATGGTTATGAAGATGATAAAAATAAAACGCTAGTTGTGGCGACTAAATATCCAAATATTGCAAAAAAATATTATGCTGAGCAAAATCGCGAAATTGACATCGTGAAACTTAACGGTTCAATTGAGCTTGCTCCAATTTTAGGTTTATCCGATGTTATAGTAGATATCGTGGAAACTGGAAGTACTCTTCGAGAAAATAACTTGAAAGTTGACACCAAAATTTTAGAGCTTAGTGCTAGAGTTATCGCATCAAAAAGCAGATATAATTTCAAACGTCAGTTAATTGACGAAATTATTGGGAGAATAAAAAATGATTAAAATAATAAACAATGTGTCAGAAATTAATAAAAGAAGCTCTGAGATTTCTAATAAAATAGAAGATATTGTTAAAGATGTTATCAAAAATGTTAGAGAAAATGGAGATATGGCACTTTTTGAGTTTGCCGAAAAATTTGACGGTGCAAAACTTGATACTTTAGAGGTTACTAAAGACGAAATGAAAGCTGCTGTAACCCGTTTAGATGAAGATTTTTTAGAAACTATCAAAAAATCAATGAAAAATATCGAAGATTTTCACAAAAATCAACTTCAAAACGGTTTTATGACAGAAAAAGATGGTATTATTCTTGGACAAAAAATTACGCCTATAGAAAAAGTTGGCGTTTATGTTCCCGGTGGGAAAGCTGTGTACCCTTCTACCGTCTTGATGAACGTTGTCCCTGCAAAAATAGCTGGCTGTAACCAAGTTACGATGGTTTCTCCACCTCAAGCAGATGGCTCTATTTCAGACGGAATTTTAGCGTGTGCTTATTTAACCGGAGTTGATAAATTCTATAAAATTGGTGGTGCAGGAGCTGTTGCAGCTCTGGCTTATGGTACGGAAACTATCGATAAAGTCTACAAAATAACAGGACCTGGCAATGCTTTTGTTGCAGGTGCTAAAAAGCAAGTTTTTGGTGAAGTTGACATTGATATGATTGCTGGTCCTTCTGAAATTTTAGTTATAGCGGACGATACTGCTGACGCTCGTATTATTGCTGGTGATTTGCTATCACAGGCCGAACATGACCCTATGGCGAGTAGTATTTTGGTTACTTGTAGTGAAAATTTGGCTAAAAATGTTCAAAATGAGCTAGAAAAACAAATTCCTCTGTTGCCAAAATCGGAAATTTGTAGAGCTTCAATTGATGATAATTCTTATATAATAGTTTGTGAAAATATAGAAAAATGTTTTGAAATTTCAAATGACATAGCTCCCGAACATTTAGAAATTATGCTTGAAAATCCATTTTCATACTTGCCAAAAGTACAAAATGCTGGTAGTATTTTCTTAGGTAAAAATACGCCCGAGGCTCTTGGTGACTATTTTGCCGGTGTTAATCACACTCTACCAACCAACGGAACTGCGAAATTCAGCTCGGCGTTATCGGTCGATACTTTTTTAAAAAAATCTACATTTGTGTATTATGACGAAAAATCCCTAAAAAACGTTAAAGATGACATTGTTCTATTTGCGAAAAACGAAGGTTTAGAGGCGCACGCTAAAAGTGTTTCAAATAGATTTGAGGAGTAAAAAATGAGTAAATTTTTATCTAAAAGACTGCAAAATTTGCAAGCTTACACGCCCGGAGAACAGCCAAAACTTGGTGATTTTATTAAGTTAAACACTAATGAAAGTCCATATTCTCCGCCCAAAGAAGCTTTAGATATTTTACAAGAAAAAGGAGCAACGCTCAATTATTATAATGATCCAACTTGTAAAAAACTCACTGAAACTTTCGCCAAATATTACGATATAAACGAAGAAAATGTAATATTTGCCAATGGTTCAGATGAGATTTTAGTTTTTTGCTATATGACTTTTTGCGATGCTAATATAGGAATATGTTTTCCTGAAATTTCGTACGGATTTTACGAAGTTTATGCTGATTTATTCGGTTTATGTGCTGAAAAAATTCCATTAAACGAAGATTTAAGTATTGATGTAACGAAATATTTTAACAAAAATAAAACTATTGTTATAGCAAATCCGAACGCTCCAACCGGTCTTTGCTTATCTATTGGTCAAATTGAACAAATAGTACAAAATAATCCCAATAATGTAGTTGTTATCGATGAAGCTTATGTTGATTTTGGTGGTGAAAGTGCAGTTAAACTTACCGAAAAATACGAAAACTTGATAGTTTGCGGAACTTTTTCAAAATCACGTAATCTTGCTGGTGGACGACTTGGTTATGCAATTGCAAGCAAAACTTTAATGGATGATCTAAATCGTGTCAAATATTCCTTCAATCCTTATAATGTTGGCACATTAGCTCAAGCTTTAGGCGCTATTTCAATCGAACAAGACGTTTATTTCAAAGAATGTGTTAAAAAAATTGTAAATGCACGCGAAAAATTTATAAAAGATCTTAACGCACTTGGTTTTGATACTATTCCTTCTAAAGCAAACTTTATTTTTACTAAAAATGATAAAATTCACGGTTCAAAATTATATCAAAAACTTAAAGATAGAAAAATTCTTGTTCGCCATTTCGATAAAGAAAAAATCAGTAAATATGTTCGAATTTCAATCGGAACTCAAGCAGAGATGGACGAAGTTGTTCGTCAAATTGCACAAATTTTGGAGGAAGACAATGCGTAATACAGAAATTATTCGAAATACATTCGAAACCAAAATTGCTTTGAAACTCAACTTAGATGGTACTGGAAAGAGCGTAATCAATACAAATTGTGGCTTTTTAGACCATATGCTTACACTTTTTGCATCACACTCACGCTTTGATTTTGAAGTTGTTTGCGACGGTGATATTTATGTTGATTTTCATCATACAGCCGAAGATATCGCTATCACTTTAGGTCAAGCAATCAAACAAGCTTTGGGTGATAAAAAAGGTATTTGCCGTTACGGAACTTTTTTTGTTCCAATGGACGAAGCTCTAATTCAAGTATCTCTTGACATCAGTGGACGTGGTCTTTTAGTTGAAAATATTCAATTAAATGCACCAAAAGTTGGTGATTTTGACACTGAGCTTTGTAAAGAATTTATGATGGCTTTCGCTCGCGAATCTGGGATTACTCTACATATAAATCAAATTCGTGGAGAAAATACGCACCATATTATAGAAGGAATTTTCAAGGCTTTAGCACGTTCTTTACGCCAAGCTGTGCAAATTGACGAAAAATTTGCTAATGAAATTCCATCAACGAAAGGACTTATTTAATGATAGCAATTATAGATTACGGTGTTGGTAACCTTTTTTCGTTGTCAGCATCACTAAAAAAATTGGAAATTCCAACAATTATCACTAATGATCATCAAAAAATCGCTGATGCAAGTCATATTATTCTACCTGGCGTTGGTGCTTTTGGCGATGCATCTGAAATTTTACGAAATACTGGGTTAGACCAAATTGTTATAGAAAATTCTAAGAAAAAACCTCTTATGGGCATATGTTTAGGTATGCAACTGCTATTTGAAAAAGGTTATGAATTTGGAGAATACGATGGTTTAGGCTTAATCCCTGGCGATGTTGTTGGTATGAAAGATAAAATTTCTTCTGACCTCAAAGTTCCACATATGGGCTGGAATAAACTTGATATTAAAAGCGATTGCCCTATTTTAAAGTACACAAAAAGTAATGATTATGTGTATTTTGTACATTCTTTCTACGCTAAAACACCTGAAAAGTTTGTTGCTGCAACTGCTAATTATGATATAGATTTAACTGCAACTGTGCAAAATGAAAATATTTTTGGCTGTCAATTTCATCCTGAAAAATCTGGTGAGGTTGGACTTAGAATGCTTAAAGCTTTTTACGAATATAATTAACAAAGTGTAGTTTAAGGGGTGTTTTATGCATTTTACAGGTCTTATTATAGGAATAGCGACTTTTTTGATTATTGGAATTTTTCATCCTATAGTTATAAAAACTGAATATTATATAGGAAAAAAAGCTTTTCCTATCTTTATAATTCTCGGAATTGCATTTGTATTATGTTCGTTATTAATCAACAAAATAGAAATTAGTGCTATTTTAGGAACTGTTGGTTTTACTTGTTTTTGGAGTGTTAAAGAGCTTTTCGAGCAAGAAGAACGTGTAAAAAAGGGTTGGTTCCCTAAAAATCCTAACAAATAATAACTTCTAATCTAAAAAGGAGAACAAAATGGAAATTTTTCCAGCAATTGACTTAAAAGATAACAAAATCGTTCGTCTTTCTCAAGGCGACTACGATAAAGTTAAAATATATAGTGAAAATATTGCCGATATGGCAATTGAATTTTTACATACTGGTGCACGTAATTTACACATTGTAGATTTAGATGGCGCTAAAGAAGGAACTCCACTTAATCAACAAGCCATCTCTGAAATTTTAAGCGTAAAAGGTCTATTTTTAGAAATCGGTGGTGGTATTCGTGATGAAAAACGTATTTATGATTACCTCAATTTAGGCATAAATCGTGTTATTTTAGGGACTATTGCTACCAAAAAACCTGATTTTGTAGCTGAAATGGTAAAAAAATACGGTGATGCTATCGCAGTTGGTGTTGACGCTAAAGATGAAATGGTAGCAACTCACGGCTGGCTTGAAAACTCTGGCATAAATTCTTTTGATTTTTGTAAACAAATGTCTGATATCGGTGTTTCAACTATAATTTACACTGATATTTCAAAAGACGGTATGCTTTCAGGCTGTAATTTACCGGCTTACGAAAAATTATGTCGCATAAATGGCTTGAAAATCATTGCATCAGGCGGTGTTAGCTCTCTTGAAGAAATAAAAAAATTAAATGAAATCGGCTGTCACGGTGCTATCGTTGGCAAGGCGATTTATGAAGGTAAAATTTCACTTGCGGAGGCTTTGAAAATATGATTACAAAAAGAATTATCCCCTGTTTAGACATTAGAGATGGACGCGTTGTTAAAGGCGTGAACTTCGAAGGTGTTCGTGACGTCGAAAATCCTATTACGCTCGCTAAATTTTATAACGAAAGTGGCGCAGATGAGCTTGTCTTTTACGATATTACTGCAAGTTTTGAAAAAAGAGGCCTGTTTACCGATATTTTAACAAAAGTTGCTAGTGAAATCTTTATTCCACTAACTGTTGGTGGTGGCATTAATGAAATTTCAGATTTTGACAGAGTTTTAAAATGTGGCGCTGACAAAGTGTCAGTTAATTCTGGTGCAATCAAAAATCCTAGTTTAATGTATGAGGCTGCAAAAAAATACGGTAGCCAATGTGTAGTGCTTTCTGCAGATATAAAACGTGTTGATGGCAAGTTTCGTGTATGTCGTTTAGGTGGTCGTGAACTTACTGATATTGACGCAATTGAATGGATAAAACGTGGCGAAGACCTAGGTGCTGGTGAAATTGTTGTAAATAGTATCGATACCGATGGCGTAAAAAATGGATTTGACCTTGAACTTTTGCAAAAAATATGCGATACTGTAAGTATACCTGTAATTGCGAGTGGTGGCGCTGGCAATATGCAAGATTTTAAGGAATTATTTTCGACAATTCCAAAAGTTGATGCTGGACTTGCCGCTTCAATTTTTCACTACAAAACCGTAAATATCGGTGATTTGAAACAATATTTACGCAAAAATGACATAGAAATGAGGATTTTAGATGCAAATTAAATGGAATGAGCAGGGTTTGATGCCTGCTATCGTTCAGGATTTTTATACAGGCGAAGTTTTAATGCTTGCTTATATGAACTCTGAAAGCTTTGAAATTACACAAAAAGAAGGTTACACGTGTTTTTATTCACGCTCAAGGCAAGAGCTTTGGAGAAAAGGTGCAACTAGTGGCAATCGCCAAAAAGTTATGAGTATGAGTTTAGATTGTGATAATGACACACTGTTAGTTAAAGTTGTAGCTGATGGTCCTGCTTGTCACACTGGTGCTAATTCTTGCTTTTTTAATGATGTTTCAAGCGATAGACAGTCTTTTTCAATTGATGGTTTAGCTAATTTAATAGCAGAACGTAAATTAACTATGCCTGAAAAATCTTATACCACATATTTATTTGAAAAAGGAAAGGAAAAAATCCTTAAAAAAGTTGGTGAAGAATGTACCGAAGTTGTTATCGGTGCTATGAACGATGATAGAAAAGAAACTATTTACGAAATTGCAGATTTAAGCTATCATTTATTGGTTTTAATGGCCGAAATGGGTATTTCAGTCAATGAAATTCGTGATGAATTAGGCTCTCGTCACGTTATCGATACTAAAATTAAACAGGAAAAAATGCAATAATGCTACAAAATTTACATACACATACTACCTATTGCGACGGCAAATTTTCTGCTACAGAAATGATTGAGTCTGCTATCTCAAAAGGTTTAAAGTCAGTCGGTTTTTCTGGACACTCGCCTATTCCAATAAAAAACGGATATTGTATGACTTATGAGAATTTGCCTCAATATATAGCTGAAATCAACGAATTAAAGCAAAAATATGAAAAAAAATGCGAAATTTTTCTCGGTTTGGAGACCGAACAGCTTTATCCTATTGACTTATCACCATATGATTACACGATATCTTCTGTCCATGCCATCATAAAAGATGATGAAGTTTTGGAGGTGGATTTTCAAAAAGCGAATATAATTGACGATGTGACACGTAGATATGATGGCGATTTTTATGCGTATATTACAGAATATTATCGCCTTGTTGTGGAGGCATCGAAATATGGAGATATTCTCGGTCATTTTGATTTAGTAACAAAATATAACATTTTGAATGACCTTTTTGATGAAAAATCTAACAAATATCTCGATATTGCTAACTCTGCACTAGAGAAATGTATCAAAAATGGTATTATCTTTGAAATTAACACTGGTGCCATCTCTCGTGGTTATACTAATCGTTTCTATCCTGCGCCTTATTTATTGCACCTGTTAAAAGAAAACAATGCGAAAATTATCATCACTTCAGACGCTCATCACGCCGATTCTATCGACTGTTTTTACAATGAGTCAGTTAAAATTTTAAAAGATTACGGATTTAAAAAACAAATGTTCCTAACTAAAAATGGTTTTGACGAAGTGAATCTATAAAAAATTAATAAAAAACACCAAATTCTTGCAAAAAGCTTTGAATTTGGTGTTTTTTTATATTTATTACCTACTCAAGATAAGTGTGTATGCAAAAATCAGAGCAAGAGACGTAGCAACACTTAGTGTAAAAAGTAATCTATTTATATTGAATTCTCATCTTCCCCTCTTCGCTTTGCTAAAATATCCGCTATCATACATCGAAACGTAATCATCATCGGCAACAACGATATGGTCAAACAGATCTACTCCAATAAGTGCCAACGCATCACGAACTTTATTTGTTGTGTATTCGTCAGCAAGAGATGGTAGCGCTAATCCATTTGGGTGATTATGTCCCAAAATCACCCGTGATGCCTCATATTTTATGCTAAGTTCGATGATTTTTCTAACGTTTACACTAACTTGATTAACCGTTCCTTCCGATATGAAAACATCTTTGATGACGTTTGATTTATTATCAAGTAATGTTATGTACAGCGTTTCTCTTGTGCAACCAATAAATTTCGGAAGCATATGTTTTCCAGCTTCTGTTGTGCTAGAAATTATATTCAATGTTCTAGTTGATTCCGCATATTCCCTGGCAAATTGTGGAATAGCTTTAATTAAAATCGCTGTATTTATTCCAACTCCTTTAACTTTTGACAATTCTTCAATAGTCGCATCAAACACTCCAGCTATATTTCCAAATCTTTCCAATAAATTATGCGCAATTGGATTCGTATCTCCTCTTGGTATTGAAAAAAATAGTAAAAACTCTAATTTTTCATGCGGATGCATACCTCTAAAACCGTTTTCTAAAAACTTTTCTTTAACTCGATTTCTGTGTCCTTGATGTACTGACATTTTTTTACCTCTTACTATGTATAATTTAAGCGCATAATTTCCATATTATCATTTTACACCAAATTCAAAAAAACTTCAATATAATTTTATTTTAAAAATTTTCAAAAAAAGTCTTGACAGTTTTAAACTTTGCAAGTATTATATTAAGCACGGACTAAACACAACGTGTAGAAAAAGTTTGTAGCTACAACTTTCCGTATAACAAAAACAAATAAAACTAAAAGGAGTGTGTTTATTATAAATTCAGATGTATATCAAAATGCTTTAGACAAGCTGATTGCACTAAGTAATCACGAAGATGAAAAAATTGCTATCAAAGCTTGCACTGAAATATTAGATAGAATTGAGAAAAAACCTAAAGAAACTGCTCTAAAATGGTTTATCAACGATGAAAAAAATTGACAAAACTCAAATTAATAAGTCGGTCTTAAACGACTGGGTTTTTGATATAATTGATGACTATTCACACAGATATGAGGTTTATTATGGAGGTGGTGGTAGTGGA
>JAWXUP010000168.1:0-2163 GCA_044426345.1 Clostridia bacterium | reverse complement strand
AATACTCGCAAGCCAAAACCTTGAAGATTTTGCGATTTCTGGCATTGCAGAGCTTACAAAACCACTGTTTTCAATCCCAACACACCAATTTTTGTTTAACGCAGGTGCAATTGACCCTAAATTTTACATTGATACACTGCAACTCGAAAACAGCGAATATGATTTGATTAAGTTTCCACAACGAGGTGTTTGCCTGTTCAAGTGTGGCAACGAGCGTTACAACTTGATGGTTCAAGCACCGAAATACAAGGAAGATTTATTCGGCAAGGCTGGTGGTAGGTAGTGGCTGTTTCAGTAGCTATGGTTGCAAAAGTTGCGACTTCAGTTCTTGCAAATGACAAGGCTCGAAAAGGTGTTGGTTGGGTTTTAGTTGGAATATTTTCGCCATTTATCGTAGTCATAGCTTTAGTTTGTGGACTTGCAAGTGGTGCATCGGAACACAACGAATCGGTAGTTGATTTATGTTTCTACGGAGGCACGCTAACCTCATCAGCACCAGACGATTACACCGACCACATCGAGCAAATGCAAGACAGTTTTGCAGAAATTGACCTTAAAATTGCGACGATAAACAAAATGATAGAGAGCGACAACGGACTTGACTCTACCGAAGTTAAGTCCATTTTTTACACCCTATATTTTGATGCCGAGCAAATTCCAAGTGGCAGTGATGCGACTGATTTTGTCGATACTTTCGTGCGTTACGAAGAAGTTGACGACAGCTACACCGACGATGACGGAGTCTACCACGAGAGCAGTTACACCGTCGCAATTCCACTTGATATTGACGAAGTTTATACAAAACTTGGTATCGTTGACACGGAAATTATCGCCGACTTGTATCAGCAAATCAGCAGTTCTGGTGCGACTTTTTCTGGCGATATTTTGTACGGACTTGGCAGTAGCACTGCTATAAATATCAGTAGTTTTAGCGATGTTACCACCAAAAACAGCGACGATTTAGTTGCATACGTCACGCAAGCTTGGAACAATCAATGGGGCTATGTTTGGGGAACTTTTGGACAAACACTCACTCCTTCACTACTCGCCTCAAAGGTTTCGCAATACCCAGATGGCGTTGGAGATTATCAGCAATACATCGAAGAAAACTGGCTTTATTCACGCACAACCGACTGTGTTGGCTTGATAAAAGGTTATGCGTGGCTCGACACTTCGACCCTTGAAATCGGCTACGCAACAAACGAAATGCCAGACGTTAGCGCCAATCAAATGTACGAACTTGCGACTGTCAAAGGCACGATTACAACTATGCCTGACACGATTGGACTTGCCGTTTGGTGCGATGGTCACATCGGTGTGTACATCGGAAATGGATACGTTATTGAGGCGATGAACACGAAAATCGGTGTTGTTAAAACCAAACTTTCCGAGCGAGGTTTTACGCACTGGCTCGAAATTCCAAATATAAATTATGATACGGAGGAAAATTAGATGAAAGAAAATACTATAAAAATCCTAAAAATCGAAGTCGGTAAAGAACCTTATACGAAAGAAATCGACAATAATTTAAAGTCGCTACAACGTGAAGTTGGTGGTCTTATTCAACCAGTTGAGCTTGGCTTTGGTTGCCTTGCAATAGTAAATGACGAAGGGAAAATCAACGGTTCTGAACCTAATCGTTGGCTTGGTGAGTATGATATTATCTGTGGTGATTTTTTTATTTGTGGCGATAATGGTGATGATTTCAAGTCGCTTACAGATGAGCAAATCGTAATTTGCAAACGAACTTTTGACGAAGTGCCAAAGTTTAGTGGTGACGAGCAAGAGCTTGAACCACAGGCTTTTGTGATTGGGTTTGATTTTTAAGGAGAATATTTTATGAAAAAAACGAACATTACCATAAGTTTTGAAAGCGAAAAACTTGATGCTTTAAACTTTTATATCGGCAAAAAAGACGTGAATTTGCAAGAAGAACTGGCTGATACATTGCAAAAATTGTACGAAAAACACGTTCCACAGCCTACTCGTGAGTATTTGGAGGATAAGCTTCAAAGGGAGCAAAAAATAACTAAACCCAAGCCGAATAAACCAAAGGAAGTGATCACTTATGAAACTGACTAACATCGAAAAAGAAACAATCATTACTTATAACATGGCAGAATCAACTGCTGAAATTTATACGCACGATACAAAATTAATAGG
>JAWXUP010000010.1:0-55167 GCA_044426345.1 Clostridia bacterium | reverse complement strand
TATCTACAACATCTAAAAGTAAGAAAAAAGCAACAGTTAATAATGATGATATTCCTAATGTATTAAACCGTGAATTTTCAGAAAAAACAGCTCTTGAAGTAGTGGTAAGTGATTTAACTTATGTGAAAGTCGACGGAAAATGGAATTATATTTGTCTTTTACTGGACCTTAGTAATCGTAAAATCATTGGTTCTGCTGTTGGTAAAAACAAAGATGCAAAGCTTGTACAAACTGCATTTTTTTCAGTCCAATCAGACCTTAGACGTATCAAACTTTTTCATACTGATAGAGGCTCTGAATTTAAAAACGAGATTGTTGAAAGTATTTTGAACGCTTTTAACATCGCTAGAAGTTTATCTCACAAAGGCACTCCTGTGGATAATTCCGTGGCAGAATCGATGTATAATATCGTTAAACGGGAGTTTGCTAATCGGGAATTTCAAAGCTTACACCAACTTGAAATCTTATGGTTTGACTTCGTCAATTGGTATAATAATATTCGTATTCATGGTACTTTGGGCTATCTTGCACCATCAGAATTTGAAAAAAGAAATTTAATTATTGAAAAGCTATGAATTGTACTATTTTGGGTTGACATATCCAAATCATATCCAAAGGGAAGTAGAATTATGGTAGACAACATGGAAGATCCATATTCACCAATTCCCTCTGGAACAACAGCTACAGTAGACTTTATAGATGATGCAGGACAATTACATTGCACTTATGACGGTATAAACAGTAGTTTGGCTTTAATTTCAAATGAAGATAGTTTTCACATAATAAAAGAAAAAGAAAATACGATAAAAGTGCTTGTTGTAGAGCCAATGAAAGAGCCTTATACAAAAGAAATTCAAAATGATTATAAGGCTATGCAAAAGGTTGTTGGTGGATATATTGAGTATGTAAAACTTGATGAGCAGTGCCATTTGTATTGCAACGAAGAAGGCAAAATTGATGGATTAGAGCTTAATAGACAAATAGATTGTGGTGATATTATTTGTGGGACATTTTTCATTTGTCAAACAGATGATAATGGTGACGACAAGTCGTTGAGCGAGAGTAACATTAAGAAATTTACCGATAGATTTCAAACACCAGAAATATTTGAAACTCGAGAAAGTGTACTTGACAAGTATGAAGTAAGACCTTTTAAGTCAGTTGAAGAACTATTAAAAGCACTTGAAATAGATATTTATGATGATGAGATGGAAAGGTAGGTTGAATTATGAATAGAGATTTATCTGAAGACAACACTGATAGATATGTAGAATTTATTGAAAAGAATATTCTACAAAAAATAGACTATGATTTACTGCAACAAAGTTATGATACAAAAGAAAAAGCTTATGCGAAATCAGTGTTAAATTCTTTAAGTCAAGCAGCAGTGCAACATTATGGCACGGCATATTTTGATGGGTTTGATGAAAACGAATACGTATTGTTGCCGAGTATTATTCGTTCAGATATAACAGGAAATATTTGCATTGCGCTTTTGGAAATAGACTTACTTTCAAGTGGAGAGCATTGCAACACGATTTTTTTAGTAAAATATGGCTGTATTCCACAATTAAGTTATGAAATACCCAAAAAAATAAAAAGCTTTATAAGAAATACTTATGGTAGCTATGAGTATATGTACACTCTTGGCATCGAAATAGACCATCATGTAGATATTGATACAACTCACGAAAATATTTTAGAAATTTTAAATACTTTCGAGCAATATCCGTGTGATTTCGACAGTCAAAATAATGAGTTAGAACGATAAAAAGGAGGGATAACTGTGAGAAAGGAAGCAAAAATATTACCTTTTACCGAAGCACAGATGAAACAAGTTTTTAGTACAAATATGATTGATTTTGCTGTAAGTAATGGTTTTGATATAGAAAAAGGTGATCGCTACTCTGTTCATGTGAAACACAGTGGCGGTCTTTATTTTTTCAACCATGGCAGAGGATATTATTGCTTTTCGACACAGAAAAAAGGAAATATTGTTGACTTTGTAAAAGATTACTATGGCTTGGATTTTGTATCTGCTGTAGAAATGATTTTAGGTACAAAAGCATATGAACAAACCAAACATTATATTATGCCAATCGAAAAAGTTCCTAAAAAAGAACTAACATTGCCATCTAAAGACGAAAACTACAACAGAGTTATAGCCTATTTAATCTACACTAGAGGCATTGAAAAAGACGTTGTCTATCAAATGATTAAAGAAAAAAAGGTTTACCAAGCAAAGACTGAGATTAGTGGTAAAACTTATAGTAATTGTGCATTTGTTGGGTTTGATGAAAATAAAAAGCCTAAGTATTGTGCTTTAAGGTCTATGAGTAATAAAAGTAGTTTTAGGCAAGATGTTGCAGGTTCGGATAAAACGTATGGCTTTGTTATGGAAGGCACAAGTAATCGAGTGTATGTATTTGAAGCACCGATAGATGCTATGAGCCACGCTACATTAACTTTTTTGCATCATGCTAATTGGAAAGAAGGTCATAGAGTATCGGAGGGTGGTTTATCTGACAAAGCTCTTGAAAGATATTTGAACTTGCACCCAGAAATTGATGAAATAGCATTTTGTTATGACAACGATATTGATGGTAAGTTGCCAAATGGTACACCTTGTAATCACGGACAGTTAAAAGCTAAGGAAATGTCGGAAAAATATAGTGATTTAGGATATAAAGTAAAGATACAAGTGCCTAAAAATAAGGATTTTAATGCAGATTTACAGCAATTTCGTAAAATTATAAAGGAAAACGAAGAAACAGAGGGTTTAGAACGATGAAGATTTTTACGTGTAAGTTTTGTTTTTCGCTATTAAATGAGAGCGAAGCGACCGAAAAACTTTACGCAAAATCTTAGATTTTGAGTTAAGGCAGGAATAGAGGTATTACATACACCTCGAAAAACAGCTTAAAACCAAAGGTTTCAACGTATTACGCACGAATTTTGGTATGACAGATTGCCATACCGACGAAAAGAGGTGATTTTATAGCAAAAAAAGAAAAAAGCATAGCCATTAGCTTAAAAATTCAGCCAGAAATGTATGATATGTTAAACAAACTTGCGATTTCAAATAATCTCAATTTGTCAGAGCAAGTGCGTGAATTTATTGAAAAAGGACTAAATGTTGACGGACATAAAAAAGATATTGATTTTATTTCAAGAATTATACGTCAGGAACTCACGGCGATTTATCATGTTGATGACATACAAAAAATTATGGAAGCTCAGACAAATAGACTTGCTAAAATGATAATGAAAACTGGGAAATTATCGAGTGCCGAGTTTTTCTTAATGATGAAAATATTTATGTATTTGTGGGACGAAAAATCCTTTGATGATTTTGACCAGTTGCTGAGCGAATCAATTTCTTTAGGTGTAGATTATATGCAGAAAAAAGATTTTATGGTTAATGATTTTTTGTACGATGTTGAAAATTTAAGAGATATTGCGAAAAATCTTGCAGAAGAATAGGAGATGGTTTTAAATATCAAGTATAATCTACAAGCAAAGACACCAAAACTCTAACTTTAAGCGTACAGCTGGAGCAAATTATGCACACATAAAATACATCGCTACTAGACCGAGAGTTGTGAAAAATGATGATATGCGACACGGTTTGTTTGGCAGAATAGATAGCGAGCAAATAGAAAGTTTTGAAGACTACAAAGATGTTGCAAAATTAGTCTATAACAACACTAAAAATGGGATTACATTATATCGCTCGGTGGTATCGGTAACAGATGAAATAGCGAGCGAGCTTATGCTTGACGGTCAAAAAAGTTGGCAGAATTTTATCGAAAATCATATTTTTACGATTGCACAAAATAATAAAATCAAGCGTGAAAATCTAGCTTTTGCGTGTGCTGTTCATGGCGAAAAATCTCACCCTCATATTCATATAGCTTTTTGGGATACATCGGAAAATATTAAAAATCCATACGTTAAACCGAGCGTTGTAAACGATATTCGCAAGCAAATAATTAAGGATACTTTTCGAAATAAAATTCTTGAATTTGCTAAAAAGAAAGATAGTGCTGTAAAGTCAATTCGTGATGTTACTGATGATTTAGTTGATGATTTTGAGCAAGAAATAACTAAACCAAAACAGTATAAAAAACTTAAAAATAATCTAAATTCAAAGCAAGTAAGCTCGTTTTTATCAAATGATTTTCTAGCAAATGTGACAAACAAAGTTTTTGATATAAAAGCAAACTTATCTGATCACGGACGTATAGTTTATAAATTGTTAAGTCCAGAGATTAAGGAAAAAACAGATGAACTTGTGCTGTATATTTTAGAAAATAAACCAGAATTGCAAAATCTTAAAACAGATTATGTGGAGAGTAAAATCAAAATGGCTAGTTTGTATGGAGAAGTATCACCTGAGAAAAAATCAGAATACGAGGCTCAAGCTGATAAAATTATTGCAAATGGAATTTTGGGTATGGTGAAAACTATAAATAGGCTTGAAAGTGAAGGGAAAACGCAAGATTATCTGCAAAAACAGAAGGAATTTTTGATTTTTCGAATGTTTTCGACAATATCCGATGCATTTAAAAGCAATTCATCGGATATTAACGCAAATTTTGATACTCAAAACAACAAACTGCGAGAACTTTCAAAACAAGCGAAAAAAGATATTTTTTTAAAACTTCAAGATAAAGGTTATGAGCATTAAAAATAAGTTGACGATATATGTTAAATCTCTTATAATTAACAAATAAAAGATAAGAATTTCCAAAAACAAAAAGAACTTGCTCTAAAAACTGGTTAAGTCAAGTAGATATTTGCAAGCTAGAAGAAGGGAATTGCGACCCTACACTTGCACTTTTGCAAAGACTTGCTGAGGTTTAGCAGTTTTAGGGTTTTGTAGGTAAAAATCCCACAAAAAAGGATACAGGCAGGATTTCATAAAGATTGAAACACTGCCTGTAAACTATATAAAGTTAAATTTATTTCAAAAACATTAATTTGCTTTTTTCTATTGCTAAGAAACCTTGTTCGGATTTTGCCTTTTTTGCAACGTCTTTTGGTAAAATTGCTGATATAGTTTGCGTGGCTCCAAGAGGCGTTATAACTAAATTATCGTAAAAAAATTCCTCGACAATTTCGTTTATTTTATACGAAAAAGCAATCAAATTATCGTTTATTTCGGAGCTATTTTCTAAGTGGAAAATATCTTTTGCTCGCATACCGATAAAGTTGAAATCTTTATCAAATTTGCAAGCATTCGTTGAAAACTCAGTATTTAAAGCAGGAACTTTCACGGTGTTGTTAACAAAACTCGCCGAAAATATATTTTTACAGCCTGTTAAAATCGCACTTTCGTAAGTTTGCGGGTCATGAAAAACATCTTCTTTTTTACGCATTTCACGAGCTACACCGTTTGACACAACAGAAATTTTTTGACTTTGACGATAAACCTCATCTCTATTGTGTGACACAAATAAAACGGTTTTTTTATAATTTTTCAAGGTGGTAAACAGTTCTTTTTCAAGTTTATCCTTTAAAAAAGTATCAAGTGCTGAAAATGGCTCATCTAATAAAATTATATTTGGTTTCGTTAAAATCATTCTTGCGATTGCACAGCGTTGCTTTTGTCCTCCAGATAATTGCGATGGATAGTGATTTTTTTGATTGATGAGTTCATATTTTTCTAATATCTCGCTCAAAAGTGAGATGTTTTTTTGTTCTTTTTTATCAAGTGCTAGCAAAATGTTTTCCGACACCGTCATATTTGGAAAAAGTGCGTAATCTTGAAACAAAAGTCCAGTTTTGCGTAATCTAGGTGGCAGATTTATCCGTTTTTCGCTGTTGAAAAGCACTTTGTCATCGACGATAATTTCACCAAAATCAGGCGTTTCTATACCAGCAATACAACGTAAAATCATAGACTTCCCAGAACCTGATGCACCTAAAAGAGAGAGAACTTCGTTTCCACCTTCAAACTTTGCATCTAGCTGAAAATCACCCAATTTCTTTTTTATATTGCAATAAATCGACATAAGTTCTCACTCCTTTGCGACTTTAATATTTCTTGCGTTCGAGTAAATTTACAACGCACATCACGACAAAAGATATTCCCAAATTGAGCAAAACCCAAAAAATAGCCTTTTCGTCTTGACTGGTTTGCCAATAATAAGCAACAGTAGTAGAAATCGTGGCAGTATTTTTTGGTATAAAGCCTGAAACCATAGAAGTTGCACCATATTCGCCCAAACCTCGAGCAAATGAAAGCACAAAACCTGCAACTATACCAGTTTTGCAGTTCGGCAAGATGATTTTTAAGAAAACTGTAGAATTGCGAAGACCTAAAGTTTGTCCAGCATAAACCAAATTTTTATCCAAACTTTCAAATGAACTTCGAACTGTGCGATACATTATAGGGAAAGTTATTACCACAACGGCTATGATAGAGGCTTGCCAAGTCATAGTAAGATTTTTTCCTAAAAATGTTGATATAAGTCCACCAAAATAGCTTTTCGGCGAGATTACCACTAAAATTAAAAATCCAATTACAGTGGGAGGCAAAACCATAGGCACGGTTAAAAGAGCATCTAAAAATCCTTTGAAAATAGACGGAGATTTTGTGATGAACCACGCTAAAGTTATGCCTAAAATAAGCGTTATAACCGACGATATTAGTGATATTCGAATGGAATTGTATAGTGGGAAAAAATCCATAGGTGGTGCATCTCCTTACTGCTATTTTGCTGTAATTAGCACGAGCTCGTTTTCTAGTAAATAGAAAGAATCAGCCTCGTCGATGTAATTCTCATCGATTAATCTGTCAACTTCGCTAGTAGATGCCGAGATGAAAATGTCAACTTCAGCGCCATATTCGATTTGCGTAGCTAGTGTACCACTTGAATCGAAGCTTATAATAAAGTCAACGTTTTCATATTCGTCTTCGAAAGTTTCGGTTAAAATTGTAAGCGACTCTGTAAGACTTGCTGCTGCGAAAACCGTTAAAGTACAAGGTTCAAGCTCGGTATATTGTGGTTCGATAGTGTCTGCTGTAACCGTAAATCCATTTTCAAAAAATGTATCTTGTGCAAATTCTGAAGTTAAATAAGCAAGGAAACAATCTGCTTGAGTTTGATTTTGTGACTCAAATAATTTTGTGGCAGGGTATACAACAGGAGTTTCTAAATAACTGCTGTCTAGCACCTCGATAACTTGAACATCGTCACTAGTTAATGCGTCCGTAGAGTACACAATGCCACAATCAACAACGCTCATTTCTACTTGTGTTAAAACTTCTTTAACGTTAGATGCATATGAAACTTTGCTTTCAACATCGCCCCATAAATCCATATTTTCTAGTAACTCTTTTGCATATCTGCCAACTGGAACGTCGTCATTTCCAAGTGCAACAAGCGAAACTTTGTCTGTTGCAAGGTCGGTTATTGAAGAAATACCAGTTTCATCTTCGTTGGTTGCAACATCACTAGACGTAATGCTTTTAGCGACAACTTCTTGTTCTTGAGTGCTACAAGCAGTCATTGTAAGTGCCATTATTACTGCCATAAAAGAGGCTATTAATTTTCTTGAAATCATAATTTTTCTCCTTTTTCATTAATTATTATAATAGTGAATGAAATGTTTGCTTTTTACATTATTTGCGTAAAAAACATAAAAAAACAAGAGTGTGCCTTTTTAAGACTCACTCCATTGTGAACAGAAAATATATTGCAAATTTCTTGTGTATCATTCTAACACACATTATTTTTTTGTCAACACCAAAAGCTTGATTTTGGTGATTTTACCAAAAAAATTCAAACTGTATTTGTGAAATTTCACAAATCTGTGTATTGAAAATTATTTTAAATAAAGATACAATAAGAACATCGTTAAACAGATTTTATACGATTTTTCGACTTAAATTTGAATGTAAAAATTTTTCAAACGTATGTTTTAAACTTGTGGTTAACGCAAGAAAAAACTAAAGTTTATGTTTTATGCAAAAACAAATATAAGTGAAGAAGTTGAACAAAGTGTACAAAAACAAGTTATTGAAATTGTTATATTTTAACAATTTGATGTATTGTGATATGCAAAAATCATTGTTATAATAACTGTATCGTATAAGTCAGCCGGCAATAACGATTAAATCGAATATTTGTAAATTTTATATTTACAGCGACACAATGAGGTGTTTATCTTTTAGATAAGCATCTCTTTTTTTCATTTTATGAGGAGGAAGAACAATGAGACAAGTTGCAATTTATGGTAAAGGCGGAATAGGTAAATCTACTACTACACAAAACCTAACCGCAGGTCTTGCAGAAATGGGCAAGAAAATTATGATAGTTGGTTGTGACCCAAAAGCCGATTCAACAAGATTAGTTCTTGGTGGCTTAGCACAAAAAACTGTACTTGACACACTTCGTGAAGAAGGAGACGACATCGATTTAGAAGAAATCATGAAAATCGGTTATGCTGGAATTAAAGGCGTTGAATCAGGTGGACCAGAACCAGGTGTTGGTTGTGCTGGACGTGGTATCATAACATCAATAAATCTGTTAGAACAACTTGGTGCTTATGAAGCAGACCTTGATTATGTATTTTATGACGTACTAGGCGACGTTGTATGTGGTGGTTTCGCGATGCCAATTCGTGAAGGTAAAGCACAAGAAATTTACATCGTATGCTCAGGCGAAATGATGGCATTATATGCTGCAAACAATATCGCAAAAGGTATCTCAAAATACGCAAAAACAGGTGGCGTTCGTTTAGGTGGTCTAATCTGTAACTCAAGAAAAGTTGACAAAGAAGCAGATTTAGTTGAAGCTGTTGCAAAAAGATTAGGCACACAAATGATTCACTTTGTACCTCGTGATAATGACGTACAAAGAGCAGAAATACACAAACGTACTGTAATTGATTTCAGTCCAGAAGTACCACAAGCTGATGAATATAGAGCACTTGCTAAAAAAATTGATGAAAATGAACTTTTTGTCATTCCAAGTCCAATGGAAATTGATGAACTTGAAGCAATTTTAATGGAATACGGTATTATGGATTAATTATAAATTTGATTTGTTTTTAGAGAGGATGTTGTTATAAATGTTATTAGTAAGAGCTATCGTAAGACCTGAAAAGGCAAATGATGTAATGGCAGATCTTGCCTCAGCAGGATTTCACGCAATGACAAAAATGGATATATATGGTCGTGGTAAACAAATGGGTATTACAGTTGGTACAGTTCATTATGATGAAATTCCAAAAGAAATGTTCCTAATTATTTGTCGCGATGAAGATAAAGATGACATTGTAAGAGTTATCACAAGAGCAGCTAAAGTTGGCGAAGGTTCTTTTGGTGACGGTCGTATTTTCATATCTCCTGTTGAACAAGCTTACACAATAAGTTCAGGAAAAGAAGGGCTTTAATAAAAGCTAAAATCAACAAGAAAGGATTGAAAATTACAATGAAAGAAGTTATGGCAATTATTAGAGCGAACAAAACCAATCAAACAAAAGTTGCACTAGCAGAAAATGGATTTCCAGCATTTTCTTGCAGACCGGTTTTGGGTCGTGGCAAAGCAGTTGTAGATTCACAACTTTTACAAACAATTTTAGCACACGGTGAATTACCACGTGATGCTGTCGGCGAAAGCATTACAGAAGCTGGCAGACTTATCGCAAAACGCTTTTTCACTTTAATCGTAGAAGATGACGAAGTGGATAAAGTAGTAGAAACTATTATCTCTGTAAATCAAACACAAAATAAAGGTGACGGTAAAATCTTTGTTCTTCCAATTATAGAATCGTATAAAATTAGAAATGGCGAAAAATCTGCTGATGGTTTTTAATTGAAAAAAATTGATTTTAAGAAAGGAAGGATGCAAAAATGAATACTAATCATAGAGATACATTGTTAGAAAAATATTCTGCAAAGGTATTTAAAAATAGAAAACAACATATTACTCAGCTTGAATTTTCTGATCCAGATGATACTATTATAGCAAATACACGAGCTGTTCCTGGTACAATGACTGCGAGAGGTTGTTGTTATGCAGGGTGTAAAGGTGTTGTACTTGGACCTCTAAAAGACGTTGTTTTAATAACTCACGGTCCTATCGGTTGTGCATTTTACACTTGGGGTGGTAGACGAAATAAAGCGAAAGCAGATGAAGGCGAAGAAAACTACGTTCCTTATAGCTTTTGTACAGATATGCGACCAACTGACATCGTTTTCGGTGGTGAAAAGAAACTTGAAGCTGGTATCGCAGAAATTATGGAAATTTTCAATCCAAAATGCATAATGATTTGCTCAACTTGTCCTATCGGTCTTATCGGCGATGATGTGCAAGCTGTTGCAAAACGTACAGAAGAAAAATATGGCATTAAAGCTATTGGTTATTCTTGCGAAGGTTACAAAGGCGTTTCTCAATCAGCGGGTCACCATATAGCAAATAACAGTCTTATGAAACAAGTTATCGGTATTGGCGACAAAGCACCAGAGAAAAAATTCAGCGTAAATATTCTTGGTGAATACAATATCGGTGGCGATGGCTGGGAAGAAGAACGTATTTTAAAACGTTGTGGCATTGAAGTTGTATCAGTATTCACTGGTGACGGTTCTTACAGCGCTATCAAAAATTCTCATTTAGCAGATTTAAACCTTGTTATGTGTCATCGTTCTATAAACTACATAGCAGAAATGATGAAAACTAAATACGGTATCGACTGGTTAAAAGTAAATTTTATCGGCGTAGGAGCAACTTGCAAAACTTTACGTATGATTGCAAAATACTTTGATGATGAACAACTTACAGCTCGTGTTGAAGAAGTTATCGCAGATGAACTTAACGATATATTTGAAGATATGGAGCATTTTAAATCAAAATTAAAAGGCAAAACAGCTGGTATTTTCACTGGTGGCTCACGTTCACATCACTATCAATTATTGCTAGAAGATTTAGGCGTTGAAACTGTAATGGCAGGTTATGAATTTGCTCACCGTGATGATTATGAAGGCCGTGATATCATTCCATCTATAAAAATGGACGCAGATACAAAAAACATCGAAGAAATTACAGTTTCAAAAGATGAAGAAATGTATAAAGCAAGATATACTGAAGAAGAATTAACAAAATTAATTCAAGAAGGCGTAGAACTTGAAAAATATGACGGTATGTTCCCAGATATGAAAGAAGGGCACGTTGTTGTCGATGACTATAACTTCCTTGAAGTTGAAGTGCTAGGTAAAATAATGAAACCAGATATAATTTTATCAGGTATTAAAGATAAATACGCTATACAAAAAGACGGAATATCTTCTCGTCAGCTACACTCTTATGATTATTCAGGTCCATATGCTGGATTTAAAGGTGCAGTTATTTTTGCAAGAGATATTACAATGGCGCTATATACACCAACTTGGGCGCTTGTTAAAGCACCGTGGAAAAACGAATCAATGCTCGTTGGGGCATTAAAGGAGGGGTAGACAATGCTTAATATGACTCCTAAGGAGATTAAGGAAAGAAAAAATATTACAATCAATCCTTGTAAAACTTGCGAACCAGTAGGTGCTATGTATTTGGCATTAGGTGTTCACAAATGTATGCCTCACAGTCACGGTTCACAAGGTTGCTGTTCTTATCACAGAACGGTACTTTCAAGACATTTTAAAGAGGCTGCAATTGCAACATCAAGCTCTTTTACAGAAGGCGCATCGGTTTTCGGTGGCAGAAGTAATATTAATACATCGGTAAAAAACGTTTTTGATATGTATAATCCAGACATCATCGCAGTTCACTCAACTTGTTTATCAGAAACAATCGGCGATGACTTGGGTTCGTATATTATGGATTTAACAATTCCAGAAGGAAAAAAAGTTATCCATGCAAGCACACCAAGTTATGAAGGTTCACACATTCAAGGTTTTGCAAATATGATGATGGGCTTTATCAATTACTTAACTGAAAAAACCGACGAAACTAATGGCAAAACAGCTATTTTCCCTGGTTGGGTAAATCCTGGTGATTGCCGTGAAATTAAAAGAATTGCCTCTGCTATGGGCATTGACTATACAATGTTCCCAGATTTCGATGGAACTCTAGACGTTCCTATGACAGGTAAATATGAATACTATGGCGAAGGTGGAACGACTATAGCTGAAATTGAAGGACTAGGTTCATCGGCAAATTCAATAGCGCTAGGACAATTCGCAAGTGGTGAGGCTATGACATTACTTGAAAAGAAATTCGGCGTAAAAGGCGATTTACTTCCAATGCCAGTCGGTGTTTCATTTACAGATAAACTTGTTATGACATTAAGACGTGACGCTATAAAAGAAGTACCAAAAAGCTTAGAAAGCGAACGTGGTAGACTCGTAGATTTACTTATGGACTCATCAGCGTATACATATAAAAAGAAAGTTGCGATTTTTGGTGACCCAGACGTTGTATATGCACTTACAAGTTTTTGTCTTGAAATGGGTATGATTCCTAAATATGTAATTACAGGTACACCAAAAACTGATTTTGAAAGACAAACAAACGAATTAATCTCATCATATGCTTTAGATGAAGAATGTGTAGTTAAATGTGACACAGACTTATTTTACCTACATCAACTTCTTAAAAATGACAGCGTGGATTTATTACTTGGTAGCTCATACGGTAAATATATTGCAAAAGCAGAAGATATTCCTTTCGTAAGAGCAGGTTTCCCAGTTTTAGATAGATATGCAGGACCAATTCAATCAATTTGTGGATATGCAGGTGGCGTTTATTTAGCAGAAAAAATTATAAGTACATTGCTAGATAGATTAGACCGAGATGCTGCAGACGAAGATTTTGAAGCAGTGTTGTAAATCTACTTTTAATATATAATTTAAATCTTTATTTTAATGCGAGGTAGACATTGAAAATATAAACTACCTCGCAAAATAAAGTTTCATACAAAGAAATTAATAAAAAGGAGGGTTTTTTATGAAGAACATAGCAAACACTGAAATATTAAAAGAACGTGCAGAATCAATCAACTTCTGTTCAGGAGATGGTAGGGGCGTTAGTTGTGAAAAAGAAAGCGTATCGGGTTCTGTAAGTCAAAGAGCTTGTGTTTTTTGTGGGGCTAGAGTAGTATTAAATCCAATTACAGACGCTTATCATATTGTACACGGTCCTATCGGTTGCGCATCTTACACTTGGGATATTAGAGGTAGTCTTACTTCTGGAAGTGAACTATTTCGCACATCATTTTCAACGGATTTAAGAGAAAAAGATGTAATTTTTGGTGGTGAGAAAAAATTAACTTCAGCTATTGATGAATTAATGGAGAAAGCAACACCTAGACCACAATTAATTTTTGTGTATGCAACTTGTATTGTCGGCGTTATCGGTGATGACGTAGAGGCTGTTTGCAAACAAGCTTCAGAAAAATATGGCATTCGAGTAATTCCAGTAGCAAGCTCAGGCTTTTCAGGCACAAAATCAACGGGATATAAATTAGCTTGCTCAGCGATTTATAAACTTATGGAAAAACATCGTGACGAACCTAAAACTTTTGGAGTGAATATTTTAGGTGATTATAATTTAGCTGGTGAAATGTGGATTATAAAAAATTATCTTAAAAAAATCGGTGTTCCTGTAATATCAACGATGACAGGTGACGCAACCTATGACACATTAATCAAAGCTCCAACAGCCACGCTTAATATAGTACAGTGTGCTGGTTCTTCTACATATCTTGCGAATTTAATGGAAGATGAATTTAACATTCCTTTTATTAAAGTAAGCTTTTTTGGAGTAGAAGACACAACAACGTCGCTTTTAAGAATAGCAGACGCATTAAAAGTTCCTCGTGTAAAAGAACTTACAAAAGCTTTTGTCGAGGAGGAATCTGCGAGAGTTCTTCCTATAATTGAAAAATATAAACCTAGACTGCAGGGTAAAAAAGCAGCGATTTTCGTAGGTGGTGGCTTTAAAGCTATTTCGCTTATTCGTCAATTCAACGAACTTGGTATAAAAACCGTTGTAGTTGGAACACAAACAGGTAAAAAAGATGAATATGAAATCATCGCCTCTATTTGTGATAAAGACACTGTCATTTTGGATGACGCAAATCCAGCAGAACTGGAAAAATTTATGTTAGAAAAAAATGCTGATATCTTGGTAGGAGGCGTTAAAGAACGCCCTCTTGCATATAAATTAGGAATTGGTTTTTGCGACCATAACCACGAAAGAAAACACGCTTTAGGTGGTTTTGAAGGCATAGAAAACTTCATTCGCGAAATTAATTTCTCAATAAATAGCCCTGTGTGGCAATATTTAGATAAAAATAGACCATCAGCGTAAAAATAAAATTAATTCGATTTATAAAGGAGAGTTGGGTAATATGGGGGCAAATATTGTAAATTTAAATATTAATCCCTGCAAAATGTGTATGCCGATGGGGACGGTGTCTGCTTTTTCAGGAATTTCTGGTTGTATGTCGATTTTACATGGCTCACAAGGGTGCGCGACTTATATTCGTAGACATATGGCTACTCACTATAACGAACCAGTAGATATTGCATCTTCATCACTTACCGAAGAGGGTACGGTTTTTGGTGGAGAAAAAAATCTGCTAAAAGGTTTGGATAATTTAATAACTCTATATAATCCTGAAGTTATAGGTATTTCAACCACTTGTTTGGCTGAAACCATTGGGGAAGATGTGCCACGTATTTTAGAAAAATTTTATGAAACTCACCCAGATTCAAAGGTGAAAATCGTAAATGTGGCGTCAGCGGGATATGAATCAAGTCAATATGAAGGTTTTTTCAAAGCCTTACGAGCTGTAAGCGAACAATTAGTAGAACCATCAAGCGAAAAAGAAGATTTTATAAATGTTATAACACCTATGATTTCTCCAGCTGACACTCGTTGGTTAAAAGAAATCTTAACAGAGATGGGGCTAAAATTCGTATTACTACCTGATTTGTCAGAAAATTTAGATGGAGTTTCTGTAGCGGAGTATAATAAACTAAAAAACGGTGGCACTACTTGTGAGCAAATTGCGACTATGTCATCAGCTAAACTTACTATTGAAATGTCTGATTTCATAAAAGAGCATCATTCTGCAGGTAGATTTTTAGAGGAAACTTATGGTGTGCCATTAAAACGTATTCCACTTCCTTGTGGTATTGAATATATGGATTTATTCCTTGAAACTTTGGTTAAAGCTGGTGGAAAATTAACTGATAAAATCAAACAAGAACGTGGTCGCTACTTAGATGCAATGGTTGATGCGCATAAACATTTAGCGTCGGCTCGTGTGGCTGTTTTTGGTGAGCCTGATTTTGTATCTTCTGTTGTAAAACTTTGCTCAGAAACAGGTGCTGTGCCAGTTTGCGTTACAACGGGTACTGTATGTGAAGGTTTTGAAGAAAAATTAAGTCCTATGGTTGAAAAATCAGCAGATTTGCAATTTGTAGAGCAATTTATCGTTCGAGATGACAAAGATTTTGACGATATCGAACGTTATTGCGATGAATATGGCGTAAATGTTTTAATAGGTAGCTCGGACGGACGCAGAATTGCAGAAAATAAAAATATTCCACTAGTACGCTGTGCATTTCCTATTCATGACCACTTAGGTGGGCAACGTGTTCGTACGCTAGGTTTTGACGGTTCGCTTTATTTAATAGAGCAAATAGCAAATTATATGATTGACAAATTACATCATAGCTACCGTGGAGAAATTGCAGAAAAATACTTAGGAAAAGCAAAAAGCGAAGAAACTTCAGCGATGCAATTTTTACCTTTTACAAAAGAGGAAATCGAAGTTAGAACAAAAAATCACCCATGTTATACGCACGGTGAAGGAGGTTGTCAAAATGCTCGTATGCATTTGGCTGTTGCTCCGAAATGTAATATTCAATGTAATTATTGCGTTCGTAAATTTGATTGTCCAAACGAAAGTCGCCCAGGCGTTACCACAAAAGTATTAAATCCTGAGCAAGCTTTTGAACAATATTTGATGGTAAAAGAGAAACTTACAAATCTTAAAGTAATCGGTATTGCAGGGCCTGGTGATGCACTAGCTAATTTCGAAGAAACTCGTGAAGTGCTAACAAAAATACGTGAGGTAGACCGTGATGTTACGTTTTGTATATCTACAAATGGCTTAATGTTACCTTTTTATGCTATGGAACTAGTTGCTTTAGGAGTAACTCACGTAACGGTTACCTTGAATACGCTAAACCCACAAGTGGGTGCGAAAATATATAAACATATAGACTACTTAGGAACTCGTTATACAGGCGTTGAAGGTGCATCAATACTACTTGCAAACCAATTGTCAGGTATTAAAATGCTAACTAGCCAAGGTGTTATGGTGAAAATCAACTGCGTAGCTGTTAAAGGTGTAAGTGATGGTGAACTTATGGCTGTATCAAAAAAAGCCAAAGAGTTAGGCGCATTTATGACAAATATTATGCCACATATTCCAGTAGTTGGCTCGGCATTTGAAAATTTAGATAGATTAACTAGCGATGAATTGGAAAGTTTACGAAGTTCTTGTGAGAGCAACATAAAACAAATGCGTCATTGTAAACAATGTCGTGCAGATGCTATCGGTACTTTGGAGAATGATATTTCGACCGAATTTACTTTAAAAGCTACGCCAAAATGTTCGCAAGAATGTACAGACCAAACTTCGTGTACAACTTGTCCTTCTAAACAAAAAACTACCGAAGAAAAACGCAAATACAAAGTTGCTGTTGCTACAAAAAGTGGGACTATGGTAGATGTGCATTTTGGTCAAGCGAAAGAATTTTACATATATTATAGTGACGGCGAAAATATGGAATTTATCGAAAAACGAAATGTAGATAAATATTGCTCTGGAGCTGAAAATTGTGGTGACCACGATAATAAAATTGACAAAATAATATCTGTTATCGGTGATTGCGAATATGTTTACTCACTAAAAATTGGTCAGTCACCTAAAGAAAAATTAGAGGCTCGTGGCATTATTTCTATATCTTCATATGATTTAATTGAAAAAGCAATCAAAAAAACAAAAAAATCGGTAGCTGAATAGTTGAAAGAGAGGGAATTTTTATGATTCAACCTAAATATCATATTTTTATCTGTACGAGTAACCGTGTAAATGGTACGCAAAAAGGGTTTTGCCATCAACAAGGCTCGGTGGATTTAGTGCAAACTTTAATGCAAGAAATAGACGATCGTGAATTATCTGGCGATGTAATGATGACCAATACAGGCTGTTTTGGAATTTGCGATAAAGGTCCTGTAGCTGTGGTTTACCCTGAAGGAATTTGGTACGGTAGCCTTACTCCAGAGAAAATTGAACGTATTTGCGAAGAGCATTTTGAAAATGGCGAACCAGTTAAAGAATATATGATTTAATAAAATTTAATTAAAAAAAGATGACGACGAGGGTAAAGTCACTGTTTTACGGTGACTAACCTTCTTAGTTTGGGTTATAAAGCTTTTTTAAAATGGGGCTAAATTGAAAAAAGGGGAGATTTCTTATGATAAATATAGTAGACCGTACATTATCTTGCTTAGATTCTTATGATATATCTTGCGAAGACATTCTGCGGTTTATAGATTTACTAGTAGATTGTGATGTTACAAAAATAGAAATTTCAAAGCACTATTTTGATAAAATTAGGCATAGTTTTTACAATTCTAAATCAAAAGCAACGTTTGTTTTGCGAATTTCAAATTTAGAAGACGTGAAAAATTATCCTGAAATAGATAATTTTATTTGTGATAAAATCGGAAATAAAGAAGTTATGGCTGAAATTAACATAAATGATGTTCACGATAGTCGTATTTTAAATCAATACGTGGGAATTCCACTTCGAATAACAGGTTTAGACGGTCTTTTTCATGAAAATATAGCAGATAGCTTTAAATATCTGAAAAACAGTTTCTCTGACCGAAAGAAAAATACTCTGGAATTTTGCGCAGGAGATTCTTTACATTGTGCAACGGCGCTTGCTATGGAATGGATTTATCATCTTTGTGGAAATACGGTGGTAACTTCTGTCGGTGGAATAGGTGGTTTTGCTGCTTTTGAAGAGGTGCTTATTGGTTGCAGACATCTGTTTCGACGTCACCCTAATACGAATTATTCGAACTTACCCAAACTTCGCAAATTATTATCTTCAATAACAGATGAAAAAATAGAAATGTGCGCACCTGTTATCGGCGAAGGGATTTTTGCAGTGGAAACAGGAATTCATATCGGTGGAATTTTAAAACATCCTAAATGCTATGAATTATTTTCTCCAGAATCGGTAGGACTGAAAAGAAAGTTTGTATACGGAAAATTTTCTGGAAAATCAGGAGTAAGAAGTAAACTTTTGGAACTTAATTTACAAGTTCCAGATAAGTTGTTAGAAGAAATTACAGCACGTATAAAAAATATTTCACAAGAAATAGAGTCGATTTTAACAGATGAACAAGTGCGAGAAATAGCGTTAGAAGTGATGGAAAATAATTGTGCTTTATCGGTTTAGATGAAATATGAAAGGTGTGGGAGAGAATGAAACAAGCAAAGTATATTGTAGATACCACATTGCGAGATGGAGAACAAAGTCCTTTTGTGAATTTGTCATGGGCTCAAAAACAAAGAATTGCCCAAAGACTAGATGAAATTGGCGTATCTCAAATAGAGGCAGGTGTTGTAGCACTTAGTGTAGAGGAACAAGAGTGTATTTGCAAAATAATCGAGCATAGAAAAAATGCTGACATTTCCGTTTGGGCGAGAATGCACGCAGGCGATGTATCTAAGGCTTTGGAATGCAATCCACAAGTCGTACATATCAGTATACCTGTTTCGTATTTGCACATATATAAAAAATTGGGGAAAAATAAAATGTGGGTAATTAGGCAATTGCAAGAAATTTTAGAAGTTGTTTCAAAAGGAAAAGGGCAATTGTCTGTAGGATTTGAAGATGCCTCGCGAGCAGAACTATCATTTTTGGTTAAAATATTAAACATAATTGAGAGTTTTGGCGATAAAGTGAAAATGGTGCGAATTGCCGATACGGTTGGTGGAACGGCTCCTTTTGGACATCGCGAACTTATGGCAAATCTCTGCAAACAAACAAAAATTCCTTTGGAAATACACGGACATAATGACTTAGGATTGGCTGTGCCAAATACTTTAGAGGCGTTGAAATTAGGTGCTACGTATGCCGACACTACTTTATTAGGTGTTGGAGAACGCAGTGGGAACTGTCATTTTTCGAAATTTATAAACTTAGCAAATACAAATTTTGATTTCGGAATATCCATAGAAGATGCAAAAGAGCTTGAGGAAGAATTTAGAAGAATGATACAAAAATAATACAAAAATAAGAAAAGAGGGATATTTATGGAAATATTAAAAAAAATAGCAGTATTTTGTGATGAAAAAGGCGAAGTTTGTACTGTTTATGAGGCAAAAAAACTGATGATTTATACATATGAACAAAACTGGGAAATCACGAAAAATCAAAGCCTGTTTATAGATACGATTACGGATATGAGCGCTCTTAAAAAACTAGCTTTTGAGCTGATGGAACAGCTAGAGGACTGCAAAATAGTCATCGGCAAAGGTTTTACGGGAGTTTTCTTTCAGTTTTTCTCGAAAGAGGGCTATTATATCTTTGAAACTGATGGTATTTCACCAGAAATATTGTCTGATGTATATGAAGAAGTTTTCAAAGTTATGGCGATTTTAGAGGGCAAACAGCAAGTTCCAACTTCGCCAGTGGAAACGGAAGTTCCAGGATATTTTGCAATGGACTTGATGTTATTGTCAAAATCGCACCCTGATATTTCTTCGAAAATGGCGCTAGTTCCTTTTTTAGACAATGAAGTATTTTTAGAACTTGCAATTAAATGCGCACACACGCCACCTTGGATTTTAAAGCGTGATGATTTGAAAATAAAAGAACTGAAAAGCGCAAAAGAAACATTGCTTATTATCAACAAACAAGATTGTTTTAACGTTTAATTTAGTGAAAATGGGCTGAAAAGGAGATTTATTATGACAAATATTCAAGTAATTGATAAGGAAACTTTGCAAACAACTTTTGGAATTTTAGGTGCTATAAGTAGTTATGATGTTTACGATTCTGGAGAATTAAAATCTGTTATTTTAAAAGGAGAAAATGTGGTTATTACTCACGCAGGTGAATTAACTCCTTATTATACAGAAACACCACGCAGAAAATATAAACCATCTGTTAAATTTTACAAAGACGGTATGATTAAGTCGGTATCGTTAGAAAATCAACAAGAACTCATAACGCCGATAGGTGAATTGCTAGCAGAACTAGTAACTTTTTACAATACAGGCGAACTACATCGAGTTTTTCCACTTGACGGAAAGCTTTCTGGTTTTTGGGGCGAAGAAGAGGAAAAAGAACTGCATATTCCGTTGACTTTCGACCTTGATTTTACAGAATTTACAGCGTGTATTTCATGCTTGTGTTTTTATAAAACTGGCGATATTAAGAGCATCACGCTTTATCCAAACGAAGAAATCAAAATAAATAAAATTGCAGTACGTCACGGATTATCGCTATATGAAAGTGGAGCATTGCAATCTTGTGAACCTGCAAAGCCTACTATGATAGATACACCACTAGGCAAGATTTTAGCGTTTGACCCAGAGGCTGTTGGTGTAACAGCAGACTCGAACTCACTTGTTTTTTACGAAGATGGAACATTAAAATCGCTAATCACAACCGCACACAAAGTGCAAGTTCAAGATGAGAATGGCAAGATGAAACTTTATGCACCACAAATTGTACCAGCCTTTGTTGAAGGTGGCGATGAAAGTATCATAGGTCTTAATATAAATTTTTGCAATGAAGGAGTTTCTTTTGGGCGTGAAGAGAAAATTTATAGCTTTAAAGACTGTGGATTTACTTTACTAGATTTTGGTTTTCAACAAATCATAGGTTGTAATCCGTCCGACTGTGCTAGTTGTTCGCTTTGTCATTAAAAAATAGAAGAGGCTGTCGCAAATGAATTTCTTCATTTGCGACAGCCTCATTTTTTTGTTACAGCAATAGTAAAAAAGACAACTGCTTTGTGGTATTATAAAAAGAAATATATAAAGGTGGATTTGCAAGATTGTGCATTGTCTACTTAAAAAAATATTGCACAAAAACAAAACTCACTTTAACCTGAAAACTAACTTTCGAAGAAGAATACTAGCAAAGTAAAAATTTTTCAGAGAAAAATTATTTACGCAGTGGTAAATTTACTGCTTGCTGATAAAACAAGCTGTATTTTCGTTTTTTGGATACTTTTGGACGACCAAAAGTATCAGCCAAGCGGCGAGCGTATGCCGTGAAAAAAAGTTTGCACTTGCGATAAGTGGTGAAACGGCAAATAAAAAATTATTTTTTCGACATTTCAATAGTATCTGGAGCATCTTTTTCTTCTAAACTTCTTAAATGTTCAAGTAAAACATACTCGATATAATTTGTAAGCGAACGATGGTCTTTGGTTGCTAAAACACCGATTTTATCAAAGATTTCATCTTCCATTCGCAAAGTAAAAACACGTTTTGTTGTGGCCATACTGTATACCTCCTGACTGATTATAGTTATATGTATATTGTATGGCAATTTTAAATTATTATATACAGTCTATTGACAGTCAAGTGACATCACTTTATAATAACTATAGGTAAAAATAAAAGCCTACCCGAATTTGGGCAGACTTACGCTGTGAGAAATATTAGAACTACTCAGAATCATTATTGATTTCACAATTAAGCACGGCATAATCTAGCAATAATGAAATTAATTCGTTTCTTGAGTGACCAGTTTGAGCAGTGATAGCTTGAATTTTATCAGCTAATTCTGTTTTTATTCGGATTGAAAAAGTAATGTGACCATCTTCGCCTTTCGGTGATTTTGGTTCGATTATTAATTTATTTTTACTCATAATTTTAAAATCTCCTTTATAACATAATTTTACACTTTATTTTTAATTAATAATATGTTATGATTTATGTTATAAAATATGTTAACAAAAAATACGATTAAAATGCATTATATAAAAAAGTTAAAGGAGGCTTTTTATGAACAAATCAAATATGGAATCAATTTGGGGCAATGTTAATACTTGCGTGGAAATTGCCCTTAATATTTATGAAATTTATGCGCAATATGGTAACGGAATTGTAGTCGGGAAAGGCGATCAAACCATATTATCAGACAAAGCTTTATCTCTAGGTATTGAAAACGGAGATTACATAACTTTTGATGAATCTATAAAAGATGTACCGATGTATGAGGTTTTGAAACAAAAATTAGCTGAAAACCAAGCAATGCAGGCTGAAATTTACGAAAAAATGCAGGATATTGAAAAATATGGCAAATATCGCTATCCTCAATATTTTGGCGAAATACCAACACCAGACCATGCAGTTGATGAAATTTGTCTAGGTGTTTATATGACGGAAACTGACGAAGGCTCGATGTTTGCCGTGCATAAAGGTATTGCGAAAGATTATATGACGGAAATGTCTACTGAAATCGGTATAGAACAAGGCGAGTATTTGTTTTACGATTTAAAAACTGCGTCAATGCCATTATTTGAGCTATCGAAGATTTTTTCGGAAGTTGATGCTATGATTTTAGAGAAAGACAGCTTATACGCAACGCTTACATCGAGATTTACTGCGTATGTTGAAGATTATAACGAATTGGTGGGAGCATTAGAGCAAATACCTTGTGTTAATGCACCACCATTTTTGTATTTAGAAAGTCAAATAAAGCAAGCAAGTGTGGATTTATCTTGCTATGTTGATGATTTCGAACAACTAAATGATTACGGAGAGGAAGTGGACGATTTTGGTTTTGAGCCATAATCAAAAATTATGAAATTAGCAATTATAGGGTCGAGAAACCTTGAACTTGACATAACTCCATATGTTCCAGAAGGTGTAGACGAAATTATATCGGGTGGAGCAAAAGGCGTTGACTGCATAGCAGAGGAATACGCAGATAAACATAAAATATCTAAACATATTATTAGACCGAGATATGACTTATATCCTAGCAGAGTTGCGCCGATTAAACGCAATGAGATAATTGTAGAGCTGTGTGACGAAGTTTTAGCTTTTTGGGACGGAAAATCAAAAGGTACTTTAAGCACAATCAATAGAGCAGAAAAATTAGGTAAAAAAGTTGTAATAATAAAAGTTTAATGATTAATAATAGCCATGCACTTTGCTAGTGTATGGTTAATTTTTTTGGAGGTGTAAAATTTGAAAATGGTATACATTGCAAGTCCGTTGCGTGGAGATTACGAGAAAAATATAGAAAAAGCAGTGGAATATTGCAAAATGGTAGCAGAACAAGGGATTATTCCTCTTGCACCGCATATAATTTTTAGTCAGTGGTGTAATGATTCGATACCAAGCGAGAGAGAAAAAGGCTTAGAACTAGGTTTGGAACTTATGAAACATTGTTCGGAACTTTGGGTGATGGGCGAGGAAATTTCCGAAGGTATGAGAGGTGAGCTTTTATTTGCTAGAGAAAACGATATACCTACATATCACATTAAAAATCCCAAAAATACGCTTAGTTATCCTATAAGCATTGATGGAAATACCTTGCTTGGTTCGTTTGATGCAGTTCATAATAGTTCGCTTAATAATTACGAAAATCAAGTAGTTATATTGAACCAACAAGAGCTTAGAGAGGAATTTAAAACTCCACTCAATCAGCTCTGGATAGCAACGCACGGTCCCGGTTGTAGACCTGATTTTTTACGTAGTGACACAGTACATTTAACACACCCAATAGATGGCGACAGGCTAGTCGTCGGGCGTTCGAGTATTATAGGAATTGCTAAAGACGAGGTAGTGGAGAATGTTTACAATAAATACGAACACATTTTAGATGAAGAGAATTTCGAGGAAATTGGAATATGACAACTAAAGAAAAGGTCATATTTTCAAGCATAATTATCTTAGTTGGAACGATATTTAGCCTATATTTCACAGCTTCGCTTGATAGTTTATTATCTGGAACTAGCAATACATTGGTGCTTATACCTTTTTTTGAATGCATAGAGCGATTGTTTTATCAGAAAAATCAGGCCATGTTATTCGTATCGTTTGAAGGTTTAGTTTTGTTATGCTGTGTGATGTTTTTCATTCAAAATGATAGAGCATATCAAAGCGACCTTATAAAAATCACCGAAAACATCGAAACTCCTGCTCCAGTAGGACAAAATCAACATGGTTCGGCAAGGTGGCTTAGAGCAAAAGAAAAAGATGAAGTTTTTGACAGCGTGATTTTAGATAGCAAAGATAAAATTATAGCAGAACTCATAGATACAGGCTATGATGATTTGAACTTTTTGAAAAATAAGAATGAAGATAGTTCTAAAGATATTGAAATAAGTCCACAAGACGAAAACTTTGAGCAAGTAGATTTCGAGTTAAGTTCGGCAGAAGATTTGCCGACTAAAACTGATATAGACAAATACAAGATATTTAATAAAGGTGGTATAGTTGTAGGAATGGAGCGACAATCTCAAAAAGAAAAGCTATACTTTGTTGGCTCTGATACGCACACTTTAACTATCGGTGCAACAAGAAGTGGCAAAACTCGATGTCTTGTTATTCAGTCGATTTGTACTTTAGGTTTGGCTGGCGAAAGCATGGTAATATCTGACCCTAAGGCTGAATTATTTCAATACACATCAACTTTTCTCGAAAAAATTGGATACGATGTTATCTGTTTGGACTTTAAAAATCCTGATAAAAGTTCAAAATACAATTTGTTACAGCCTGTAATTGATGCAGTGAACGATGGAGATTTAGAAAAAGCTGAAATGTATGCTTGGGATATAACTAATATTTTGGTTGGTGAAGATTCGTCTAATGAAAAGATATGGGAAAATGGCGAAAAATCTACTATAGCCGGTGCAATTTTATGCGTTGTTTATGACAACAAAAACCGTCCTAAATATCAGCATTTAACAAATGTTTACTGGTTCATCGCAGAAATGGGAAAGACTGTCGGAAATAAAACACCTATGCAAGAGTATATGAAAAATATGGATATAAACCACCCAGCTCGTGCGTTATTATCAATTGCAGCAGTTGCACCGAGTCGTACAAAAGGCAGTTTCGACACGTCTTCGCTTACGACTTTAAGGCTGTTTACAAGTAGGTCGATGTATAACATAACTCACAAAAGTGACTTTAAACTTGCGAACATTGGGGAGAAAAAACAAGCACTATTTTTGATACTTCCCGACGAAAAAACAACGTATTATCCAATAGCCTCGCTTATGGTTTCGCAGTTGTATGAGTTGCTTGTTAGACAGGCGGACGAACGAGGTGGACGGCTTACAAATCGTGTGAATTTCGTGCTTGATGAGTTCGGCAACTTCGCAAAACTTACTGATTTTGCTAATAAACTTACCGTTGCTGGTGGTAGAGGTATTAGGTTCAATTTGTTTTTGCAGTCATTTGAACAACTTACAGAAAAGTACAGCAAGGAGCTTACAGCGATAGTTAAAGCAAACTGTCAAACGTGGGCATACTTGCAAGCAGATGACGATGAAACTTTAGAATCTGTGTGTAAAAAATTAGGGAAATATACTACAAGTGCGTATCAACTTTCTAGTCAGCACGGACGTTATGTAAATCCATCGAGTTCGCATAGCGTTAGTTTGGTGGGTCGTGATTTGCTGACTACAGATGAAATCAGGCGAGTTTCACGTCCACATCAAATTATAACAGGACGTTCACATCCAGCACTTATGAATGCACCAGATTTGTCAAAATGGCAATTTAACAAAATGTGTGGGCTTGGCGATGAAGAACATAATAGAAAAGTACGTGAAGAACGAGAAAGTAGGCGACCTGTTTTTACAAACGCTAATCAAAATATGGAAATTTGGGAAGTTTGGACATATCACGCAAAAAGTATTGAAATGCAAGAAAATGCAAGGCAAGGCAGAGATATGACATCACGAATGGTTGCGAGTTTTGAAGAAAAAAAGATTAAATCAATTAAAAATAATACTGGAGGAACAATGGGAAATGAAGAAGATTAAGTCGTGTTTTGAAAAAGCGAAATTTAAAATAGATGCAGTTGTAATTAGTTTTATGACTGCATTTTTTATGCGTAGTACTGCATTTGCAGATGGTATTAGCGATAGCAAGATAGCAACTGGCACAGAAAATCTGATAAAAGATGCAACAACATATTTAATGGTTTTAGCGCCAGTAGTTGCAGGCCTTTTGGTGATATATTTTTGCATAAGAAGGAGTGCGGCTGACGAGATGGACCAAAAAAAGTGGAATGGCCGAATTGTAGTAGCAGTAATTTCATGTATTGGTGCAGTTTTAGGAAGTGCTACTTTGAATATTATAATCGGTTATTATCAGTAAAATGACGTCGCAAGACTTCATATAAATATTTTAATTTTAAGGAGATTATTATGAAAAATTTACTAAAAAAAGCAAAAGTAAAAACGGACGAATTAGTTATAAAAACGATATGTTTTAAGCAAAGAGCCAAGTTTGTACTCGCTGATAATAGAGGTGAAGGATCAGTTTCACAGGCAATAACCATATTAACATCTGTGGTCATCGGTGCTTTGTTGTTAGCTGGCTTATATACTTTGTTCGAAAACACGATATTCCCAAGACTAGAGGAAGAAATTATTAATATTTTTGATTACCAAGGGTAATAGAAAGAGAAGAAAAAATGAATTTATACGTAAAAATAAACAACACATTCGATAATGGTCAAAATTTAAAGGCTTTTGCTACGCTAATAATAGACAAGCAATTTGCAATAACGGGAATTAGAGTATTAAATTCTAAAAATGGTCTAATAGCTTTGATGCCATCAAGAAAAGATAGCAAAGGCGAATATCACGATGTTTGCTTTCCAACAAGTGCAGAACTTAGAAAAAATATCAGTGAAGCTATAATCAAAGCATACGAGGAACATATGAAAAAATAGAAAAAGCAAGGAGGTTTTGCAGTGGAAGCTATATTGGTGCTTTTAATAGTAGCTATACTTAATGGTTCGGTTGTGATGATAGATGAAATGCTTGCAGACTTAGTGCCAATGGCACTTTATGCAGATAAATATATGGTGTCTGTTGCTGGCACAAATATGGTGGACACATTGTTTGAAATTGTGCTTGGTTTCGGAGTGTCACTTATTATCTTATATTTTCTAAAAAAAGGGTTTAAGTGCTATATAATGTGGTCTGATGGAGATGCCGATGTAGAGCCTTTTCAACTGGTAACACGTTTTGTCGAAGCGATAGCAGTAGCAGTTTGTTTTCCAGTTATGTACTCATGGCTTGCTGAAATAACCGAAAATATAACCGACGATTTGTTAGTTGCGATAGGCGGTTCTACAAATTATGATTGGCAAGTTTGGGCGAATGGTATTACATCGCTAGGGATTGTAACAGCAATTTTCGGTCTTATTTTCGTAATTTGCTACTTTATGCTATATTTTCAATTTCTTATGCGTGGTGTAGAAATTATGATTTTGAGAATAGGAGTACCTATGGCGTGTGTCGGTCTTTTGGATAACGATAAAGGTGTATTTTCTGAATACGTAAAAATGTTTTTCAAATCAATGCTAACGGTAATGATTCAAATTTGTCTATGTAAACTAGGTGTAGGAATGATGCTTAATATCGGTTCGAATATGAATATCTTCTGGGGAATAGCTTGTATGGTGTTGGCTATCAAAACACCAACATTTGTATCACAGTTTATTGTTCAAGGAAGTAGTTCTGGTGGAGCTATAAATAATGTTTATAACTCGGTAAGGCTTGTGCAAGCAGCGAAAAGTATGAGAGGTTAAAAATGATTACATTAGACGAGATTTCACAAGCTATCATATCATTAGTAAGAGTAGGCGTTGTTTTTAGGATTGTTTATTGTATGGTTAGGTTGCAAGGTGCTGAAGATGAACAGGCACAGTACAAAAAACGTGCACAAAATACCGTAATATTTTATGTTCTAGCCGAAAGTATTTGGCAGATACGGGATATTGTGATGTATTATTATGGGTGAGCCAATAAAAAAATATGCTATACGTATTGATATAATACGTGTTAAGTTGTATAATAAGTACAGGAGGGATTTTTATGTTATCTATGTATCCAGCTTATGTCTATAAAGAAAAAGAAGGCGGTTATTCTGTTATATTTCCAGATTTAGACCACTTAGCAACTTGTGGCGATACTCTAGAAAATGCACTAGCTATGGCGCAAGATTGTCTTGCAGGTCATATTTATTATTGCAACAAAATGGGAGAAAAAATTAATAAACCATCGGACATTGCAGATTTAGTAAACCCAGATGATGAATATGATGATTACGAGCAAGTATTTGCTAATTTGATAACCGTTGATGTAGAGGAATATGCGAAAATTCACTTTGAAAAAGCAGTTAAAAAAACGCTTACTATTCCTAAATGGTTAAATGATATGGCTATTAGCAATAATATAAATTTCTCAAAAACACTTCAGCAAGCTATTATACAAGAGCTTGATCACACTCAAAACTAAAAAGCTATCCTCTTTGATGAATTATCGTTAAAGAGGACTTTTTTTATGCAAAAGTAAGGTAGGTGACATATGCAGGAAAACACTTTATATATTCCAATGGGTGTTAAGACAGAAAATGAGCTTTTCAATGGCTTTGGCAAACGAGAACTTCTACAAAGTTTAATCGGAAGCCTATTCGGTGGTGGAATCGCTACAATTATATGGTTGATTTCACAAAATGTAGCCATGACAGTTGTGGCAGTTCTTACAGGGATTTTTGGCTCAGTTTTAATGACAACGAGAGATTTAAACAACCAAAGCGTAGTAGACCAAATGGGTGATATGGTTCGTTTTATGCGTGGCCAACAAATTTATCCTTATCGTTACAAAGACGAATGGGGTATAACAAATAAATTTTAATCAGTTTTAGGAGGTATATTTGAATTTTATAGACTTATTTTCTGGTATCGGCGGTTTTCGTCGTGGACTAGAACGTAGTGGTCACACAGCAGTTGGCCACGTTGAAATAGATAAGTTTGCAAATGAAAGTTATATGGCAATGTATGGCTTAATTCCTTGTAAATTTGACAAGGACGAAAATGGTTGTATGATGTGCAGTTTGGAGGTGGGCAAAAACTGTGACGGAGAAAATTGTAAAGGCGAATGGTATCGAAAAGACATTAAACGAATTGGAGCAGAAGAAATTCCAAAAGCTGAAATCTGGACTTTTGGCTTCCCATGCACTGATATTAGCCTCAGTGGAAAACGAGCAGGACTTTGTGGAGAGCGAAGTGGACTATTTTTTGAAGTTGCTCGCTTGCTCAAAGGCCAAAATACCGAAAATAAACCCAGATGGATTATCGTTGAAAACGTTAAACATTTGTTGTCGATTGAGAGAGGAGGGGCATTTACCACTGTTCTTAGTGAACTATCCCAAATTGGGTATGACTGTCAATGGCAAGTGCAAAACTCGAAATTTTTCGGAGTTCCACAACACAGAGAGCGAGTGTATATTGTTGGACATCTTAGAGAAACGAGTGGACGAGAAATATTTCCTCTCGGAAGAGCAAACAAGACGCCTGTTAAGCAAGTAGTAGGAGGTTCGCAAGGCAATCGTATTTATGAGCCTAGCGGACTTTCTGTAACACTAGTTTCGGGTGCAGGTGGTTTTGGTGGAAAAACAGGACTTTATGCAGTGCCAAGTTTTGTAGATATGAATGATAATGCTGTCTTTACTGATACAGCAAGATGTGTTAGAGCAAGGCAAAATGCAGGTATTACCAATCATAAAGGAGAGGCTTCGGGAGTGATTGTCCCACAATGTTGTTGTATGAATAATAAAGATGTCAGAGTGAGTAGTCTTAAAGATGAAAACTTTGGCATTTTTTATTGTAATCAAAGTTGTGTGAGAGCCGTTATTACACCAGATAGAGTCAACAAAAGACAAAATGGCAGACGATTTAAAGAGGACGGAGAACCGAGTTTTACCCTAACGTACCAAGACAAATACGGCGTGCTTTTGTGTAAGTGCGATGACGAAGTTTTTTGTTGTCGCATTCGTAGACTAACGCCTAGAGAATTCTTTAGATTACAGGCATTCGATGATTTCCTATTTGATAGAGCAAAGGCTGCTGGCATTAGTGACGTACAACTGTATAAACAAGCAGGTAATGCAGTGACTGTCAATATCGTGTATGAAATTGGCTTGAAGCTGTGTGAGGAGGTGTTGCCTTAAACATGAAAAGTATTTTATATTCACACGGTAAAAATGACGAATGTTTAACTCTTCGCTATGCAGTGCGACCTATTTTGAAATACATACCACAAAACAAGGTGGTTTGGTGTCCGTTTGACAAGCACGATAGCGAATTTGTAAAGCAATTAGGTAAAATAGGAATTAAAGTTATTTATAGTCACAAAGATTACGAGCAAGATTTTTATAGTTACGAGCCAACGGAACATTGGGATATGATTGTAAGTAATCCGCCTTTTACAAACAAACGCAAAATATTTGAACGTGCTTTAAGTTTTGACAAGCCATTCGCTTTGATAATGAGTAACACGTGGCTTAACGATTCAGCACCGAAAAATTTGTTCTTTGACAAACAATTACAGCTTTTAATGTTTGATAAACGTATGTTGTTTGAAAATAACGGTGTGATTGACAAACGAATTACTTTTAGCAGTAGCTATTTTTGTTACAAGTTTTTGCCAAGAGATTTAATAGTTGAAAGGTTGAAGGAGGTGGAAGATGCAGTTTGATGTTATTTATATCGACCCTCCCTGGTCTTATAAAGTTTATTCAAAAAAAGGACAAGGTAGGTCAGCAGAAAATCATTACTCAACAATGAATATCGACGACATATGTGGACTTGATATTGAAAGTCTTGCAAAAAAAGACAGTATTTTGCTTTTGTGGGTGACATTTCCTTGCCTTTTAGACGGAATTCGAGCCATTAAAGATTGGGGATTTACTTATAAAACTTTAGGATTTTGTTGGGTTAAACGTAATAAAAAGCAGATCAACACATGGTTTTGGGGACTTGGTTTTTGGACTAGAGCAAATCCAGAACTTTGTTTGATTGCGACGAAAGGACGACCTAAAAGAGTATCTAAAGCTGTGCATTGCGTGGTAGATACACCGATTGAGAAACACTCTAAAAAGCCAAATGAAGTGCGAACGAGAATAGAAAAATTAATGGGCGACGATGTGTCTAGATTAGAAGTTTTTGCAAGAGAAAATTATGATGGTTGGACTTGTATTGGTAATGAAATTGATGGATTAGATATAAGAGAGTCGATAGAAATTCTAAAAAAACAGGAGATGTAAATGATTGATTTGGCATTTATTTGCGTGCTATACTTTGCGAGTAAAGAAGATTTTAAGAGCAAAACAGTGTCGGATAAAGTTCATATAGCGATTATTTTGCTTGGTTTGTTAAAATTTACTCCGGTAAGTTCAATGATAGGACTTATATTAGTTGGTGAGCCTCTGTTTTTGACAGCAATACTAACAAACGAGGGCATAGGTGGAGGAGATGTTAAACTTTTGGGTGCGATAGGCTTTTATTTTGGAGTAAATAAAGGTCTGTTTGTACTGATTACAGGCTTGTTTTTTACTATTATATATGCCTTAGTTTGTAAAAAAACAAAATCCGAGAAATTAGCACTAATACCATTTTTTACAATTGGTAGCGTGGTGGCTCTTTTAATTTAGTAATTTAGGGAGGGAAAATGAATAAAATTATAAAAAATCGAGCAGTTTTGGGTTGTATTTGTATTGTAATGGCGTTTCTAATTTGCTTTGCGATTACGCCGATATATAATAACGCACTGCAATCTACAACAGAAATTGTTCGATTAAATCAAGACATAAGCAAAGGAAGTTTGATTACATCGAAAATGGTGTCAACCGTCGAAGTAGGTGCGTATAATTTGCCATCAAATTTGATTTATAACGAATCCGAGATTGTTGGGAAATATGCAAATGCAGACTTATTTAAGGACGATTACGTGTTAAAAAGCAAATTATCCGATGTTTCAACGCTTAAAAATGACTATTTGAACGCACTAGACGGAACAAATCGTGCAATATCATTTAGTATACAATTTTTTGCAGGTGGACTTTCTGGCAAGCTTGAGCAAGGTGATATTATCTCGATAATTGCTAGTGATTACGGTGAATATCGCGAAACTTTAACACCTACAGAACTGCAATATGTAGAGGTTATAGCGACGACTTCTGGCGATGGTTTTGATTATAATACTCAAACTGGAAGCAGTGATATGGCTTCGACTATAACGGTTTTGGTGTCGCCTGAACAAGCTGAAATCATTGCAAAACTCGAGCAAGAAAGCAAAATTCACGTTGCACTGGTTTATCGTGGAGATGAGCAAACTGCACAGCTTTTTTTAGATGAACAAGCTCGAGTTATAGGCGAAATTAAGTAAATTGGAGGTTTTATGGAGGAGAAAACACAAATTCTAGCAATTATGGGAAGTCCATCGAGTGGCAAAACTACAACTGCTGTAAAGATTGCTACAGAACTTTCAAATAATAAGAAAAATGTAATAATACTTAGTCTTGATCCATCATGCCCAACCTTGCCATATATTTTAGATGCAACGCACGAAAAATCAATAGGCGAATTGTTCACGCAAATGCAAATAACTCAAAAAGAGGTACTGTCAGCTTGTGTGTCGTCTGCAAATAATCAGTATATTGGTATGATGGGATATAAATTAGGCGAAAGCTACTCTAGTTATCCTAAGGTTATTCCAAGCAAGGTAATTGATGTTATTAACGAGCTAAAACACCTTTGTGAGTATATAATTATTGATTGCTCTACGGTTATCGAGGCCGACGTTGCAACGATTATAAGTTTGCAAGTTGCAGATAAAGTTTTGAGAATTGGAACAGCCAATGCAAAAGGAATTTCATACTTTTTTACAGCCGATAAATTGCTTGCAGATAGCAAATTTAAAAAGGAAAATCAGTTAATGGCAATAGGAAATTTCCATCAAGAACAAGAGTGGAGAGCTGTGTCGCAACAATATGGTGGAACTTCGTATTTACTACCACATTGCAAGGAATTAGAGGTGCAATTTAACGAGCAAAATCTATTTGAACCGATAAAAGATTGCGAGCAGTATAACGCTGAAATATTAAAAATTACCAGAGATATATTTGGATTAGAAATTAAAGCTCGTGAAAAACCTGTAAAAACTAAGGCAAAAAAAGAGAAAAAGAAAATTAGTTTTTCATTCGTGAGCAACAAAGGAAGTTTTTAGGTGACGATGATGGAAAATGCAATTGACATATACGAAAATGCAGGACTTTTAAACGCAAATAAAAGGATTTTATCGTTTGAAGAAGCATTAAAAGAAGTTCAAGAGTATATTTCTAAGAAATATGCAATAGTTTTGAAAGAAAATACACAAGAAAATCAAAATTTAGCAAAAGCATATATTGAAAAATATATAGATACAGAACATATAGAAGTTGTGGGAATGACAAAAAAAGACCTAGTTTCGCTTACTTATGGCGAGATGACAGGCTTTTCATTTCTATCTAAGTATTTGCAATGTGATAACATAGAAGAAATCAATATCAACCAGTGGGACGATGTGAAAATTACTTATTCAAATGGACAAATTAGTCCAACGTCAGAAAAATTCATCTCATCACAACACTCAATCGATGTTGTCAAACGTATGCTACATAAATCGAGAAAGATTATAGATGGCGCAAATCCGATAGTAGTAGGGCATTTGTCAAATAAAATCCGTATAACAGCTATAGGTGAAGGTGTAATTGATGATGGCAAAGGTGTATCAGCTTCAATTCGTTTTGTAAATCCTAAAATGCTTACAAAGAAAGATTTTGTCACACAAGGAACTGCGACCGATGAAATGTTGGAATTTCTGTCGAGTGTGTATATTTTTGGGGTTTCTATGTGTGTCACAGGAGCAACTTCAAGTGGAAAAACAACGCTTATGTCGTGGATTTTATCGCAAATACCAGACTCTGCGAGAATTGTTACAATTGAGCAAAATGTACGTGAGTTTGATTTGGTAAAGAGAAATGAAAATAATGAGGTTATAAATAATGTTATACACCTACGCACTAGACCTTCTGATGATCCGAAACAAAACATTGGTTACATAGAATTGCTTGCAACAGCGCTTACCATATCGCCTGATAATCTCTGTATCGCAGAAATGAAAGGAGCAGAGGCATTCGAAACGGTTATGGCGGCAAACACAGGTCACCCGTTGATTACAACAATTCACGCAAATTCGTGTCTAGATACATATTATCGAATACTAATGCTTTGTAAACTAACTCAAAATATATCGGACGAAACATTAATGACTATGGTTACAAAAGCTTTTCCTATTGGAGTTTTTGCGAAAAGACTTATAGATAACAGCCGTAGAATTATGGAGGTTACGGAGTGTGTCGGTATAAAAGATGGCATTCCTATTATGCGAACACTATACAGGTATAAAGTTATTGAAACAAAATTTGAAAATGGAAAAGCTAAAGTTATTGGTTATCACGAAAAAGTGAATAATATCTCATCGCATTTAAAGAGCGTTTTAATAAATAATGGTATAGATTTAAACCTTGTAGAAAAGTTTTAAGGAGGAACTTATGGCTTACTATTCAAAAACAGACGATATGATGCTAATGATACTTCAAGATGACGATGCTCAAAATCCTAGAAAAGACTGGGATAACAACGGCACAATGATATGCTTTCATAAAAGATATAATTTAGGTGATGAGCATGAATTTAACGAACCATACAAGTTTTTTGAGGAGTATTTATATGAAAATGAAAGCTTGGATAACATAATAAATTTTGCGAGAGATAGCCTATTTGTCGATGTTACGTATAACAGAAGGTCTAAAGGGTATGAAATCTATAACAGAGATTCGTTATCGACAGGATTTTACAAACACGAGTTCATAGAAGGTGCACTCAAGGATATAAAAGATGATTTAGCACTTTCGATATTAGAGGCATTGCCGACTAAAGAATTAAAGCGATTGTTTGAAAAAAATAACCTTATATTACCGATTTATCTGTACGACCACTCAGGCATTACTATAAATACAACGGGTTTTGGTTGCAAATGGGACAGTGGGCAACTTGGATATATTTATGAAAGTCATAAAAGTATTAGCGAGAGATATGAACAAGGTACACTTGCCCAAAAAATTGACAAGGCTAGAGAAAGTTTAATTCGTGAAGTTTCGGTTTACGACTGGTACTTAACTGGCGAAACTTATGGCTATAAATATTTTGAAAATGGTGCAGAAAAAGATAGTTGTTGGGGATTTTATGGATACGTTGAAGATTTAAAAGAGCCTATTTCAGAATTTCTACCAGAAAAGGCTCAGTGTTTGATGAAAGATTTAACGTATGTTGAAGATAATCAAACTCAAAATCTTCAAGATGAGTTTGAAATGGAGGAAAGGTAATGTTAATACTGACTAGTACAAGCTTTTTGCTTATGATAGTTGGAATTTTTATTTTGCTGAAAATGACACCTTTTGAGTTCTCGGAAAACTTAGTGCAGTTATGTAAAATTGAAAAATCTACAATGAAAAGTAAAATAAGTGGAGCGAAAGAGAAGAAAAAGATAAAAGGTTTGAAATTACTGTTTTTAGAAGTTCGTGAAATACTCAAAATAACAAATAAAGAGAATATGTTTTATAAACTTTGCACAATTTCAGTGATTTTATTTGTTTTGGGTGCGTATATTTCAATTTTTATTAACAACATATATTTAGTGCCAATAATGGCTGTAGGGTTTTCACTTTTGCCTTTTTATTACGTAAAATTTACGGCTAGCAGATATAAAAAACAAATAAATCTAGAGCTAGAAACTGCATTATCTATTATAACGACTAGTTATATGCGAGGAAATAGCAGTATAATAAATGCCATTGAAGAAAATATAGATTACTTAAATTCACCGATAAGAAACGTGTTTGAAAATTTCTTGTTTAGAATTACTTTTTGTGAGTCAAATATAAAAACTTCGCTTGAAAATATGAAACTAGGCATAGATAATGTTATTTTTCAAGAATGGGTAAGTGAGTTAATATCGTGTCAAGATGACCATAATTTTAAAGCGACATTGCCTCGAATTGTAGAAAAACTTTCTGATACAAGGATAATTACAGGTCGATTAGATTTGTTTTTGTACGAACCGATTAAGGAATATGTCACAATGGTGGCGCTAGTTGTAGGAAGTATACCGATAATGTATTTTTTAAATAAAGACTGGTATAATACGCTGATGAATACCGAATTTGGTAAAATATTGCTTGCTATATCAAGTGTAGTAATATTTGTTTCGGTAGGAGCAGTAGTTCGACACACTAGACCTATTGAGTATAAGCGATAGGTTAGAGATGAGGAATTAACTTGAAATATATAATTTTAATAACAGTCGGCACTATATGTGCGTTTGGTATTTATTTTTTGTTAGCACATTTTTTGAAAATACCAACTTTTAGAGCAACAAAAACCATTATGGGAATAGGAAAAAGTAAGAAAAAACAGATTAACAGCGCAGAAGTTACCTTAATGAATATGTCGATATGGCTATCGAAGTACATACGTCTTAGCGATGATACAGCGAAACGCTTGAACAATATGTTAAGGTGTGCTGAAATATCTAAAACACCACAAGTTTTTGTTGCACAAACATTTATAAAATCTGGAATAATCGCCATTGGTGGACTTCTTTGCTTAGTTGTAATACCGATATTGTCGTCCGTGCTTTTGGTAACTTCTATAGGTATGTATTTTAACGAAATGTCAAGATTTGATAAAATCGTTAGCGCGAAACGTGAAGAAATTGAATGCGAATTGCCGAGATTTGTAGCAACGCTAAGTCAGTCGCTTATCGCAACAAAAGATTTAAGAACAATCTTGGAAAAGTATGCTGTAAATGCAGGTCAAGCACTGAAAAATGAACTAACCATAACTACAGCCGATATGTCTACAGGTAATTATCAAGCAGCTTTGACTAGGTTTGATGCAAGAGTTTCTTCGGGTATGTTGTCGCAAATTATATCTGGTATGCAAACTGTAATTAATGGTGGAGATGGCGTAGCACATTTGCAAATGCTTACACGTGATATGAAACAATTTGAACTTATAAAACTTGAAAAATTAGCAAAAGAGCGACCACCTAAAATAAGAAAATACTCATTGCTATTGCTCGGTTGTATGATTATGATGTATATGGGAGTTATGGGATACCAAATAATAGGCACTATGTCTGGTTTATTCTAGGAGGTAAGTTTGAAGATTTTAAAAAGCAAAAAAGGTATGGGATATATTGATTATGTCATTGGAATTTTCTGCATAATGCTAGTTATATCGTTTGCCATAAACTTTCTCAATGTATTCTTAGTTAAGCAGAAATTAGATTTGTTTGCTACTGAAATAGTCAGAGAGGCAGAGATTTTAGGTTCGACTTCGGTGCAAAATCGTATTGAAACCATGAAAGAACAAACTGGTCTAGACCCTGAAATTGAGTGGGAGTGCGATTATTTTAGTGGGACAAAGGTGCAACTGAATGGTGATATTAAAGCGACATTATACCATGATGTAGATATTGGACTATTCAATGTTGGTTCAATTTCAATAGAACTTACAGCTGTAGCCACGGGCAAATCCGAAGTATATTGCAAGTAAGGAGAGTTGATTTGAGTAAAATTTACAAAGTTTTAGTCGATAAAAAAGCGGAGGCATCGCCACTTATAATCGCAATAGTTTTATGTTTGATACTAATAATGTCAGCAATGTCCGAAGTTTTTAGGCTGACTATAATTACGAGTGGTGTTCGAGAATCTTTGCAAAGTGTAGTTATATCGGTCGCTACAAGTAATTACGATGAACTATACAACGGACTTCGTGAAGGTTATAGTGGTGGGTATGTTTTGAGTGGAAACAGCTGGGAAGAACAATTAGATTTTTCTGATATATATGCAATTTTAGATGAAAACTTAGGAACAGTTGAGAGTGGCTCGTATCACGTAAAAGAGCAAGATGATGGGTATGAATATCGCTTTAGTGAGCTTGAAATAAGCGTGAACAATACATCGTTTGCACCGCGAGAAAATGATAGTAATTTTAGCGCAACGGTGTCGTTAAAATTAGAAATTCCACTCGCTTTTGGTTGGGATATGTTAGCGCCACTTGAATTAAATATCGAAACTAACGCAGTATATGTTCCCAAATTTTAGAAAAAATGTCTGGACGCGAAGCTGTTTTTTATGTATAATATAACCCATAGCAAAACAATTTAAGGTAATGTATTGGAATAGGGGTATTCTTATACAGTAAAAAAATAAGACAAGCTGAAAAATGGTTTAAAAATAGAAAGAAGAGGTTTGTCTTTATGAATAAAGGTACAAATGGAAAATTAATCGCAGCAATCGTAGTAGTTTTAGCAATTTTACTTATCGGTGGATCGCATAGTTATGTTAAAAGTATGCAAAAACAGGATACTATTGATGTAGATATTACGGCTGGTGTCGAAGAAAACGAATTAGAAGATATTGTTGTAGATGTGCAATTAGACGATATTGTCGTTGAAAGTCCACAAGAGGAAACATTAGAAGAAACAAATGAACCGGAAAATGTTCAAGATGATGAAGTGGAAATCGAAGTAACCGAACCTGTCATTGAAGAAACATATAAACCAGAAACCAAAGAGGACGCTGTTGCTCCAGAAGATGATACACCGCCTACAGTTGATGAAAATGGTGTAGAAGAAACAAAAGTTGTAGAGCCAAACAAAACTAGCGAACCACAAAATGGAGATACTAGAGAAGATGGTTCGATTTATGTAAACGGTTTTGGTTGGGTTGAAAATAAAGGTCCAAACAAAGTTATCTACGCACCGAATGCAGGTACAGGTGAGATTATAGGTCAAATGGGATAATATAAAAAATAGGTTGAATTTATACTAGAATTTGTGTATAATATAATTGAGGTGATTAATATGATGATAGATTCAAATAATTTAGTGGCTATGACTGAAGCGAACCAAAATTTTTCTAAAGTTGTTAGATTGGTTGATGAAAGTGGTATGGCAGTTATTTTGAAAAATAACAAACCCAAATATATACTTGTTGATTTTGAAGAATATGACGAAATTCAGTTGATTAAATTAGAAAGAGCGAACAGAATTAAAAAAACTGCAGATATGCTGATTGAAAATAATTTAGAAGCGCTTATGGAGCTTGCTAAATGATAATACTATCTGCTAATGAACTTATTTCTATTCATAGTCAACTTATTTTCAAAACGGGTGGTTTAGATGGGCTGAGAGATATAAATCTTCTATATTCAGCTATTGATAGTATGAATAACTCTTTTGATGGTTTTGAACAATATCCAAGCGTAGAGGAAAAAGCGGCTAGAGTTGCATATGGAATAATTTCAAATCACGCTTTTATTGATGGAAATAAAAGGACAGGAGTTATAGCTATGCTTATGACATTAGAGTTGAATGATATTAAAGTGGATTTTTCTCAAAAAGAGCTTATTTCGTTAGGTCTGGCTATTGCAGATGGAAGTGCGAAATTCGAAGAAATTTTTCAATGGATAAATGAACATAAGGTATAAAATATAACAATAAAAAACACAGAGTGTTGCTTTAAGGAGTGACACTCTTTATTTTTGTGCAATAGGAGGGAGAAATGGCTTTTGAAGATTATTTGTTAAAAGAAAATATTATTGATGAACTAGCCTGTAAGCAAATAAAAAACACCGAGAATACATTTTTAGAAATTACAAATAGATTGAGCGAAGATATATATTTTGAGCATATGTTAAGCTTTTATAAATTGAGGGAAGTTAAAAATACTGATAATCTTGCGATAGACTTTGACAATTCTAGCAAGGTGGACGACTTTTATGTATTGGTGGCAAAGGATTTAATATGCCTTAAAACTAATTATTCTAGCAATGTTTGGCTGATTTTAAATCCAGATAACTTCAAAGAAATAGATAAAATTAGACAAAATACAATAAATCCTATCTTTGCAGTTGCAAGAAAAGTTGAGTTTCAAGCAATTTATAATAGAGTGGTAAAGCCTGCTGAGGTGGCTTGCAGAGCAGAGGAAATATCGAAAACCACAGAAAATAAGGTGATGAATGTCGATTACACTTCACAGGCAAAAGCGTTGTATAAATCACTTTTAGATGCAGCTATTGAAAATAGAGCTTCGGATATGCATATTATTCCTATGTCAAACAAAGTTAAAATTGCGTTTAGGATAGACGGAAAAATTGAAAATTACTGCTATATTCCACTCAATATATTAAACAACCTCAAAAATGTTATATCAAATGAGGGACAACTACCATCAAATAGCATAGCAATTCCACAAGAAGGCATTATCAAGTACGAATATAAAGGGCAATTTACCAACGTGCGAATTAATATTATTCCAACTCTTGATACTTTTGATATAAATTTAAGATTTTTGAGTTCAAATACAAAGAGCATAAATGAAATTGGTTTTTTAAAAGATGAGCAAGAAACATTATTAAAAGTAGTTGAGCAAACTAAAGGACTCATTATTATGACTGGTCCCACTGGCTCGGGAAAGTCTACAACTTTATACGCTGCTTTAAGCGGAATTTTAGGAACAGGCAGAAAGATAATGTCACTAGAAGACCCTGTTGAGATTAACGTTGATGGATTTACTCAAGTAACGATAAGAACAGAGTTTGCTTTTGGTTTCCCAGAAGGAGTTGCTACTGCGATGAGGCACGACTCGGACGTAATTTATATTGGTGAGTGTAAAGATGTAATAGTGGCAAAAGAAACTATAAAAATGGCAGACACAGGACATCTAGCGTTGACAACACTGCACACTAATGATAGTTTTGGTGCAATATCAAGACTTCGAAATTTAGAGATACCTGAATACGCTATAGGCGACGTTTTAACGGTAGTTATAGCGCAGCGTTTGGTTAGACGTGTTTGCGACAAATGTTTTGAAACTTATAGTTTAGAGAAAAAGCACAAATGGAGAGAGTTGTTTAACCTTGGCGATGAAGAAATAATCCTTGCAAGAGGTAAAGGCTGTTCGTATTGTGATGGTAGAGGTTATAAAGATCGACTTGCTATAGTGGAGTTTTTGCTAGTCAATAATGAGATTAGAGAAGGCATACAAACAGGTGCAAACAGAGCCAAGCTTTACAAAAGTGCAAGACAAAATGGCTTTGAAACTTTGCTTGAAAATGGTATCAAAAAAGCTTTGCTTCATCTAACAACTTTAGATGAACTAGTGCCATATGCAAGAGATTTATTATAATAAAAAAAGGAGGGCGAAATGAAATTTGTATGCATAGATTTAGGAAAATCTACCAAGATTTTGCACATGGAAATGTCGGGAGATGATATTAAAATCTTCCAATCGGTAACGGTGGATATGTCAAGGTATGTCGATGATGACGAGATTTTAAACATATATGAAACGGTTACAGGTATTGTAAATCATCTGCAATATCTTAATATAAAAACGAAAAATATCTTGTTATCAGTGCCGAATATTGATTATAATATAGAAAATTTTGTAAAGGTGAACTCGTTTACATCTGATATAAATACGAATAAACTGTTTAAAAAAGATGGTAAAAAGAGCGAATATATTAAATCAATACACAATTTCGGTCAAATATTTTTTGAAAACGAATATCAGCATTTTAGCTTAAATATTCAAATGTCACGAGATACTTCTCAGAAAATATGCAGGGCGTTTAAACAATATGGATATAATTTACACACCATAACATCAAAAATTTCAGCGGTTATTTCATATGCTAAAATTATGGACGACAGTTTTGATTCGAATTATAAAGTTGTGATTGATGGCATAAGTTTTCCACCTAAAAGCTATTTTTTCGCAAATGATGTCTTGGTCAAAGAAAATGTCTGGAGAGATGTAGACACAGTAAATCTTACAGAATATATGGCTCAAAAAATAGAAAACGAGCTTAAATTATATCGTATAAAAAATCCTAAAATTGTGGTGTTGTTAGATGATGACAACGATTATGAAAGTGTTGTTGAAAAACTTACTGAAAAAGAGATAGATGTTTTTGACTTGAAAAGCTATATTAATTCAGATTATGAGTGCAAATATGGAATTGCGATAGGACTTGCATTGCAAAATATCTATAAAATTAAGCTTAATTTAAAATCAAAACATAAAATAGAGCTATCAACAAAACAATTAAATATTATTAGCAGAAGTAGTTTAATTATTGCTTCTGCTTTTTTTATTGCAGTCAGCGTATTTTCGGCTAAAAATTATATTAATATCAGCAGTATAAATACAGCGAGTGATACTTATTCATCACTACAAGGACAGGTTACATATAATCAAAATCAATACACTTTGTTGGAGTATGAGTTAGATAAAATTAATCAAGCGATAGACAGTAAAAATTTACAAGAAATTATCGAGAGTGCATTAAAGAATAGCGAGATTTACATTGCAAGCATTGATACAAGGGATATGTTAACTGAGATTGTCGTTGAAACTGATATGAATGCCAAAGATTTAGATGCGGTCTATGTTCCAAATAACTATATCGTAAGAGGTTATTCTAAAAACACGTTATCAATTTCTAATTTCGCTGATAGCTTGTCTTTAACGGAAGAATTTGACTATGTTAAGCTAAATGGAATACAAAAGATACCAGAACTTGAATTTTATGCATTTGAAATCGAGGTTAGTATATGAAAAATATAAAATTTAAAAGGAAAATGCTATATGCTTTGATTTTAATGATTTTTAGCTTGGTTTTGGCATATGCAAATTATTTTGCCATAGAAAATTATTTAGGCGATGAAAGTATGCAGGGCAAAATAGAGCAGTTAGATAAACAAGTTTTAAGCATAAATGAAAGCATTGCGAAGATAGAAGATAGGATTAGTCTTACAGGCGTAATTCTTGATGATTTCAGCGAAGATTCGTATAATCAAATTATAGCAAATTCAGCAAATTATAATAATCTAAGCTTTACGAAATATAAAAACAACGAAGTCACTGCACAAAATAGTGTTTCGTCTATAAATATTCAATTTGAGGTGTATGGAACGTTAGAAAATATCAATTCATTTGTAGGAGAATTTAAAAATTACCCTTGCATAATTCAAAATATAAGTTTAAAGCAAGACAATGAATTGTTATGGAATGTTAGAAACTACGATAATACTGACGTTCTTTCGTGGATCTATATAAATGATGAAAAAGAAAGTATAACGGAGGAAGTCGGGGAAATAACGAACGAAATTTTAACAGACCAATCTGAAATGCACTTTTTCGTCGAAATCGAATTTTTTGGAAGGGAGGTGAGATAGGTGAAAGGTAAGGTCTTGGCAGAGTTTTTTACTAACTTATCTTTTTTGATTGAAACTGGAATGAACGACCTTAAATCTGTGGAGCTGTTGGAAAATTCTATTAAGAACAAAAAAACTAAAAAACTAGTTTCTCTTATAAAAAAGGAGCTTCAAGAAGGAGTGGAGCTTTATGAATGCTTTAAAAAGTACAGAAAATACTTTGATAAAGATTATTTTGTATATATAAAAGCAGGAAAAGAGAGTGGTAATTTACCAGAAGTTTTAAGGGATTTAGCAAAAGGTCTGAATGAAAATTCTTCTATAAAAGCACAGTTATACACATCAATGATATACCCAATGACACTAATAGTTGCGACTTTCGTTGCGACTATTTTTATATTTACACAAATATTGCCACAGACTGTAACGCAATTACAGTCAATCTCAAATGGCGAACTGCCGATGATAACTACAGTGCTTTTGAATATATCAAATTTTATATTAGATAATGTGCTGTTTTTAATTACATTTGCAGTTTTTGTAATTATATCGGTAGGTGTGTTTGTCGCTTTTAATAGAACTTTAATTGATGGGATAATTCTTAAAATTTATATAATTGGACAAATTTACAAGAACATAGACAATTCATATATATTTACGAATTTATCAAACTTAATAAAGGCTGGAATACCGATGTCGCAAGCATTAGAAATATGCTATAGTGGCATTTCGAATAGGTATATTAAGCGTGAATTTTACAAACAAATTTTAGTTAAAGCCAATCAAGGAGAAGATTTTGCCGACATAATGCTCAAATGCTCGTTTGTATCTGAACTAGATTCTATCTGTATTTATACAGCAGGAAAAACGGGCAAATTATCAGAAGTGCTTGGCAGAATTTCGAAGAAATTAGAAGACGAAACAAGACTTACAATAAAAGCTTTCGCAGGAATTTTAGAACCTTTATCAATGCTAATTTTAGGCACTGTTATCGGTGCAATAGCGCTAGGTGTGTATATGCCGATGTTGACCGTCGGTATATAAATCAATCAGTCTTGACACGTTAAAAAGTGCAAGAAACATTAAAACAAATAATAAAATTATACAAATTATAGGAGAACAAAAATATGAAAAAACTTATCAAAAACAAATTAACTTCAATGACAAAAAGAAAAGGTATGACACTAATCGAAGTTATGGTGGTGCTAGTTATCATCGCTATTTTATCTGTAGCTGTATTCATTGGTGGTAATACATATATCAATAAATCACGTGAAACAAGCGTTAGAGAAGATTTCGGTAGCTTTGAAATTGCAATCCAAACAATGATGCTTGAAAACAATAAATACGCAACAAATGGTATCGATGACGCTCACGAAGATTTAGTTAAGCTTATGAACGTGTACCTTGCAGATGAATTACACATCTCAGGAACTAGCAATTCAGATACTTTTTCAGTGAAAGAAGATGCTTGGAGCAATCAATACAAAGTAGTATTTAATGCAGATTCAACTGATACAGAATTCAAAGTTCATATTATCTCATATGGTCCTGACTCAATTACATCAAGCACTTCAGGAAACATTGATGAAAACGATTTAATGATGGTAGTTGAGCTTGAAAAAGGTCAAATCACTACAGCATACACTGGTTTTAGCGAAGAAAACTATGGTGAAACAGAAATCGTAATCGACGCTTTTGAAGCAATCGCTGACTAATATTTATAAAGCGAGCCTAGTTAATTTAGGCTCGCTTAAACTTTAATGAAATAATGAAAGTGTGAAAAAATGAAGAAAAGAAAAGGTTTCCTATATGCAGATATGATGTTATCTTCGTTACTCATTTCTATAATTTTTTTGTTTTCAATCAACATATATAACTTATCAAACTCTTATAAAACGTATTTAATAGACTGTGGGACACTAACCGATGTCAGCTTAAACATAATAAGCACCTTGCAGTATGAAATGTCACTTGGCAATGAAATAGAGGATTATCATTATTTAAGTTTGCCCTCAAACTCCAGTGTTTTCATCGAGAAAAGTTATATTTATGATATTGAAATCTATGTGATACATTTGGATTTAAAAGTAGGTAAAGCGACTAGTGAGCAAATGGTTTACTTGGTGAATTTATATGATTAAAAGAAAAGGTTTTAGCTTAATAGAAGTTTTAGTGTATATGTCAATGCTTAGCATTGTTATGCTGACGATAATTCAAATATACAATATTTTTTATAAAACAACTGAAAACGTAAGCTTTTATAGTGAATATTCAACTTTAAATATATTAAAAAGTGACTTAATTTACGATATTTCTAACAACGAAAGTTTATTTGTAGAGCAAAATAAGTTAATGATTATTACGCAAGATGAAATCAATATTTTAGAAATTTATAACCATAAACTTTTTAAAAACAACGAATATATCATTGATGTCGAGTCTGGATATTTCTTTGAACAAGATGAAATTATTTATGTTTGTTTGCAAACTAAACAAGTTAGCGTGAATTTCAGTGTTTTTGTAGGAGGTGGATATGGTTAAAAGAAAAGGCTATTCGACTGTATTTGCTATGATTATAATATTTCTTGTGAGTTCGGCTCTTTTTTCATCACATATTATCTTTATATCTAATACAAAAAATGAGGCTAAGCTTAATTACGAGAAGGTTTTGAGTGTGTATAATAATCAATCTACTGCTGATCTTGTTGCATTGCGATTTATAGACGAAATTCACAATTTAACTGTAATAGCGCCAAAAACACCACTGATAAATAATATATATGGCTATAGCGAGTTTGATATTGAAGATTTTGAAGTGAATTTTTATGATTTGGACTTAAAAGTTTTAGATGTAAATATAATTTGTGATTTATCAAATGTAGCAAATATTCTTAATTTTGAAACTAACGATATTATTTATTTGGAGGATATATACCTTGATATTTTAATTGAAAAGACGTGGTATGAGTATAAAATAAGTGGGTTTTATTACAAAATTGAACACAAATATGATGAAATGACAGCAATTTTGAAAAATGATAAAGCAATTTTGGAAAGGGAAAGCAAATGATAAAAAGAAAAGGAATGACGCTCATAGAAATATCCATAACGTTGGTTATTATAGCGATTATTTCAGGAATGGGTTTTAAGGGGTATTCTAGTTATACAAATCAAGTTAGGGTAACGGACATAGAAACAAACGCTCAAATATTTCTAAGTGATATGCAAGAGGTTGTTTCAAACAAAGGTTTTCTAACGTTTGAGCTTGAAATTGACAGAGATGAAGTTATATATTATCTAAGCGAGATTGAAGATAAATACCTGAGTTTCAGTTTTGACAAAGAAAATATAGAGTACCTGCAAAATGGTTTTATAGTAAACGCTAAAGATAGCTTTGATGGTTATAAAAATCCATATTCTATGTACTTTTGTACAGATTTCGAGCAACCACGAGTGCTATTTATGTCGGCTGGTGCAGATGGAAAGTTAGAATATGAAAATTATAGCGTTGGAGAATTTGGCGATGACATTGTTATGCTGGTGAAAGAGAGGTAGTGATGAAAAAGATTACAAAGTTATGCTTGTCTTTAGCTATGATGACAAGTTTGCTTAGTTTTACACCTTGTAGCGTTTCGGCAGCGTCAGATTTTCTTGAGGTCACTTGTTGTGAGGGACACTCCGAGATTTTGTATTATATATCAAATACAAGCGCTCAAAAACTATATACCATAAATTCATCGGTTTATGTAGATAGAAGTAAAGCTTATGTTTTATCAAATACTTCTACAGCGACAACCGTTTACGTGCCTAGTGTTGATACAGAGGCATTTTACTCTGTAAGTACAAATAAAAATTCCTATTCAGATGCGTATTCAACCACGTCTGGATATTTTTTCAAATCAAATCTCGTTGGAGAAATTACAGCATCATCTAGCATAATTTCCTCATATTGTTGCTCAAATCCGAATCATACAACAGGCGAAATTGTAGGATATAACCCACATTATGAGAGAAGTGCTGTTAATTCTTATAGTTATCTCTACGCAGGGTTGACTTCTGGACAGTATTTCAGCTTATCTTCTTTGGATAATCGTACTTTCATAGCAACGTCAAGTGGTGGATATACTACTGGAATTAGCACAAATTCTTGTGGATACTCTGCTTCAGCGAGTACAAGTTGTGTTGCCTTAACAGATGTTCAGTTAACACTAGATACATATGGAGAAGTAACACTGACTTTTGATGAGCATTTAGTAAATGGTAGAAATGCCCCAATTGCTTGTAATGATACCACAACGCTTTCGATAAGACTAGATAACGTGAAACCACAAATCACGTCAGCAAGTCTTTTAAATGGAGTAGCTTATGTATCTGCTACAGATAATGCGACGGGTGTAGCAAACTATGGTTATTCTTATACGAATAATACTTCGGATATTGTCTGGAAAACTACAACGTCTTTTGCAGTAACTGATACAAAGGACGTATATCTTTGGGCGAAAGATGGTGTAGGTAACATCTCGGAAACATACTATATTCCATATATCAAAACAATCACAGCGAGTAATACAACAGTATCAACTATTTCAAGCTATACATATACGGGTTCTGCAATAGCACCTACGCCAACAGTAGTTTATAGTGGAACTACATTAGCAAGAAACACCGATTACACATTGAACTATTCAAATAATACAAATGCTGGCACAGCAACAGTCACGATAACTGGTATGGGAACGTATGAAGGAAGTATTTCGAAAACATTTACAATATCCACAAGGACGGTTGCTGATGCAAGTTTTAGTACAGTGTCCAGTTACACATACATAGGTTCAGCCATAACGCCAACACCGACTGTAACAGTTGGAGGCAGAACACTTACTAGTGGCACGGATTACACTATTTCATATAGCAATAATACAAATGTCGGAACAGCAACGATAAAAATTACAGGTAAAGGAAACTATACGTCTACCACCACTGCGAGCAAGACTTTTACTATCAGTACAAGAACTATAGCCGACGCAACTTTTAGCACAGTGTCCAGTTATACTTATACAGGTTCAGCCATAACACCAACACCGACTGTAACAGCGGGAGGTCGAACACTTGCTAGTGGAACGGATTACACTATTTCTTATAGTAATAATACAAATGTCGGAACAGCGACTATTAAGGTTACAGGTAAAGGGAATTACACAAGCACAACTTCTGCAAGCAAAACATTTACCATATCTACAAGAACAATAAGTGACGCAAGTATTAGTGGTATATCCAGTTATACATACACAGGCTCAGCAATAACACCAACGCCGACTATCACAGCTGGTGGCAGAACACTCACTAGCGGCACAGATTACACGATTTCATACAGCAACAATACAAATGTCGGAACAGCAACAATAACCATTACAGGCAAAGGGAACTATACAAGCACAACTTCGGTAAAAACAACCTTTAGTATTAGCACAAGAACTTTAAGCGATGCAAGTTTTAGTGGAATTTCGAGTTATACATATACAGGTTCAGTAATTACACCAACACCGACCATTACAGCTGGTGGTCGTACACTTACTAGTGGAACGGATTACACGATTTCATACAGCAATAATACAAATGTAGGTACAGCAACGCTAACGATTACTGGTAAAGGGAATTATACGTCAACCTCAACAGCCACAACTTATTTTTTAATTGGGTCACAGGCAATAAGCAGTGCTACTTTTGATGGTCTTACGAACTACACCTATACAGGTTACGCAATAACTCCGACACCGATTGTTATAGTAAATGGCAAAACACTTACAAGTGGAGCTGATTATAGTATTTCGTATAGTAATAATATTAATGCAGGTTCAGGAACTATAACAATAACAGGAATTGGTAATTATTCGTATAATGCATCTACAAATTTTGAAATTTCACAAAAAGATTTTGATGAAAATAACGTTTATATTAGTACAATACCAACACAACAATATACAGGGGCAGAGATTATACCAAGTTTTTCGATTGTTGATAACGCTATTGGCAATGTTTTGATACAAGGATATGATTATTCGGCTTTATATTATGATAATATAAGTTCAGGAACTGCTACTATAGAGATTGTAGGCAAAGGAAATTATGTTGGTACTATAGAACAAGAATTTAAAATAATTAATTCTACTTTAAGTGGAAGTGTAGAGGGTTCATCTGTTTTTGTAAATACAAATTTAAACGATAGAATATATTCAACTTATGGTTTTTTAGAAAATGACACATTTACAAAGTATGGTGATATATCATCTCAACCATCAAATAAAAATAATGGTATTTATTTAGAATTTTACGTTTTGCAAACTAATGAAAACGAGTATTTTAAAGCTACTTCCAAACTAGCGGGATCTACGTATCCAATTTATTGGGACAATAATGCAGAAATAATTCAATCTACAGGAGATATTCTGACAGGTTATGTTTATATTGATAGCACAAATTTTGAAACGTCTATGAAAAACTCAACGCTTGAAATTACTGTAAGTAGCTATAATGATGAAACTGCATACAGCAAAATTTCTCAAGTTACGCAAGATGTGATTGTAACAATTGATGTAAAAGCGCCTGTTTTAATGGTAGATGTCAATAAATATTCTAACAAGGTATCTATAGAATCATATGACAGCATAGCGGGAGTGCGCGAGGTTTTATATAGCGTTAATGGTGGTAATTATCAAACATATTTAGAGAGCTTTGTTGCAGATAGTACAACCGAAACTATAGATGTTTATGCAGTTGACATGGTGGGAAATGAGGCTTTTTATCGAGAAATATTAATATCAACAGCTGAAGATTTTATTACAACACTGAAGAATGTTTTTACAATAAAGCTAGATAATGTTATAGGATATTTAGTTAATGGAAAGTCAAACAATACAGACGAAATTGTTTTAAGCGATTTTGAGGTGAGTTGATATGTTAATACTTAAATTTTGTATGATAATTTCATTGATACTTGCAAGCATAGAAGATGTAAAAGATAATATGGTATCAGATTTATATACGTTTGGATTTGCTTATCTATGTATCGTTTATAATATAATTTACAGGCAACAGCTAGTGTTGGTTTTGATGGCTACTATTTTGTTGATTACAATTTATAAAAGTGGGCGACAAATGTATTTTGGAATGGGGACAGCTGATATAGTTATATATCTAGGCTTTTTGCTGAAATTCAATTTTGTATCGTTTTTGCTAGCCGTGCTAATATCAAATTTAACAGGAATAATTTGCTATTGTCTAACAAGAAAACAACAAGAAAAAGGTATCGCCATGATGCCTTTTTTTCTTTTGGCATTACTTTTGGTTTAGTGAGATAGGAGAGGTAACATGAAAAAAGCAATTTGTTTTATACTTGCATTTATATTAAGTTTTGGCATTATAGCTTTTGCTGTGGGCGACTCAAATGTAGATGGAGGTGGAGGCAACTTAGGCGATGGGACTAGTGAGCATTATTGGTCATCGGGGCGTGATGGGGTTCGAATTACTGTAATTCGTGAGAGTGATGGAGCAATTATGACATCGCCGATTGATTTCTCTAATCAATCAAATAACGATATTCAGGTGTATTTTTCAAATGTTTGTAAATTGCAGTATTTAAACGGAGTTACTATCAGTACAACGGTAGGCGAATACACTTCAATTGTTCCAACTAATGAAATGCCACAGATAATTAGTTCTAGTGGTACGAGCAATATAGATGAAATAAGACAGTATTTTTGCAAAGAGGGAACAATTCGAGATATTAGTAGTATTACAGGATTTAACTATGATTTTCTAATCAATGGAGATTACAAAATTTTAGTAGAACCTATAGCGTATTTTAAATATAACGACTTGATGTATGCCATGACAGCAACCGAAGGTGCGCTTTATAATCAAATGGTAAGTAATGATTTGCGAAGTAAGATGGGTACGCTTACGCATAAAAATTTACCACTAGCTATGTTTTTAGAAACTACGGACTTAGGCATTTCAGCGTGGAAGGGTTCTACTTTGAGCAGTCAAACAGACCAAGATATAATCGCATATTTAGGGATAGGCATAATTAGATTTACTGAATTACCAGATATTTCGGTAGATGATTATGATGTTGCATATAGACCAGATACTGATGTAATAACGTCGGTTACGCTTTCAACTAGTAGTGAAAAAAATCCTGACAATCCTGCTTATGCAACGTTTTATATTGACGGACAAACATATACTCATAGCAATATTTATATACCAGAAGATGGTTCACAGCTTGCGTGGATTAAATGGCATACACCAACAGAACCCGGAACTATAACTATTACAATTTCAAGCAACTGCACTACGAGTACAGACAAGATTGTAGCTGAAATTGTGTCGATAGATGAAAATGAACCACCAGACCCTCAAGCAAATGATAGAAATGATGGCTTTTCTGTTCCAAATGTACCAAATACAAGCGACGTCACAAGTCTGACTTGGGGAGAGTGGGACGCTTGGTGGTATGAATATTGGGTGGATAATGGGCAGTGGGAATATGATAAATGGACTGACGATAATGGTGAAGAGCATAAGGATAAATACTGGGAATCAGATTGGGAAGATGAGGGTTGGTATGTCTTTGAGTGGACTTCATATTCTGCAAGTTTGTCAGCGACTATGAATATTATACCAGATTCAATGTCACCAACAGCAACTTCAACGCAGATGAAATCAGGATACGGGTTTAATATGGACGTATCATCGAATGTGTTATCTAACGCTCCAACTAGTCATTATACAGGAATGCAAAGCGTGGTAGCATATTTTCCAGAGTTTGAATATCAAACCTATTGGAGAGTTCTTGACAGACTAAATAGTGGATATAGCTCATCGTTTTCGTTTAAGGTTAATCAGTATAGCACGTATGGTAGAGCAGTGCATTTCGTTCCTGTATGGTATCCTAACGGAACATACACAGCCTATGCCACTTGTATAGATGCGTGGACTCCAGCAGGTATGATGTCAATGAATTTAACGGATAGCTTGAATATAAATGGGTCGGTTTTTGATGATTGGCATGTTGGAGCGAGGTGAGAATAAAGTAGATGAATTTGCATTTTTGCTAAAATATAGCTAAAAACAGTTATAATTCATACATTTTGTAGAAATCAAACTAAAAATCTATTATATATACTTGTATTTTGCTTTTTTATAGGTTATAATATTAGTATGAAACATAATAAAAATACATATTAAGCAAATGAAATAGGGTGAACTATATGAATGAAAAATCGTTGGTAAGGATACTCAAAGTAGAATTAAATAATTTTAAAAATGTAAATAGTGGTAATATTAAATTTATGAACTATTGTAGCGTGGAAAAGGAAGCTTTAGTTAAAAATATTGATTTAGTTGGAATTTACGGACAAAATGGTTCAGGTAAGACTGCAATGGTTGAAGCGTTGGATATGTTGCAATATATTTTAAGCGGCAAGGAAATTGATTTTTCTAAATTTAGCGGTTTGATGAACGAAGAAAAAAATACAAAAATTACGACCTATTTTTATATTGAGGGCAACCAAGGTTATAAAGTAAAATATGAAGTAGAGCTAAAAAAGAATGTTGAAACAAAGAAAATAGAGATATTTTCGGAAATTTTAACATCTTGGGTTAGAGGTTCTAAGTGGAAATCGGAGAAAAGCGTATATTTCCAAAATCCTTTCTATGATATGAAAGCTATGCTCAAAAACGATGCAGCCGAAATAAAAACTACACCTTCATCGTATAAAAAAGAACTTATTTTTGCGAATTTTATTCAAAATTTAGGTATTTATTCTGCTCAAAATAACGTATCTTTATTCTTTAACCAGCTAATGATAGATATACTTATCAAAGAAAATTGCGAAAGTGTACCAATTTTAACAGATATTTTGAAGCAGATGTCAATTTTTGCAAATTGCTATTTCCACATTGTAAAAGTTGACCAATTAGGCATAATTAATAGTTCAGATGTTTTGCCTATCAATTTTCATCAAGAATACCAAGGTGTGGTATCAAATGGTTGTTTGCCACTGTTTATGAATGGATTTGGAGTAATACCAGAAAAAGTTTATAGTCAGCTAGAAAGAGCTATTAGTTCAATAAATATTGCCATAAAATCAGTTGTACCTAATTTGAAAATTGAACTTGAAAAAGCAAGTGATGATACAGATAAAGATGGTAATAAAATTGTTAAAGTAGAGGTATATTCGGTTAGAGATGAAAAAAAATTCCTAACAAAGTATGAATCAGAGGGTATAAAACGTATAATATCGTTGCTAAACTATCTAATATCGGCATATAACGATCCGAGAATTTGTCTTGTGATAGATGAATTAGATGCAGGCATATTTGAATATGTACTGGGAGATTTATTAGGTGCTTTTTATGAAAATGCAAAAGGACAACTAATATTTACTTCGCACAATTTGAGAATATTAGAGCGACTTAGTATGAAAAATATCGTGTGTTCGACAACAAACCCAGATAATCGTTACATCGTGTTAAAAGGAGTAGACACAAACAATAATCACAGAGATTTCTATATACGAGCCCTATCTTTAGGCGGTCAAAATGAAGAGTTGTATGATAATAATGATTTGCAGTCTATTGAGTATGCATTTAGGAATTCACAAGCTAAAAAAAGTGAAGTGGATTTGAGATTTTCAGATGAAATAAATCAGATGTTGCAAGATTAGGAAATGGGGAAATACGATGACTAATAAAAAGGTAGTGATTTTTATTGTTGAGGGCACTACGGATAGGACTGCTTTGCAGATGATATTTCAGAAAATATATTTGAAAAAAGATATTAGATTCGAATTTATGGGCGGTGACATTACGAGTGATAAAACATCTACGATAGAAAATGTGACTGATAAAATATATGAAAAAGTAAAATCATGTATGGATTATTATAAATATCAAGAAAATGATATCTGGAGTATTATTCAGATTTTTGACACTGACGGTGCATACATACCTGATAATGCTATTGTTGTCGGAGAAGAAACGGGTTTTCAATATAGTGAAGAACACATTTTTGCTAAAGATATAGAAAATGTTGTTGAACGCAATACAAGAAAAAGAGAACTAATGAATTACTTAAAATCTCTTGATTCAATTAAAAATATCCCATATAGAGGGTATTATATGTCTAGTAATTTAGACCATGCATTATATAACAAGCAAAACTTAAGTAATGATGAAAAAAATGCATATGCTGATGCATTCTACAAGTTTTTTGAAGGCAAAGAACATAAATTTATAGATTTTCTTAAATTAGATGTTGTTAATGGAGTGCCAGCTAACTATATTTCATCATGGAATTATATCGGCGAAGGTATTCGCTCGTTAGAACGTCATACAAATTTACATATTTATTTTCAAAGCAATCCACTAATATAGATAAAAGAATTCAAAAAATCAACACAAACACAAAACCTGCTAGGAGAAATCTTAGCAGGCTTTTTTTTGTTTAAGGAGGATATATATGGAAGGACTACTTTTCCCAATTATTATGCTTTCCGTCACCTTAATAGGTGGTGGAATTTTACTTTTGGTACTAAAAAATACAAAGCCAAAAGCACACACAGATGAAGAAACATTAAGATTGAAGACTGCACAGGATTTTATCAACGTAAGGAACTTGAAAGATAAATATTTGTATACCGATGATGGAACGACTATCATGTTTTTA
>JAWXUP010000167.1:0-2223 GCA_044426345.1 Clostridia bacterium | reverse complement strand
AAATGCCCACCGATTTCTGCATCAGCTTTTAAGAAGTCCTCAAATAACTTTTTGCCCTCATCGTTTAGCAAAGAATGTACTTTTTCTTGTAATTCACAAGCGTTTGATGTGAGTTTCTTGTATTCCCTTGATTGAGGTAACTTGCTATTTTCCCAAGGGGAAACAGCACCATAATATAATGCGTAAAATATACTGTTCTTGTCTAACATTGGTATCCTCCTTATACCTCATCGTCCTCCACAAGAGCAATTACATCATCAAGACCACAATTTAAGGTTTCGCATATCTTCACAATAGTAGTGAGAGAAACGTGCATACCTTTACCCATATTTGCAATATGGTTTGTTGTAAGTCCTGCTTGTCGTTTAAGTTCGAGCTTGCTCCAGTTACGGTCGATTAAGGTTTTCCATAGTGGTTTATAACTTATTTTCATTTCTGTTTACCTCGCTTTTTGTGTGTTATTTTATAGTGATTTTCGTTAAAATAACGATTTCTACCATTATAACATACTAATCACGATTATACAAACTATACTTGATAAATCACTTCTAAAAATGCAGAATACACAATATTTTTATAATCAACTATTTAGGTTTTAACTGTTTCATACCTTGTGATTTTGCACCAGGATTGTCGTTGCCATAACCTTCAAGCAAGTTTATCGCACCCCAAACACCTAAACCACCACCTAAAGCTACTACTAACATTGAAAGTACATCGATTGCTTCGTTAAAAAATGACATAAATTATTCCTCCATAAAATTAAAATTGTTTGTTGTTTTTGTCGATAAATTCGTTTAAATCATAGGCATCACCTTCTTTTTACGCAAAAAAACACCACTAATTATAAAAATCAGTAGTGTTTTAACTGTTTTCAGCCTTTGTCATGTCAAAGACTTCGTAAACGTCGTTTTTCTTCAGTTTTAATTTGCTTGATACCAAATCTTCGATATTAAATGCGTTTTTCGGGTCGCTGTCGGACAAATATTTATAGTTTGGGTGCTGTGTGATGTCGTACTTTTCGCTCAAAAATGGTCGCACACCACGAAGTTGTAGCACGCATTTTCCACCGTCCATAACTGCAAGTTCGTCGATTGACATAAGCTCTTTGCCGAGTTTTTGGTAGTTCAGTCCATAGCTTCGACTTTGCCCTCTTGTGTCGCTTGTGTTATAGCTGTCGATGGTTTCTTTGCCGAGCGTTTCGGCTAAGTCTTTGAGCGTTGATTTTTCCTTACCACCCAAGAAAACCATGCTGTCGCAGTTACCGATTATCGTGTCCGCATTGTCTTTGTAAAGTGCTTTCAACTGGCTTTGTGCCTGCAAAACCAAGCACGCTGAAATCTCACGTGAACGAATGGTCGCCATAAGTTTTTCGAGGTTTGGTATCTGCCCAATGTTCGCACATTCATCAATCAGGCACCGAACGTGAATAGGTAGTCTGCCACCATAAACGTCATCGGCTTTGTCGCAAAGTAAATTAAAAAGTTGCGTGTAGCACATTGATACGAGGAAGTTAAACGTCGCATCGGTGTCGCTGATTATGATAAAAAGTGCTGTTTTACGGTCGCCGAGTTTGTCGAGTTCGAGTTCGTCGTATTCCGTCACTTCTCGAAGTTCCTTAATGTCGAATGGAGCAAGCCTTGCGCCACAGGAAATCAGAATTGACTTCGCCGTTTTACCTGCACTCAGCTTATATTTTTTGTACTGCCTTACAGCAAAATGTTCAGGCTCTTTTTCAGCTAATTTATCAAACATAATGTCAACTGGATTTTTGAAATCCTCATCATCTTCACGAACTTCTGATGCGTTGATAAACTCAATTAGCGTGTTGAAATTCTGCTCCTCTTTTGGCGCTTCGTACCAGATATATCCAATTAACGCAGTGTAAAGTAACGTTTCAGCTTTCACCCAGAAATCGTCACCGCCTTTGCCATCGCCTTTAGTGTTGGTGATGAGCGTTGTCACAAGCTTTAAAATATCCTTTTCCGAACGAATATACTCAAAAGGATTGTATTTCATCGACTTTTTGAAGTTAATCGTGTTCAAAACCTTGATTTTGTAGCCCTCTTTTTCAAGAAGTTTGCCACATTCGACTAAAATTGAGCCTTTAGGGTGCGTTTTGTCAAGACCGAATTACAAGTATCTTTGTTTTTCTAAATCTTGAATGATTAAGCGTTCAATTTTATCATCAATAGTTTCTTTACTGGTTTTGCTAAAATGAAC
>JAWXUP010000062.1:0-14925 GCA_044426345.1 Clostridia bacterium | reverse complement strand
CTCATGGCTGAAAAAAGTTCATCGTGACGTATTTTTACGAAGTGATGTGCGTATTCCATAACTGTAAAAGTTAGCACGTTTTCATATATTTCGGTTGTTTCGTCACGCAGTTTTTGCATAAGTTTGCTCGGACGAACATCGCCTGTATCTTCGTCGAAATTTTCTACCATAGAAGTATGTTGTGCTAAATGGCGAACGCTTTCTGAATTAGACTTTTTCGCATGAGCAACATTTACTATTATTTCTTCTTCACGAATGACATTTCTAGGGCTTGCAATGATATTTTGCATAGCCTGCATACTTTCTTCAACAGCGTCTACCCAGTCTAAATCTATTGATTTTATCATTTTTTTATTAGAAAACTGAAATTCGTTCTTTGCTTTCGACAGTGAGTCTATGAAAAATTCATAAAAATCCGTGCTAGAGAGGGTTCTATGTAAAGTTTTTGTATATTTAGCATAAATAGGGTCTATCAGAGATTTTTTCTTTGGTTCGACCGGTTTTATATGTGGATAATTAGGATCCATTTAACCTCTCCTCTCATAAAATTAGTTACTTTTTTTAAGTATTTCAATATATTCTTTTGAAATTGGCATCGTATCTTTGCCAAATAATTCGTCGAAATATTCTTCTAGTTTGGTAAGTTCATCTTTCATAAATCCTAAGCTCAGTGACTCGAATTTACGTAAAACTTTTTTTGCTATCATAAAGTCTATAGCTTGCATTTCTGCGCCACCGCTAGCCATTAAGCATGATACATAGTCGCCAAGTTGTTTCATGATACGGTTACCGAAAGCTAGTTTGAAGTTTTTGATAACATATGCGTTCATTTCTTCTATTCTGTCTAAATTTGCTTGTGAGATTTGATAATCTTCTTTCGCTTGTTCAAATAATTCGTTCAAATGTTCTGTTGAGATATACATATTATCTGCTTCGTCACATTCAAATATTTCTGCTCTATTGTCTAAGTCGATAGGTATTGCCCTATCATAAACTTTATCGGCTACGGCGAAAGTCGAGTCATCGTTGTTGATTGTGCCGACAAACCAAACATTGTTCGGTATGCTAACTTTACCTTTTTCTATGAGGCAAGGGTCGTTATCCCATGTTGCAGAGGCTATGTCAATTTTCCATTCACTTTGAATTGGCATTTCTAAAATTGACAGCATTTCTGCAAAATAATATTCAACACGAGCGATATTCATTTCATCTAGTATGATAATATGAGGATCTTCGTGATAATTTGCTTCGTAAATTGCTCGTAAAAATTCTGTTTCTGTGTATTTTTTTGTAAATTCATTATAATAACCGTAAAGCTCCGAACGTTCACGCCAAGCTGGTTGAACTGACACTACGGTTGTGTCACGTTTTACAAACTTACCAAAAGCATATGGTAGCGATGTTTTACCAGTACCAGATATACCTTGTAAAATTATGATACGTGTTGTACCAAATGAAGCCACAAAAAATCTTATTATATTTATGTCGTAATATAGTTTAAGCTGTGAGGCAGCATATAATCTAAAACGTTCACAAAATTCCTCTAAGTTGATATTTTGCTCATATTGTGGCTTTTTATATTCTTCTTTGTAATAATTATCTACATTTGTAAGCCTAAAAAATCGGCTATCTTCTGGATTGACACATGGAGAATCTACCGTATTTCTGTTTGATTCTATTTCCTCTCCATCTTCAGTTTCCTCTTCAACTTCTGGCCCAATGCCAAGTTCTGCTGCACGCATTGCAAGCAGTTTATCTTTTTCTTGATTTGCTCTAATTAAATCTCGTTGTAATTTTGCGACTTGGCTTTTAACCTCTTCGTATTTTTTATTCGTAACACCAAGTTTGAATGTCTTTTTGATAAGTCTTATTAAAGCGATAAAAAGTAAAACTATGAACACTAAAACTAGGATATTAGATGCTACTAACATCACCCAATCCATTGTATCAAAAGCACTTTGATGATTTGTTATAATTTCTTCACGTACTTCGAAATTAAAAACATATGTAAAGAAAGAAATTATAGCTTTAAATATATCAATAAATCTTTCGACCATATTTCCAATATCATCATAGAAACAGCTTAAAAAGTTTGTCATAGTTTACCTCTCATCCGTAATTTGTCATTCTTTATCTTTCATTTCAGCCAGCATCTCAGCTTTAAGTTTTTCTCTAATTTCAGCTTCAATTTTCAGCTGTTGTTGTTGCAATAAATCTTCTGTTTTTCCACGTTCTTGTTCATATTTTATACGATTTTTAACGTTTTGATATTCAAATAGAACTCTGAAAAATTGTATCAAATGATATATAAAGAATATAAATACTGGCAAAACAACGATAAGTAAAAAACCTGTACTTGTTTGTAAATAGTCGAAAACTTTACCGACTCCTTCTATTTTAAACAAATATTCCCCAACAACTTCAGATTCATGAACTGTTAGTGCGTCTTCTACGCTGTTATTATCACCTTTTGTTTGGAATAATAAATATCCACCACCATCGTAAATTTCTGAAATTCTGTGGGTATTTAGCACTCTTTCGCCATTTATAACTGTCCAGTACGTAATAATGTCACCTACAGATAAATCACTAGTATCACTTACAGCTTTACCTAAAATCATATCTCCAGAAGACATTTCTGGATACATCGAATCTGTTTGTATCGAGAAAACTCTAACACCTAAAATGCTAGGAACACCACTTCCAGATGTCGACACGTATGAAATATATGTACAAACTGCGGCGAGAGCTATTGCAAGCACTAAAATAACATTGATTACATTATTTATAATTTTCTGTGTTTTGCTGGGCTTTTTTTGTACGTCTTCCACGGTAAGTGTATTGTCACTCATTTAATTAAAATCTCCTTTCCTCGTTATTATTGCATTGGTTCTAGTCCTGATTGACTTTCTTGCGTTGTTTCTACATCAAGTCTAATATTAATAAAAATTTGCGTATCTTCTTCATCGCCATCGTGAACAACAAGAAGTTGATTTGTACAATCTGGATCTTGTCCTTCTAGCCATACATAAAGATTAATAGTTGCCTCTTTATTTTCATCAAGACTAAAGAGATTTGTATCTCCTGTAAACTCACCAGGACTTAATATAACAACACTTGCCTCTGCAGGCGTTGTATTATACCAAATTGACTCCGTTTGCGTTATGAGTCTATCTTCGGATACTAAAGTTTCATTTCCATCAATGCTAGGGGTTGCAACATAAGGTTCGTCAACATTTGGTTCGTAAATATAGAAATATTCATTATCGACTTGACCGTATTCATCATAAATAGTTACATCAAATCCAACACGAATCGAATGTTGCATACCTTTTCCTGCATTAACATTAGTTTGACTTTCTGTATCCCAAGCTGGCATACCTATTACGTATGTCCCGTAGCCTTCTAGTCCGTCGAAAGAAGTTAATGCGTCTAGTAGACTGACATCAACCATTAAATCCGAGCGTGCATAAAATGTTAATTTCGCATAATATCCATCGTCGCTATATGAATTTGTGTGTTCCTCGTCACTTAGTGCTTTGCTTATGCCGAGTATTCTTCCATCAATTCCAAAAGCCGCTGAATAGAACGTTTCATCTACATCAGACCACGTAACTGGTTTTAAAATAATAGGATTGTCTCCAAAAAATTCTGTGAAATCACAAATCTGACCCCAAGAATCTTCGTCGTCTTTGTCTAAAGTAAGTTCCAACCCATAAGGTGCGCTAACCGAGATTTCCATATCCGTTACACTAGCATCTTTACCAAGCAAGGTAAATAATGTATATCCCGCTACAGTTAGTAAAGCAAACAAACATAAAACTATGAGAAAGACTTTTAAAATTTTGCTTTTTCTGATCTTTTGTTCCAAAGTATTCTCCTTTATGTGTACACAATGTATATTTACAAACTTTCTGATTATTTTCTTATTCCCACGCTCTTGAGGGTAGTCAAAAGCGTGGGTTGTTTGGGTTGGAATTTGCTATTTAGTAATTATTAGTTGTTATGCTGCTTTTTCAGCCGTTGTTTGATATGCTTCTAATGCAGAAACTAAAGCGTCATAAGTTCCATCTACTTCGTCATTTGTAGTGTCTTCACTTATATCAGTTTTTGCTGTTGTAACTAAACCAGTCATTGCTGTCCAGTCTTCGCTGTCATAGTCACCTTCTGTGTATGTAGCGATTAATAATGTATCTACGTTAGCAGTTACAGTTATTTGATATTCTGCTAAAGTTGGTTCTGTTACATCTTCTTCTGTAGCAACAAGTACTTCAATGTCTTCTAAAGCTGTTTCAAGAGCGTCTAAACCGTAAGCATCTGGTGAGTCTGTTACTGGATTTATGCTATTATAGAAAGCATTGATTTCGTCAACTGTTGTAAATGCATTTACTGTAGTTTCTGCAGTATCAAATAATCCTTCTATAGTACCCCAGTTTTCAGTTGAATAGTTATCTTCTGAATATGAAGCTTTTAATGTAGCCATAGCTGAGTTTACAGACAATCTAGCTGATGCTAAAGCAGAAGCTGAATCACCTTCCATTGTGTATAAATCAGTGTTAGACATTGGGATAAGAGTTGCAGTACTTGCAAATTGAAGATTTAATGTACCAGTCATTGATTCTAGAGCATTTGCAACCATAGTGTTATCAACTGATTCACCGTCAAGGTATACATAAACTGATAAACCTTGTTCTGTGTTTTGTTGTAATTCCATGATAGTTTCTTGTGGAGTTGAACAATCTTCATCAGAATATAAATCTAATAATGCTGTTAAACCAACTGATGTACCTTCAACAGCTGTACCATTTGCAGTGTCAAGTTTTGCATAACCATAAATCGCACCATCTGTTGGATCAACAAAAGCTAAACGGATACAATCCATAAGAGCTTCAAGTTTTGCTTGTTCAAAACCTGTTGCAGTTGATGTGAATGTCATTGAGCTACCGCCACCCATTGTAGCATCTGTAGCACCTTCGTATACACGAGATACTGCATCACTTAAAGTTAAGCTTGAATCTGTAGCATTTGTTCTAAAGAACAAGTCTAAAGCATAACCATATGTGTCAGTGATAAGTGTATTACCTGTACCACCTGTTGGAGCAGCACCAATAGCTGCATACATAGTTGATAAATATGTATTAGTAGCAGCTGTTGTCAAAGTAACAGACATGTCTACGTTGTAACCACCTGCTGAAACTGGAACTGATACAGTTGCGTTAAAGTCACCAGTAAATTCAGCGATGTCTGCATAAACACCAGAGCCATCAGCCATAGTAATAGTCATATTTGATAAACTAAAAGATTCTTCTTCTTGAAATTCATCCAAAGTCATATCATTAATTAACATTTCATCTGAATCAAATAAAATATCTATTGTATCTTGTACGTCATCTACATCATATGTACCATCACTATTTGCAGATAAACCAGACATATCATCTATTGCAGTTTCAATAGTTGTTTTTAACGTTGTATAATCATTGATATAATCTGAGTAAGCTGTAAAGTAAGTTCCGTATGTGTCATCTAATGCAAGAGTTTCTAAATCAGTTACTTCAATATAATCTTGAGCTGCAGATAAAGTATCACCTGTTAATGTTCCTTCAGAAGCGATATTTGCAATAATCACTTGTTTTATTGACATTTCAATATAACTTACTGAAGTTTGAAGTCCTGTTAACACACCATTGATATCTGAATATTCAGAAGCTGTGATAGTTGTAGGAATATCATCACTTACAGCACCTGATAAATTAATAGCAAGTGATCCTAAAGTTGAACCATATTTTGTAAGTGTTGTTTGAGCTGCTGATTTTGTAGTTCCAGAGTATGAAGATGCAAGTGATTTTGCAGAAGTATAAACAAGTTCTTCTGTTGTTTTACCACTTACAGTACCAATAGCACGAACACCATATTGAGTTGAAGTTGTATCGAACCCTAAAGCTGTGTCACTATATATCCCTGAAGTTACTTGTTCATAATTAAGTTCTGTAACACGACCATCAGAACCGTATTCTGCAATTTGGTATGGGTTAGTTAAGCTAAGTGTACTCGCATCTGTTGTATTAAGTATAGCTGGCATTAAAGAAATGCTATCTAAACCATATGATGAGTCAGATAAGTCTACTAAGTTACCCCATGTAATGTTTGATGCTGTAAGTTCTTTATTAGTAACAGACGAAGAGTCGCCTACTGCTGAGGTAATGTCAGTTCCGATACCAGTTGATGGTGACAACGCCATTTCCAAGTTACCATTTGCGCCAACGGTTGTGCTGATACCAGTTACTTCTGGTGCTGTTGATAGTGTAAACCACGCGTACGTAGTTGAAACCATCATAGTTGATGCTACTAAAACCATTGAAGTTGCTGCCATTAATTTCTTTTTGACATCAAAATATTGTGTTTTTTTCATAATTTTTCACTCCTTATTTTTTTCTCAGTTTATACTCTTGAGTATGAGCATTTTTTATGTGATTTTCAAGAGCGACTGTGTACTTATCGCTAGTGAAAAGGACATCTGATTTACGATTATATTTTAACGTCTTAAATCACCCTGTGACGATGCTTTTATGATATGTCTTCTAGAGAACTGTCGTCTACGTAATGGATTTCTTCGTCTGCTATATTAAAGTCCATTGTAAAACCCATTGTTCCGCCGATAATATTGCTTATGCTTTCCGAAGTTGCATCTGGGTCGTCGCCTTCCAGCCACATTACAATGGTATATTTTACCACTTCACTAACTTCAAGGTCTTCGACTTCTCCGTAACCCATTACAGTTTCTTCTGTTCCTGTAAAATCATACGGAATAATTCTGTGGTAGTTCCCACTATCATCAAGTTCTTGGAACTGGTCTGTGTCTGCTGCCACAGAAATAATATCAAGGTATGGATATGCCGATGTAGGTCCAACGTCTGGGTCGTCATCTTCACCTTCGACATAAGATGGTAGCATTTCTGCTTTTCCGTTATCATTTCCTTTTGCAAAGAACCACATTTGTCCATTTTCAAAAATCATAAACCAACTTACGTCAGAAACTTGAATTCCACTTTCGCTAACAGCCGTTTCTGCCGTTTTATTTATCGACCACTCATATGAAACATCTTGTGTTCCTGAATTTTGAAGATAGAAGGTATATGAGAAAAATGGATATCCAACATCTACACCTGTGCCGACACCACCGACAGCGATTTCGTCGATATTTTCTGGAATTTCACTAAAAGATGCAAATCCCATATCATGAGCATTTTCGCCATATACAAGTTGCGTTGTAGCTTCCCCATCGAAAAGACTTGATGTTGAAAGCGAAATACCAAGCTCGCCTAGTTCTTCCTCAACGTTTATCGTGTTCGAAGATGTATATTCAATAACTTCTAACGGAACTTCTACTGGAACTTCAACATCAACCTCGACTTCAACTTCGTATGGCTCAGGAACTTCGACTTCGTAAGGGTCTGGAACTTCGACTTCGACTTCCACTTCGACTTCGTATGGAATTTCCACCTCAACTTCATAAGGCACTTCCACTTCGACTTCGACGTATCGTGGAACTTCGACTTCTACTTCGACATATTCAGGTACTAAAATTTCTTTTATAACTTCAACTGGTGTTTCAACAATAACTTCAACGATTTTGTCTACAAATTTATTAACAACCTCACTCGTTTCGTTGACATACGATAAAGCATACGTTCCTCCAACACCTGCTACAGTAGTTGCAAGAGCCACAGCTAGTGCGTGACCTTTTATAAAAGAGCCCACTGCGCCACCACCGGACAAGCCAAGCAAAGCGCCTACTCCTTGTGCCGCATCGAAATACAAACCTCTCGATGACGCTATCGTTTCGAAATTGCTCTTGCTGAATATTTTTGATTTTTTCATCGTCTTCCGTAATTCTTTGCGTCCAACTTTGATTTCCTTTACCTGCTCTTTTGTCAGTTTTTCGCCACCACGCGATTTGCGGGTTTTATCTCCACTGTCTTTAAAATTTATTGCCATACGTCACGCTCTCTAATCAGTGCCTCACGGATAAGTTGTTCTTCTGAAACTTCCATACCCGTAAGCGTTCCACTCATATAATCAACGCCACAATCTTTTAGCCACGAAATAGCATCATGACTGTCTGCATTACCTGCTATCACAGAGTAACCCATGCCTTTTATGGTTTTTATCCACTCTGCTGTGCCTTCTTTTAAAAGTAAATCTTTTTTAAATCGAACTAATTTAATTCCAAATTCTTTTAACTTTTCTGGAAGCATTTTTTCAGGGTTGAAATCTTCTACCAAAAGTCTTATATTTCCTCTGCTATACCTATATATGCTATCCTTTATTTCATCTGTTGCTTCGAGTAAAGTTTTAAGGTTTATAGTTAGGATAAGTTTTGATTTTTCAACTGGCTGGTCTTTGAAAACTTGATTTAAAAGTTTCATCTGATTTTCGCCTTTATAGAAAGAGTCTGGCATTTTCAGCACGATACTTTCTAAGTCTAGCTTGCAGTTTTGTATTCTAAAAATTGTATCTGTCGCCTCATACAAGAAATATGTAACCATGTCATTTAGAATATTTGTTCTTTCGAGCATTCCTTCTATTTCTTTCAAGCCTTCAACGTCATACGGTCTGTCAGAAATTCCACCAAACCACATAGTCGCCTCATATGCCACAGGTTTTCCGTCTTTTTCGCAAATCATAGGACGGTAACTCAGCCCCATTGGACGTTCTGGATTTTTATCGACAAGTGGAATGGTTTTCGGAAGTGTCATTGTGTAATAAATAAATTTTTCATATACTTGCTCACACTTTTCTCGACAACCATTTAAAACATTTATCAGCTCTTTAGAGAACTCTTTTCCACTTTGCGAGTTTAATATTTCAAACGCTTCTGCGAAAGGTTTTTCCGACTTGGTTTCCGACGCTAGTCTATCGAGTTCTTTCGCAATACCAACAATTTGCCCAATCGGACTTATAGACGGACCGAATTTTCCAATTGGATAACCACTTCCGTCTGCTCTTTCCATATGTTCGGCACAAGATTCTCTAATCATGAGCCATGGTATATTTTTCGTTGAACGTTCAACTAATTTTCCCGTTCTTTTTTCCTTGGCACGCTCGGAACGTTCTTGCAAAGTTGCTGCAAGTAAACGACCATCTGATGTATACTTTCTATACACAGCCTGCTCTTCCTCGGTGAAATCAATCTGCAAAAGTTGATATTCTGGAGGTACTAACGCTTTACCTATCTGATGATACATACCGCATTTAAAAGCAAGGTCTGCATATTCTCCGACAATCTGAGCAACGCCATCAGCTCGCTGATTTTCAAATTTTTTCTCGCAAGCCTCTATAAAAATCGTCTGCGTGTATGTAGCAATTCTTAGCGATTGTTGTCGAACTATAGGAGCAAGCCCTGCAAAAGCTTCGTCCCAAGTGTCATACTCGGCTCTTTTCCAATTCAGTTCTTCCATAAGCGTCCCCCTTCTTTATATATCATCATCGAAAATGTCATACTCTACAAGTGGGACATTATCTACTTTGTTTTTGCGTCTTTTTTGTAATGCCAAAATAACTATGGTTGTCATTACAACACTAAACAATATACCTGCAACAAAAATTATAATATAAAATGTAATTTTTTCATTTTCGCTAACATCTGAAACTTCAAATTCATCGTCTATCTCAGGTTCAGGCTCTGGTTCTTCGGGTTCAGGTTCTTGCTCGGAAATTGTATCTTCTTGCTCAACTTGTTCAACGTCAGCAGTTTGGTCGGGTTCTTGCGTTTCTTGCGGTTCGTCCTTTATTTCAGGCTCGGCATCTTGTTCTTGAACGATTTCTTGCTCTTCGTTGTCATTTTCAACAACTTCTGTTTCTATACTTTCAAGCCCACTTACTGTATCCTCATCGTCAGTTACTTTTATCAACGGATCACTAACTTCCTCTGTCACCTCTGGTTTGGTTTCCTCAACTTGTGGCTCGACATATGTAAGTTCGCTCTCTTCCACCTCTATCGTAGCTTTTGAAATTTTTGTATTGCTCTCAACTCCATCTATGTCTGTAGTTTTATACGAAAAGGCAAAAGTCACAATTTCTCCTGCTTGAGCATCGCTTTTGAGCCTAATAGTTACAGCAATTTTACCAGATTTTGGTTCTGTGCTTGTAAGCGTGCAATAATTACTGGATATATCGCCTATCATATCAAGCGTTTGATGATCGTAGCTTATAGATTGAACAGCTTCGATATTTGTAAACGCAAACGCACCTTTTATAGCAGTAATTTCGTCTAAAGTAATATTTATCGTTACTTCTTTGCCTGCTTCAAGCGGTATATTATCAGCATAAACCGTAGCAACGCTAAATATAGTCGCCATTATTATGATTAGTATATTCTTTAAATTTTGTTTCATTAATTAATATCCTCGATATATTATTTTTAATAATCTGCTTTTAAGCTTTAATTTAGTTATCCTTAAATTTCTTTTAATACACCCATGCTTTTTCTAAAATTTTCAACAAACTCATCAACCATAACTTCGCCAGCAATTCTAGCTTCTATAGCTTCTTCCAAAGTTTTATATGTGCCTAAATCATATCGATTACCTTTAAACGTAATGCTCACTCTAAAGCGACCATTTTCACGTCTACTTACACCTCTAAAACCAGTTGTATTATTCTTGTGTGTGGTTTTTGCCGCTATTTTTTCAATGCAAGTGCCATCTACAAAGTGAATGCTATTTTTAAAATTGTTGCGACGCACTTCATCTCTCTTGCAGCCACAACTCGTAGTTTTTCCATTCATTAAATTAGTTTGTATAACCATAATTTCATTTCCGCAATCACATTGGCACTTCCAAATGGATTCTTTTTTCACTCCAGCGTGTTCTAGCACCGTAAGTCTGCCAAAACGTTTTCCAGTAATATCTTTTCTTGGTGTCTTAAGACTAACATTTTGGGGAGATACTAGGTTACATATACTGCATCCTTTGCCATTAATACGTTTAACTACCGATTCTTTCCATTCATTTCCACATTTACATTTCCACCAAACTTTAGAACTATTATTTATTAATATCATATTTGGTTTCATATCTATGTTTTTTTCAGACCACTCGTTTATTAATTGTAATTGATGCTCCTTATAACAATATTCTTTTAATGTCAACAGTCTTACCTCACATTCACTTCTCAACCTTATTTACAAAAAAAGCCTAGTTAAATTTCACACACGAAAAATAAACTAGACGTTAATACATAATATTTATTATGTTGTACAATTTTTATAACATAATAGCCTTGTAGAAAATAAAACAAATAAATGCGTGATACTTTTCACATAAGAATTAGACTGATTTTAGAAAAATAAGGAATCAGTCTAGTTGTTATGTGAATTTTTTACAAATACTGTTGTTAAAACTTCGGACATAAAGCGAAACTGCACAAATTTTTAAATTACTTTATGTAAATACTTGATTTATTCAAAATAAAATGATATAATTTATTCATATAAAATTAATAAATCGTGAATTAATTAATAACATAATAAATATTACGTTTCATATCTTTATGTTATCGAGATAAATTAATACATAATAAATATTATGTTGCTTTATTCTCTATAGCTTATTAATTCCATTTTATCTATTTGCCTTGCATGTTTAAGTCCAGTTTCAATTGTATAAATTCTTGTAGTGTCTATACTACTATGTCCTAAGATATCAGCCAATCTGCTGATGTCTTTTTCTATTTTATAAAAAGTACGTGCAAATAAATGTCTAAGATTATGTGGAAAAACTTTGCTTTCAAGAACTTTGGCTTCTTTGCATAGACTTTTCATCATCTTCCATATATTGGACCTGTTAAGCGATTTCCCAGTTTTAGTTACAAATACCGAGCCTTTAGTTACACCTTGCTCATTACAGTATTTTTTGAGCATTTTGCACAAATCACGTGGTAATAAAATAACTCTATTCTTCCCTTTGCTGTTAACTTGCACTCTAGCTGTATGAAGTGAAGATACCGTTATATATTCTAACTCCGATACTCTAATTCCTGTTGAGCAAATAGTTTGAATTATTAGCGATAACTTGAAATTTTCTTTTTTCTCTGCTGTTTTAATCAACCTTTCGTATTCTCTTTTAGAAAGCTCTTTTTCCGGTCTTGAAAATAAATCTCGTTGTATCTTAAGTGGCTTTACCCTAAAATTCGGACAACCCACAAACTCTAAAAAACTATTAACAGCTGCTATAATCGAATTTGTACTTGTAGGTGCATATTTTTTAATTATATGTTCTTTAAAAAGCAAGACTTCTGCTTTTGACAATTCATTTTCTCCTAAAAATTCAATAAATTGTTTAATATCTCGTATATATTTACTAATTGTATTTTGACTTTTTTCCTCCTGTATTAAATAGTTTTTATACTTTAATATTATTGTTTCCATATAAATCCCCTTCTTTCTTTATTAAAATTAGTTCTTAAAAAACTTTTCTTTTAAACTTAACTTTATGTATGTAAATATTTATTTTTTATAACTTTACAAAAAAATAGAGTCGTCGATTTCAAACGACAACTCTATTTTTTTATGTTATATAATATTTTTCGCAGACTGAATATATTTATTTTTAATCTCAAGTGGCAATAATATGCTAATCTCGCCTAGAAAACCAAATACCCAAGCGTAAAATCTTGGACTTTCACGAATCATAACCGTTGCTTTGAAAGTTTTATCATCAATAATCTCTGTACAAACACTTTCTCCGAACTTATCAACTATAACATTCATCAAGCGCTTTGAACATTTAAGTTGCACTTCGCAAGGTTTACCATCATACATTTCAAAAATTTCATTTGCATATACTGATGGGTCGAAATCATTTGGTGGTGGCAAATATTCTTCCGAATACAATGCTGTTTCATCCATTCTATCAATCCTAAAAACTGTTATTTTTTCATGTTTTTTTGAATAACCTATCACATAATAATGGTCATCACTCCAAAAAGTTGTATATGGACAAACTTCATAAACATATCCATCATATTTGTGCATTAATTGCTTTTCAGGTGTGTATTCAAAATACTTAAAACATATAAAACGTTTTTCTTTTATAGCTTGATTTATAATATCTGCAGTATAATAAATTTTTTCATTCATAGTTTTAAAAACTTTATTTACGCAAAAGTCTTCTTTTATATCATTTGCTATATGTTTGCTCGTGAATACCGAGATTTTTCCAATAAGCTTTTTACTTTTTTTAGCTGTTATAAATTTTGATGAACAAATTGCATCTGCAAGCATTTTAATCTCAACAGGCTCTAAGTTTCGATTTCCTATAAAATACCTGTTAGGCGATGAACGAACCGTTACAACATCTATTCCAATCTCGATTATAAGCTCTATATCTGACTTCAATGTAGTTCTATGCACTTCTAAGCCTTGATCGGTTAAATATTGCATAATTTCTTTAGATGATGCAGGATTTTGCTCATCTGTATTTTCATATAAAAATTCAAGTGTATATAATATTCTTGATTTTTTGGTCATAGAGCCTCCTAATCATCTAAATCTCTTAAGACTTTTTCAAGTTCAGCGACAAGAGTTTCCTTTTTAGGAATATACAATGTATATTTTGATGCAAAAATATTATTTGAAAGACCACCTAAAGCATATTCAGCGGTAAGCGCATCTTTATCAGTACAAAGGATTATACCTATTGGTTTGTTATCTGTATCTTCATTAACTTCTTGCTCATAATAATTTAAATACATATTTAATTGTCCAGCAGCCTCTGGCATAAATTTTGTTGTTTTAAGTTCAATTAACACATATGACTTTAAAGGCTTATTGTAAAACACCATATCAACATAGTAATGTGTGTTGTTAATCGTTACTCGCTGTTGTGAACCTACATACATAAAACCTCTGCCAAGTTCAAGCAGAAACTTCTCTATTTTTTGTATTAAAGCTTTTTCTAAATCGCTTTCAAGCATAGGCTTGTTTTCGGGAATGCCTAAAAACTCAAAAACATAAGGGTCTTTTATTATATCGCTAGGCACACCAATTTCAATCCCTTGTTGAGATAAGTTAAGAACTTCTTTTTTATTAACTTCGCCTTTAGATAAGAGTAATCGTTCAAAAAGAGATGTACTAATTTGTCTTTTAAGTTCCCTTACAGACCAGTTAGAATTAATCGTTTCTTTCTCATAAAAACTTCTTTTATCCATGTCTGAAATGCTTAAAAGTTCGCAATAATGTGACCAGCTTAATTTAACAGACAGCGTCTGTTGAATTGAATAGCTTTGATAAAATCTGCGCATATTTTGTAAATTCGCTATAGAAAAACCTTTGCCGAATTCAGCAGTCAGTTCTTTTGACAACGATTTTAATGTATATTCTCCATAATTAGCACGAGCATTGTTATTTTGCTCAAAGCGAACTATAACTTCACCGATATGCCAATAAGTTGATATAAGTTCATTATTTATTTGAGTTACAACATTTGCTCGTGCGTTTTCAAGCAATGTTTTTATTTCGTTTATAACTGGATTTACTGTAAGTTCTGACATTTTATCACCACCTAATTATCAATATTCTCGTAAGCATCTTTAAATATAGCATTTGCACTTTTAGCTACCATAGCAAAATATCTTTTATCAAAACTTTTAAAATCAATATCTTTTCTACCAATCCACTGACAATATTCTTCGAATTCTTCGCCACTTTTCAGTTCAAAAGCTCGTATTAAATTCTCAAGTCCACCGACTCCGCCACAGTCCTCAATAATACCATAGCCTTCGCCATCAAGAACTCGTGGGAACTCTCTACCATGAAGCTTATTATCTATGTAGATTTCCTTTAGCGTAAGTTTTATTTCCCAATTATCACCAAAATCGTAATTAAAAACCATATTTTCGCCTACTTCAGTGATAATTTTTGAA
>JAWXUP010000061.1:0-14942 GCA_044426345.1 Clostridia bacterium | reverse complement strand
GTACCTGATTATATAGAACAAAATGTATCGACCAAGGTTGTGAAAATTATTCAAAGCTACACTGGTGTTGTAGATAAAATGGTATGGAGGAAATAATGGAATATAATTTAAATATAAAAAACATTTTTTGGCACATTGTCAGAAAATGGAGAGCAATTTTAATATGTATGTTAGTATTTGGTGTGCTATTGGGTGTGTATAAATACTCGAATTACACTAAAATATTAAACGATGAAGATTTGATGTATGATTATATGCTAGATAACTTCCAAGCAAGTAAAGAATATATTGATGAAAAAAATGATCTTACAAAACAGGTAGAGACGCTTACAAACAGTGTTGCAAATGATACTAAGTACTACGAAGAAAGTATCTTAATGCAAATTAATGCACTTAATTATTACGTAGGGAATTTGGAAATTTATGTAGACTCGCTATATCAAATTCAACCAGATAAAACTTATCAAGATACTGATAATATATATAAAATTTTAAAAGCGTACAGTTCTAGTATTGAGTATGGTGACTTGTATGATACTATTAGCGACGAATTGGGATATGATGCTGATAAGAAATACATAAAGGAAATTGTAACGTATTCAACCAACTCTCAAACTGGATTTATTACGTTTACAATCAAGTCAAATACAGTTGAAGAGAACACGCAAATTGCAAATATTATTTCAGACTATATTGACAGCAAATATTATACAGTAGCAAAAGAAATTGCAGAACATCAAGTTTTAATTTATGAGCCAAGCGTGTCTTCGTACATAGATACAGCATTAAATGAGTTTCAAGGTCAATTTGTTATAGATTTAAATGCAGATATAAGTGATTTGGAATACGTAGAATCAAGTTTATTATATTTAAAAGAACCAACAATAGTAGAAATTGATGCAGATTATATTATGCCAATAACTGTAAAATATTCTGTTTTAGGTGCTATGGTAGGTGCAGTTTTGGCGGTCGGATTCATAGCAATATATATTGTATTCTCAGCTAAACTTCAAGATGAAGAATTTATAGAAGAACAATATAAGCTATCAATATTAGGTGTTCAACCAGTTTTTAATAAAAAAAGAAATATTGTTGATAATATTATTTATAGACTTAGCGAAAAAAGCGAAATTAAGTCAAATGAAGAGTTTAGCAGATATATAGCTACTAGTGTAGATACATATTTGGATACTAATAAAAAAATTCATATTACCGGAACTATAAACGATATAGAAATTAAACATATTAGCGAGGTGCTAAAACAATGCAAAAATTTAACTGTAGGTAGTTGTGTATTGGGAAATGCAGATTCATTAGCAAATCTTAAACAAGCAGATGTAATAATTCTTGTTGAAAAAAGATTTATTACAAATGTATTTGAGTTTGAAAAACAATATAATGCTATTAAAAAATTAGATAAAGAATTTGGCGGAGTCATTATCTTGTAATTCGAAGGAGAGCTATATGAAAAATAAAAAATTAGTTTTACCTATAATAATAACATTATTTCTATTTGTCTCTTTTGGTTGGACAACGATAGGCAATACTATTAATTATAAAATATTAGCTATGATTTTTTCCATATTTGGGATATTTGTAATTTATAAAAATAAGAGAGATATTAAGTTTTTAAATCCTGTATTAGTATCTGTTACTGCTTATACAGTGTTCAGTGGTATATCAACATTATATGCAAATGCAGGAAAATTTGCAATAAGCGAATACATAAAAATATTAGTTTCTTTTGCAATATTTATTTTTGTTTTAGTTTATGTGCAAAAATATAAAAAAAATATAAAAACAATTTTATGGTTATCCGTTACGCTAAGTTTTGTTACAGCTATTTTATCAATAGATGGAGCAACGGTAGGTTTGATATCTCCCATTATAGAAAAGTTGATATACGGATATAATGTAAGTGAATATGCTAATTGGGTAGGGGATAGATTAACTAGTATTTTTGGAAATTCAAATGTATTCGCGTCGATGCTAGGTATAAACCTATTATTATCTTTGTATATGTTTGTCAAAAATGAAGCATTTAATATAAAAATTCTTCTATCACTATATTTAATGGTACAAGCAAACGCATTCTTATTAGCTTTTAGTATGGGTGGAACCGTATCGCTGAGTATATCAGTATTTGCGATGATTCTGTTTGCACCCAAAGAAATTAAATATAGAATATTAGTTATAATATTGGAAGTTTTAAGTTTTTCTTTTGTGGTAGTTTTGTTAACTATTGGGACTTATACTTCAAGTACAGCCAGTGGGAGTTACACACCATTATTATTCATTGTTTTATCTATAGCGTTGTTTATATTATGTGACAAGTTCGTTGGAGTTAAAGTTTCTTGCTGGTTAGAAAAACGTTACAAACAAGCACTTTTAGCAATCTCAGTGTTTGCGTTTTTCGTAATATGTTTTTTATTAGTAGCTCTTACAACAACAGAATCTATCACTTTACAGAGTGGAGAAAATTTGTATAGAATAGTGTATGTTGAGGAAGGAACATATAAGTTGAGTATTAATGAATATTCAGACGAATTAACTGTTCTTATCAGAAGTCAAAATAAAGAGGAAATTATATTAAGTGAGGGAACAACTATTTTTTATAATTCTAACCTTGTAGAAAATAAACATAATAATATAGTTGAAATTAAAGATGATGTGATACAAATAATTATGCAAGTTAATAATAATACGGAGAAAAGTATATCGATAGAAAATATAACTTTAACATATGAAGACGGGGAGATTGACGTGCCTCTTAAGTACACACTTTTGCCAGAAAATATAGTTTCACGTATTCAAGGTCTACGTACTAATAATAGTTTAATCACACGTCTTCAATATTTCCAAGACAGCTGGAAACTATTCCTTCAAAGTCCGATAATCGGTCACGGTCTTGGTGGCTTTGAAAACGCAATTCAAAGTGTTCAACAGTACCAATATGAAACAAAATACGCCCACAACCACTTCTTCCAAGTGATGGTAGATATGGGTATTTTAGGTTTGTTATCATATTTATTCTTATTAATTTCTTGCATAATAGCACTAATAAAATCACGCAAAACAAGTGATTTAGCACCAATGCTTTTTGGCGCACTTATGATGATAATAGTCCACGGCGCTAATGAATTCTCAATGTCATCGGGTGAATTCTTACCATTTGCGTTTGCAATTTTTGCGTTAATCGCTGTAACTTGCGATGTGAAAATTAAGAAGTTAGAACCATATAACGATAAAATATTAATTGGAACTATTGGTGCGATGTCGCTGTTCACCATTTTCTTAGCGGGCAATATTGTTGCAAATGTCAACATAAACAGCAATGCCGTAACGCTAGATACGCTTACAACCAACGCGTCGATTGATATTTACGAGAAAAATGACTATAAACTTAGCTACGTACTAGCAACTAGCGGTATCGACGACGCGACAATGATAGCGACGAGCAACAAATATCTTGCGTCACTTGAAAAAGCGAAATCTAACACTATCAGCCTGTATCTTGCAAAGTATTACGTAGAAAATTTCAATCCAGAAAAAAGCTATGAACAGATTGTAAATTATATAGAATACTCGCTTTACGACCCTGATACGTGGAATATGGCGTTTAATCAGTACATCGGAGCACTTCAAGATGCAAGTAATGTCGAGCATTTATACCAATACAAAGATGAATATCTTGAAATAATTAACGACTTATTAGTTAAATTAGATGAAACTAACGAAGGTTCAATTAGCCAGATTACGCTTGATGACTATTCGTTGATGTACGTTAGAAATATTTTAGCGAGCGCAGATATTGAAACTGCGGAAGAGTTTTTGACTTATGTCGATACAGTTATTTACGACTCTAGGTACGATACTGACGCTAACGATAATGGAACTTATGATGCTTTAATTTCATCAAGTACTAATTTCGATACAAAAGGAAATGTAACAAATTTTGGAGATAAGATCAGAATAAAAGTGCCATATACGTATTACGCGTTGTACAAAATCGAAATTCTAAGCGAAAACGTATCGAAAATCACAATCCCTACAGATGAAGTTGCATTTGCTGTTACTGATGAAGGCAAGACGGTTGCGTTTCTTGATACAACTAGTTCTACTGATGGTTATGTTGATGTTATTGTTAATTTTGATGGTGATGGAGCAGAGTTTGGCGGGGTGTTGATTAGTAGGTAGGAGAATTGAAATAATATTTCTTATATTATCTGTTTGAAAAAGAAGTCAATACCTATTAGTCAGTTGCAAATGTAATAGTCTTGCAAGCGTTGATACAAAATCTTATATTAATATGGATTTCAAATGTGTAATTAAATTATAGATCATAAGAGGGGAAAAATGAATGATATAATAAGTGTAATTGTTCCTGTATATAAAGTCGAACAATATTTAGAAAAATGTATAAATAGTATAATTAATCAAACTTACATAAATTTAGAGATATTATTGATAGATGATGGATCACCAGATAAAAGTCCAAAAATTTGTGACGAATATGCATCCAAAGATAATCGAATTAAAGTTATTCACAAGAAAAATGGAGGGCTTTCAGATGCTAGAAATAAAGGACTTGACATAGCAAGGGGTTCTTATATAGTTTTTGTAGATAGTGATGATTTCATACATCATAAAATGATACAAGTTTTGTATGATAGTATCCAAAAAGATAAGTCTGATATCGCAATATGTGGAATTACATATGTAAATGAAACTTATATTGAAGATGGAATGTCTTTTGATTTTTGTGAAAATAAAATTGTTAATAAAAGTGATTTTTGGATTAATTTCTATGATGAAAATACAATGGCTAAAGTTGTAGCGTGGAATAAGCTTTATAAGAAAGAAATTTTTCGAAATTTAAGATATGACTTTGGAAAAATGCATGAAGATGAATTTATTCTCCATAAAATAATTGAGGAAAGCAATCAAATCTCATTTGTATCAGGAAAATTTTATTATTACTTGCAACGAAGTAATAGTATAATGGGTCAGAAATTTTCTATAAGAAGACTTGACTCTATTGAAGGGTTATTAGCTAGGGTTAACTATTTGATTGACAATAATTACATAAAAACTGCAAAAATAGCATATTTTTCAACACTTTATGTTTTAATGCAAGGCAAAATGAAATTGGACTTGAAAAATAAATTGAACAAAGATCAGTGGAAAGTTTATGCACAACTTTGCAAGTGTTTGTATCATAGAAAATTAAAAAAACATTTTGCATTAACAGATAAATTTAAATATTATTTAGTAATGAATAATCCGAAAATGTTTTTTAAATTAAGTTCTATTAAAATGAAACTTAAGAGTAGTTTGAAAAACTCATAGGAGAGTGATTATGAAAAAAGTAGTATTGATAACACCGGGGGTACTTCCTGTTCCAGCAACACAAGGAGGAGCTATAGAGACTTTAGTTGAACTTTTACTGGAACAGAATGAGATTTGTAAAAATGTGAAGCTAATTGTTTTTTCAAAATATGAAAAAGATGCTTATGCTTTGAGTTTGAAATATAATAATTCTGAAATTACTTGGTTAAAATCTAATAAGTTTGTAGAAAAAATATATTTTCTTTTTTATCATGCTCTTAGAAAGATATTTGGGTATAAATTGCCATATAGCAACCTATATTATTTGCAGGCATATCGAAAAATAAAAAAAATATCATATGATAGCATAGTCGTTGAAGGTGGAAATTATGAATTTTTTAAAACTCTACCAACAAAAGAAAATCTATACTTACATATACATCATGAATTATTCCCAAACGAAATAACTGATGATATTTATGATAATATTATTGGTGTAAGTGAATTTGTAAAAAATCAATGGGTATCAAATTCTAAAAAGAAATCGTTAAATTCAAAAGCAATATATAATTGTATAAGAGAAGAATATTTTTCATTAGAAATCACTGTTGATGAACGTTATGAGATTAGAACTAAACTTGGATTTAAAAAGAATGACTTTGTTATTCTTTTTTGTGGCAGGATTGCAGAAGTTAAAGGTATTAAAGAATTATTAAACGCCGTACAAAAATGTAATAATCAAAATATCAAATTACTAATAATTGGAAGTGTTAACTTTGCATTGCATGACAAAAGTGATTTTGCCAATGAAATTAATGAACTTGTATCGACAATGGGCGAAAGAGTAAAATATACCGGTTATGTGGATAACAAATTATTATATAAATACTATCAGGCGGCTGATATTCAAGCGATACCTTCGCTCTGTGAAGAAGCAGCAGGTTTAGTTGCAATAGAAGGGATGTACTCAGGATTGCCAATTATTGCAACTAATTCCGGAGGACTCATTGAATATATTGATGACAAATGTGCAATAATTGTTGAAAAAGATGATAGTGTAGTAAACAATATTCATATAGCTATTGAAAAGCTATATAATAATCCTACATTAAGATATGAAATGTCTGTGCATGGGAAAAAAAGAGCTAAGCGGTTTTCAAAGAAAACTTTTTATGACGAGTTTATAGAATTTGTTTTACAATAAAGAGGTTAAAAGGAAATATAATGGATAGAAAAATAAATGTAGAAATGGGAACGAAACAGCTAATTATAAATATTGTGGCGAGCATTACTTCTCTAATGGTATCAATTGGAATAAGCTTTTTTTTAACTCCTTATATAGTGCAGAATGTTGGTTCGGAAGCTTATGGTTTTGTAGGATTGGCAAATAATTTTGTAGGTTATTCGCAATTAGTTACTTTAGCGCTAAATTCAATGGCCCTTAGATTTATTACTGTTTCGGTACACAAAAACAACATGGAAGAAGCTAACAAATATTTTAATTCTGTTATATTTGGGAATGTGATAATGTCTGCAGTTTTGTGCATACCAGCATCTTTGATCATCATATATATTGAAAAAATACTTGAAGTGCCAGATTTTATATTATTAGATGTAAAAATATTGTGGTCGTTGATTTTCTTAAATTGTTTAATAGGTCTGGTGACATCTGGTTATAATGTGGCTACTTATGTTAGCAATAGATTAGAGCTATCATCATTAAGATCTATAGAATCTAATTTATTAAAAGCAACTCTATATATAATGTTATTTTCTGCTTTTACTGTAAAAGTTTGGTATATTGGTATAGTTTCAATAGTTTGTACTATCTTTGTTTTTGCATGGGAGATAATTTATAGAAATAGATTGCTGCCAGAATTAAAAGTTTCTTTAAAATATTTCGACTTTAGAAAAATTATAGAATTAATTACATCGGGAGCATGGAATGTTGTAACTAAGTTAGGACAAATATTAACAAATGGTTTGGATTTATTATTGACAAATCTTTTTATAAGTGCATCTACGATGGGCATATTGGCAATAGCACAAACAGTTCCGCTGGCTTTTAGTAGCTTAATGTCTTCTGTATCTAGTGTTTTTTGTCCTCAATTAACTATTAACTATGCAAAAGACAATATGATTGATTTGGTAAAAGAATTGAAGAAATCTATGAAAATAACAGGGTTTTTCACTAATATTCCGTTAATGGTATTTTTATCATTAGGTGAACTTTTTTATAGTTTATGGGTTCCACAAGAAAACTCAGAGTTTTTGTTTCAACTAACATTTTTAATAATTATAGGAACTGTTATTAGTGGGGTAATTACTAGTTTATTTAATGTTTATTCAATTGTTAACAAGTTGAAGTTAAACTCTCTCGTTACACTTGGAATGGGATTTTTGAATATTATTATGGTGTTTCCTTTGTTGAAGTTTACTAACTTCGGAATTTATGCGATAGTAGGAGTAAGTACATTTAACGGAATAATAAAAAATTTAACTTTTACACCTATAAATGCAGCGCAATGTTTAGGTGTTTCGAAATTAACTTTTTATCCTATTATTTTAAGATATTTCCTATCAACTACAGCTATTGGAGCTTGTTGCTTTATCATTGTTTCTGTTTTAAATCCTACTACTTGGTTTACTATGATTTTCACTGGAATTATCTGTGGTTTAGTAGGTATGGCATTAAATGCGGTTATACTTTTTTCAAAAGATGAGAGCTTAGACTTTTTATTACGAATAGTATCTAGGATAAAAAAATGTTAAATGCATTATAAAAAGATTATTGATTTATATTTTAAATTTAATGTATTAAGAGGAGTGAATAATGAGAAAAATATATATTTGTGCAACGGGATATCATGTTTTAATTACATTGGTGAAAGTATTAACATCTAATGAATGTTGTGATATAGTTTTGTCGCCGCAAGTACCACAACAAATGGATATGCATAAAAAATTAGTAGAATCCAATATTTTTGAAAATGTCTATTATTATCATCAAATGACTGACGAATTCAATCTGGCACATAACAAATTGAGCGAAAAACAAAAAGGTTTAAATATATTGTCCGTGATTAATAAGAAGATAAATTTAATTGAAACAAATTACGATTTTGAATTTTTAAATAATAAGGAAATCTTTATTTTTAATGATTCAATTTTAATTGGTCAATATATTAATTTCAAAAAAGTGAAATATAATATAGTAGAAGATGGTCTTGATTGCTTGTTACAACCATTGTTTTACGAATTGCATGCATACAAAAAAGGGATTAAAGGATTTATAAAACAAATTTTAGGAATCCAAATTCGCAAATACGGATATTCTCAGTATGTAAAAACAATTGAAGTGAACAACAAGATAGGAGTTAAGGTAGTTTCAGAAAAAAAACTAATTGAGGAAAATAGAAAAAATATGTTTTCTAAGTTAAAAGAATCTGATAAAAGCAAAATTTTAGATATATTCATAAAAGAAAAAATTATTTTTTATAATGATAAAAAAACTTTACTACTTTTAACACAACCGCTCTTTGTTGATGGAAAGTTAAAAAGTGAACTTAGTCAAATAGAAATGTATAAAGAGATGATATCGGAATACTCTGCTTATCAATTAGTAATTAAACCTCACCCAAGAGATAAAATAGACTATAAAAAATATTTTGAGAACTGCCTAGCTATCATAGATAGCACAGTTCCAGCGGAAGTGTTAAGTTTTATAGATGCTATAGATTTCGATTTAGCAATAACAGCATATTCGACATCAATTGCAGATTTAGATTTTGTTAAAGAAAAAGTTACATTTGGATCTGATTACGTAATAAATTTTGAGAAAACATTGAATTGTACAAAAATGAAATAAATAAAAAGAGTTTAATTATATAATTTTAAATTAATGGAGGAAAAATGAAAATAGGGATTTTGACGTTTCATAATGCACATAATTATGGAGCAACCTTGCAAGCTTTCGCATTACGTACTATTCTTAGAGAAATGGGACATGATACACATATAATAAATTATAGAAATGATTATCTAGAAAAAAGATATGATGCGAAATTACATTTAACTATAGGCAAGAGAGAAATAATTAATCCATTTAAGTGGTTAGGTGTTGTTAAAAGATATTATTCTAATAAATTTGCTCAAGATGAATGGAGCAAGCAATATGCTAACTTTAAGTCTTTTATAAATGAAATTATACTAGAAAACAATATTTCTAGTATAAACAAAGAAGAACTTTCACTATTACCATATGATGTTTTTATTTGCGGAAGTGATCAAATTTGGAATGCTGGCATAACAAATGGCTTGGATTCAGCTTACTTTCTTGAATTTCAGACAAATGCTAAAAAAATTTCATATGCTGCGAGTATAGCACATAAACAAATTATAAAAAATGAAAAAGAATATTTTAAACAAGCACTTTCTGATTTTGACTATATTTCGGTAAGGGAAGAGTCAGCTGTAATTACTTTAAAAGAAATTGTTTCGAAAAAAATATCAGTAACACTTGATCCAACCTTGCTTCTAGATGTAAGCGCCTATGATAATCTTTTAGCGGATAACCAAGAAAAAGATAAATATATATTTGTATATTTTATTTCAGAAAATAAAGAACTTATGGAGTGTGCGGAGCATATAGCACAAGAAATGGGGTATAAGTTAGTAGAGCTTCATTATTATTTGCAAAAAAATTTAATTGGGCATAATCAAAGGGCGGATCTTGGACCAAGAGAATTTTTGACGTATATGAAAAATGCAGAATTTATATTAACTAACTCTTTCCATGGAACAGTGTTTTCAATGCTTTATCATAAAAAGTTTTATAGTGTTTATGGTCAAGATGAAAGAAAAGATAATATTTTAAATGCTGTTAATTTGCAGTCGAGACATATAAAAAATAAAGATGAGATTGATTTAAATAGCATTATTGATTATGAAAAGGTAGATAAGTATTTAGAAGAGTATAGGAATGACTCGTTAGAATTTTTAGATTATGCCATAGGAGAATAATCAATGATTTTATATAATAAAAAAGAAAATTGTTGCGGATGCACAGCTTGTTTTGCAATTTGCCCCGCTAATGCAATTACTATGACAGAAGATGAAGAAGGTTTTCTTTATCCTATCATTAATGAAAATAAATGTGTAGCATGTAAAAAATGTTTAACAGTTTGTGTATTTAAAAGAGATCAAATAGAAAAAGGGTATTTGGAGGTGCAAGATGTCTGATAAATATCCATTAGTTTATGCAACGAGGTTAAGAGATAAAAAAAGCCTAAAGCTCAGCTCTTCGGGCGGGATGTTTACAGCTTTATCTGATTATTTTTTAGATAATAAAAAAGCTGTTGTTTGTGCAATCTATAACTATGATAATGATAATGTTGAGTTTTCTATTCTTTTAGATAAATTATCGAGAGATAATGCACGCGGTTCAAAATATATACAGAGCAATATGTTGAATATATTAAAACAATCTGAGAAATTTTTAAAATTAAGTGATGACAATGAAATTCTTTTTGTTGGAATGGGATGTCAAGCGGCAAGCTTTAAAAAATATATGCAAGTTAAGAATCTTGAAGAAAAAATAACGACTGTAGATATTATATGTCATGGATCACCTAGTCCTAAAATTTGGAGAGAATATATTGCTACAAAAAAAGGCAATTCGAAAATTGATTCATTAACTTTTAGAGATAAACGTAATGGTTGGAAGAATCCTACAGCGATAGTTAATATTGATAAACGAGAAATATCATTAAAAGAATATACAAATTTATTTTATAATCGCTGTATATTAAGACCTTCGTGTCATAAATGTCCGTATGCTACAACAAATCGTGCAGTAGATATGACTATTGGAGATTATTGGGGCATTGAAAGAGTTTGCCCAGAATTTTACGACCCTATGGGAAATTCATTAGTGTTGATACATACAGATAAAGGATTAGAACTATTTAATAAAATAAAAAATTCATTAGAGTATCAACTTAGTAATCAAGAAGATTGCTTACAGCCTAATTTAAAAGAACCAACACCTATATCAAGCAATAGAAAAGCTTTTTGGACTGATTATAAGAAATTTCCTTTTCAAAAAATAATAAATAAATATGCAAAGCCAAGCTTTAAACAAAGATGCATTAAGTTCTCTCGTAGAGTATTGTCGAAAGTTAAAAGAATTATAATTAAAATTGTATAATGTATAAGTTGTTTCATTGTTAAGAGTATTCACACAAGTAGATAATTAAGGTTACTAATATGTTAGATTAAGAAGCTATTTATTTTTATTTGCAATAATACAAAGTATATTTATGCATAAAATCGTTAAAGAAAAAATATTAAAAAAACTATGATTACATTATTATATATGGTTTGCTGTTTGTTATGTCAGATATGATTTTAAAATTCAAGTCCAAATTTATAAGGATATTTTAAAGATTAAGTGCAAGGAGAGAAAAAATGTTAAATAGTATGAAAGTTATTGGCGTTATACCAGCAAGATACAAGTCGTCAAGATTCCCCGGCAAACCTTTGGCGGATATATGTGGAAAGCCTATGATTTGGTGGGTATATCAACAATGCCTTAAAGTATCACAATTAGATGAATTATATATAGCGACTGATGATGAAAAAATAAAAAATATATGCGCTGGTTATGATATGAATGTAATTATGACATCAGATTCACACAAGACTGGATCTGACAGAGTAGGGGAAGTTGCAAGTAAAGTTCAAGGAGACTTATTTATAAATATTCAAGGAGATGAACCAGTAATAGATCCTGATGAAATAAAAGAAGTTATTGACATATTTGAGGATTCAAGAGTTTATTTTGGTTCACTAAGAAAAAGAATATCGGATCAAGAAGAAATTTCAGCTCAAAGTACGGTTAAAGTAGTAGTAGATAAAAATGAAGACGCATTGTACTTTTCAAGAAATATTATACCTTCGAATATTAAAGATGGTGTTTTAGCAAATACATATCGTCACGTGGGTATATATGCATATAAAAAAGAATTTCTATCGAAATTTGTAAATATGCCACAAACAGAATTAGAACTTGGAGAAGGTATAGAACCACTTAGAGCTATGGAAAATGGGTATAAAATAAGAGTAAAAGAAACGCAATTTGATAGTATTGGTGTTGATTTCCCAGAACATATTAAATTGGTTGAAGATATTATAAGAAGTAGAGGGATAGAGTAATGAAACATGCGAAATTGCTTGATTGTACTTTGCGTGATGGAGCTTATTTAATAAATAAAGATTTTGGATGTCAGAATATTGAAGGGATAATTAATGGACTCGTAAAAGCAAGAGTTGATTATATAGAGATTGGTTTTTTTGAAGATTGCGGTTATACAGAAGGAAGAACTGTATTTAAAAATTCTAAAGAAGCGAAACAATTCATTCCGCAAGATAAAAATAATTGTAAATTCACAGTTTTAGCAGACTATAGTAGGTATAATGTAGAAAACTTGGATTATAGAATAGATTCATCTATAGATGCTGTAAGAGAATGTTTTTTAAAACATGAAAGATTTGAAGCGATTGAATATTGCAAAGTAATTAAAGAAAAAGGATACGAATTATTTGTACAACCAGTAGACATTTTAGGATATACAGAGTTTGAAATGATTGAGTTTATAAATTTAATAAATGAGGTAGAACCATATTGTCTTTCTATAGTAGATACTTTTGGATCTATGTATAGTGAAGATTTAAAAAAGATATTTACTTTAATACATAATAAATTAATACCAAGCTGCAAAATTGGTTTTCACTCTCATAATAATATGCAAATGTCCAATGCATTGTCACAGGAGTTTTTAAATCTTACATGGGGTAAAAGAGAGGTTGTGATAGATGGAACCATATATGGTATGGGTCGAGGAGCTGGAAATACGCCAACAGAATTGATAGCACAATACATGATTAATAAATTAAATTATAATTATGATATAGATGAGTTACTTGATCTAATCGATAACTATATAGAAAATATAAAAACTCGCTGTACTTGGGGATATTCAGCACCTAACTTTATTGCAGGTTGCTATGATACACATGTTAATAATTTGGCATATCTCAATCAAAAGAATGGTATAACTTCAAAGGATATAAGACATATATTAAATCGTATGGATTATAACGTTCGAAAGAAATATGATTATGATCGTTTGGAAAAAACATATATGGATTATTTAACAGAAAGTATAGATGATACACAAACAATAAAATTACTAAAAAGCATAGCACAAGGGAAAAAAGTACTTATTATAGCACCTGGTAAATCTGTAGAAAATCAGAAAAAAGAAATATTAGAATATATAAAAAAATCAAATTATATAATAATTGCAATTAACTTTGATTATAAGGATTTTAAAAGTGATTTTGTATATATGAATAATATAAAAAGATATAATGTTTGGAAAAATAAATTATCAGAATCTAAATTTATTCTTACCTCAAATATTCATTGTGAACAGAAAGATAATATAAATATAGTTTCTTTTCAACGACTTGCAAAATGTGGATGGTCACATTTTGATAATTCTATGATTATGATACTTAGACTATTAGATTTTTTAGAGCCAGCATGCGTTGATATAGTGGGATTTGATGGATATTCTAATTTTAATAATTATGTGAATAAAGATTTAGCTATAGCTAACTTTAATAATAACTTGGAAGAGTTGAATATAGAAATACAAGATATGTTAGATGATTATATGGCTGTAAGAACATGTACATTTCCAATAAATATTATAACAAAGTCTATATTTAAAATAAAAGAGGTGAAAGTATTTGAAATATTGTAATAAGAACGATATTAAATTATTAGTTCTTGATGTTGATGGGACATTGACAGATGGGAAAGTATACATGGGTGCTGATGGTGAGGTAATGAAAGCATTCGATATAAAAGATGGTTGTGGAATTTATGATATATTGCCTAATGTATCAGTAAATTGGATAAAAGAAAATAAAAAATTTGCGATAGAAGATCAATTGCAAGGAATAGTTCCTATCATAATTACAGCAAGAAGCTCTCAGTTGTTGAAAAATCGATGCAACGAATTAAAAATAAAATATTTGTATCAAAATTGCAGAAACAAAGTTGATAAATTAAGAGAAATTGCAAATAAATTCAATTGTCATCCTGATGAAACTGGGGTATATGCAAATATAGCTTATATGGGCGATGATATAATTGATATACCAGCAATGAATATCTGTGGAATAAAGGCTTGCCCTTCTGATGCGACGAAAAAAGTTATAGATATATCGGATTTTATCTCTACCAAAAAAGGTGGAGATGGTGCAGTTCGTGAATTTATAGAATGGATAATAGCATAATGCTATAAAGCAGAAAATCTAAAATTTATTTTTTGAAAAAGTTTAGCATTCCAATTGATAAATATATTAATTAATATAATTGTAATTGCAAGAACAACTAATCAATGTACACTAGCGTGTTTCATTAATTTGCTCAATCAGCAAATCGTTCATGTGAGATAGCTCTGCATTTCGCTCCTTGAGAGACTCATATTCCGTCCGAGAAATGGTCACCATTTTCGGGTTACTTGTGGTGTTGTTTTTCA
>JAWXUP010000060.1:0-15111 GCA_044426345.1 Clostridia bacterium | reverse complement strand
AATTGGTCTGCGCCAACTGGAATTTGTTCGAAAGTTTCGTTATCCATAAAGTACCAAAGTTCACCATCGTTATATAAATATTGCATTTCACGTCTGTCAACGTAAGCTGGTTCAAATTTGTCAGATGGGTTGAATGTACGTTCAATAACTGAACCTGAAATAACATTTCTAACTTTTGTACGAACGAAAGCAGCACCTTTACCAGGTTTTACGTGTTGGAATTCGATTATTTGAAGAACTTGACCGTCCATTTCAAAAGTTACACCATTTCTAAAATCTCCTGCGGAAATCATAATATATTCCTCCATATTAAAATTAATTTACATATACATTGTATACTATTTTGCACAATTTTGCAAGTCTTTTTGTATCAATTCTTAGATAATTATTAAATTTTTTGGTGCTTTCGTGATATCCTCATTACCCTCTTTAGTAAGTCTCAAAATATCTTCAATTCTAACGCCACAAAAGCCATCTATATAAAGCCCTGGTTCAGCTGATACAAAAAAGTTTTCTGGAAGATTAACTTCACACGCTGGTGATGCCGAAAGACCTTCGTGGCACTCCATACCTATTCCGTGACCAAAACCGTGACCAAAATATTGTGCCATATCGTGTTTTTCGAAGAAATCGTGAGCTTTTGCGTGAATTTCCGAGCCTTTAACGCCAGCTTTTGCAAATTCTATGCCTAATCTTTGTGCTTCAAGCACCAAATTATAAATTTTCACCATTTCTTCGGTAGGCTGACCTACGCAAATTGTTCTTGTCATATCGCTACAATACCCATTAAGTACACACCCAAAATCCATAGTAATAAACTCGCCTTCAACGATTTTTTTGTGAGTAGGACGAGCGTGTGGACTAGCGCCATTAACTCCACTTGCTACAATTGGTTGAAAAGACAGTCCATCTGCACCCTTTTCATACATCAAAGCTACAAGTTTCGCACCGATAATTTTTTCTGTCAGACCTTTTTTGTAATTCTCACGAATAAATTCAACGATTTCAGTAAAAGTTTCGTCTGCGATTTTTTGAGCATCACGCATTTTTTGTGATTCATCTTCGGTTTTTGCATTGCGAAGATTTTGAATTTCACGTGAAACATCGCAAAATTCTACATCAAAATTAGCTTTTAGGTTTTCAAAATCTGAAATTGTTGTAGTTTGATACTCGATACCAAGCGTTTTGATGTCATATTTTGCAAAAAGTTCGGTCAAAATTACGTTATAACCACGATTTCTTTCAACCATCATAACTTCGCAGTTTGAAATGCCAGATTTTGCCGCTGTGATATATCTAAAATCTGTCAAAAAATAACTTTGCTCGCTAGTTATAAGCACCATTCCAGCAGACGAATTAAATCCCGTAAAATAACGTCTATTAATATCCGAAGTCACTAAAACTGCATCTGCTTTTTCGATTTTTTTAACAAAATTTTGCATACTAGTTCTCCGTTCTAATAACAGCTTCGATTGCTAAAATATATGAATTTCTACCAAAACCTGCGATTACACCTTTACAAACTGGTGCGATTACCGATTTATGACGAAATTCTTCACGTGCATGAACGTTTGAAATATGCACTTCGATACAAGGTTTTGATACAGCTGAAATTGCATCACGAAGAGCAATGCTATAATGCGTAAAAGCACCAGCATTCATTACAATCGCGTCGTGTTTATCAAAGCTTTCGTGGATTTTATTTATGATTTCACCTTCAATATTTGATTGGAAACATTCGCAAAAAACACCTTTTGCATTCGCGTATTCCATACATTCAAGCTCAATACTTTCAAGTGTGTCGCTACCGTAAATTCCAGGTTCACGTTTGCCTAACATATTAAGATTTGGTCCATTGATAACCAAGATTGATTTAACCATTTTGTGCCTCCTCATACATTTTTTTCATTGTTAATGCGTCCTCAGCTTGAGTTCCAGCCGATTCGCAAATTATAGTTGGTGTATATTTATTTTTCGCAAGCAATTTCGCAAGTTCGTCAAATTTCGGTCCATAAATTGTGTCCTCGAAAGTTAAATGACGAACCTCGCCAGCACTTGAATATTCTATATGTGAAAAATGTGCGTGCAGAATTTTAGTTCGCTCAACTCCGATGCCATTCTCTAGTGTCTTGAAGATATTTTCATAATCCTCATAAGTTTTTATATTACCCATTCCACGTGAGTTTAGGTGACCAAAATCAATACAAGGTAGCAATCTATCATCAGTCGCTACGATTTCGCAGATTTCGTCTAAGTCACCCAAAACATTCATCTTGCCCATCGTTTCGATACACATTCTAACGTGTGAATAGTCGGATTCCAACGCATTCAACATATTGTTTATGTTGATTTTAGTATGCTCCATCGCTTTAATTCGAGTTTGTTTCGAAAGTCCTCCGCAATGAACCACCATTCTGCTACCACCCATCAAATTTATAACGTGCGCACTGTCTAATATATACTTGACATTTTTTTGCATTCGTTCTTCTTCGATGCTAGACAAATTTATAAAATATGGAGTATGAAGTGACATTTGTATGCCATGCTCACGAGCATTTTTACCGATAAGCGAGGCTGTTTCATCGCCGATATTAATTCCACGTCCACACTGATATTCGTAAGCATTCAATCCCATTTCAGACAACCATTTCGGTGCGTCTGCTGATTTTTTGAAGCCTGCAACCGCGAAAGATATGCTATTGCCAGCAGGTCCAAATTTGATTTCCATTATTTTTTCTCCTTGGCTTTTTTTACAAAATAAGGCTCTGAAATATTCATTCTAAATCTAGTATATTTCGAACCAGTATCGATAGGACTTACATAAATCGACTTAGCTCCAAATCTTTTTGCAGCAAGCGTATCTGTATAAATTTGGTCGCCTATCATTATGATTTGAGACGGTAAAACGTCCTCTCTTATCATATTCATAGCTTTTCTGAAACCTATATGCAATGGTTTTCTTGCACTATGAATGTTGTGAATTTCTAAATCCTTAGCAAATTCTCCAACACGTCTCGATGTATTATTTGAAATCAGCACAAATTCTATTCCCGCATCGATGATTTTATCAATCCACTCTAAAACTTGCTCGTTTGGTATTTTTGTGTTTTTTGACACTAAAGTGCCGTCTAAGTCAACAAAAACTGCGCGTCCACCCATAGATTTTATCATATATGGTGTGATTTCTTGATAATTTTCTACATATTTATCTGGTATTAGCTTTGAAAACATTTAATCCTCCGTTTTTTATAATAGTTTTTCGTGAAAAGAATTAAAATTCTCAAAAAACATTATAAATTCTATTTACACATACATATATTGTAATACATTATTAACTTTTAGTCTAGCATAAAAGGAGAAAAATTTATGAAAGATTTACTAACAGGTATTTTAGACCCTGAAAACGTGACAACTTACAGCTCGAAATTTAATCGCTACGTCGCAAATATTTATAAAATTCAAAATAATTGTCTTGTCAGACAGAAAACTTTTTCGAAATTTGAAAATTCAATTTTAGGAATAAATGATGATGATTTTTGTGCTGAAAAAGATGTGAAAAAAATTATTTCAGACATTTTTTACGAGTACAAAAAATTTAATTTTAACGGTATTTTTTTGGATTTTCATGGCGAAGAACACAGCGAATTTGTGTATTTGCTAGACGAACGATGTTATAAAGAACACATTGAATTATATGTTCCACAAAAATATGCCAAAGTTGTAGATAATGCAAAAATCGTTATAAGCACAGCTATTTCTGGTGGTAATTTGCAACAAATTTTCGAATATTCTATTTTGCAATATGGATTGAATAGAATTTGTGCTGAAATTTCACTTGATGCTTACGAGTTTGACATTCCAAGTTATAACGATTTATCACGGAAAATTGTACGCCCCACAAAGACAGATTTGACTTCGGTATTTTTTTCGGAAAATTTATGCACAAATTATTACACAAAAATGACCGATTCCGAACATTGCGTTTTCACAATTTTTGACGATGAAAATTCATTTAAAAAGAAACTTGAAATAATTCACAAACTAACTGTAAAGGATATATTTATAAACTGTAAATTTATTGAAATGTACGACTTTTTGCAATAAAAACATTTGACTGTATCGCTTTAGTGTGTTAAAATAGTTACAAGAAAACTTTAGAAAAGAGGTATCTCATTATGAGTAAAATACACAGCGAAAATCTTGATAGATTGTTTAAAGGGGTGTTAAGCCTAAAAAATATCGAAGAATGTTATGCATTTTTTGAAGACGTATGCACAGTAACGGAAATTTTAGCTATGAAACAGCGTTTCGAGGTTGCTACACTACTTAACGAAGGTATGCTTTACAGCGATATCGTGTCAAAAACAGGCGCTAGCACGGCTACAATTTCAAGAGTTAACAAATGTCTAGAATATGGCAATGATGGCTATAAAATGGTGCTAGAAAGACTAGAAGATGGCAGCTTATAAACAACTTTCATATTATTATGACGATTTTACAGAGGACGTTCCCTATGATGATTTTATAAATTATTATGAGAGCGTCTTTAGTATGCTTTCGCAAAATCCTAGATTAATACTCGATTTGGGCTGTGGCACAGGCACGCTTACTAACAAAATGGCAGAGCGTGGTTTTGAGATGATTGGAGTCGATTACTCGGAAGATATGCTGATGGAGGCTCAATCAAAATCATACGAATTAGAATGCACACGCCCAATTTTTTTACGTCAGTCTATGCAAAATCTCGACCTTTTTGGCACAATTGATGCTTGCGTTTCGAGTTTAGACTGCATAAATTACATCGTAGACCCAAAAAATCTCGCAAAAGTCTTCGCAAAAGTCGATAATTTTTTAAATCCAGACGGAATTTTCATTTTCGATATCAATACCGTAAACAAGCTTGAAAATTTAGACGGACAAACTTACGTTCGTGAAAATGACAACACATTCTGCGTTTGGCAAGCAAGTTTTGAGGACGGACTTTGCACGTATAATTTCGATATTTTCGTAAATCGTAATGACAAATATGATAGATATTGCGAGGAACATATTGAGCGTGCTTACGAGATTTCATTCATCAAAGAACAGCTTGAAATAGCAGGTTTTTACGATATCAAATGCTATAACGATTTAACATTTGAGCAAGGTAATGACGACTGCCAGAGGGTTTTCTTTGTAGCAAAATCAAAAGGAGATAAAAAATGCGAGACAGTTTAATTAAAGCAATTACAACAAATTCTAATATACGCGTAACGGCAGTTTACACAAAAGAAATCGTTGAGCGTGCAAGACAAATACACAAAACTTTGCCAGTGGCAACTGCAGCACTTGGTAGAACACTTTCAGCGACTTCGATAATTGGTGCAAACCTCAAAAACGAAGATGGTAGCGTTACTGTTCAAATTAAAGGTGGAGGACCTCTTGGGTCTATCGTTTGCGTGTCTGACAGCCAAGGCAGAGTTCGTGGTTATCTACAAAACCCAGCAGTCGATATTCCGTTAAAACCAAATGGCAAGCTTGACGTTTCTGGTGCTGTTGGACAAGACGGATTTTTAACGGTAATCAAAGATTTATCTATGAAAGAGCCATTTATCGGTACAACTGCGCTAGTTTCTGGTGAAATCGCAGAAGATGTGACTTCATATTTTGCACAAAGCGAACAAATTGGTGCTGCGTGTGCTTTGGGTGTTTTGGTAGACACTGACCAATCAGTGAAACAAGCTGGTGGGTATATCATTGAGGTTATGCCGAATGCTGACGATGGCGACATTATGGTGTTGGAGCACAACATTGCAAATATTGCACCGGTTACAACTTTGCTTGACCAAGGACTTAGTATGGAAGATATCGTGCGCAAGGTCTTAGAAGGTTTTGACGTTGAAATTTTAGAACAAACACCAATCTGTTATGACTGTAAATGCACTCGAGAACGTGTTTCTCAAGCATTAATCAGCATAGGTAAGAAAGATTTGCTAGAAATCGTTGAAAATGAAGAAAAAATCGAAATGACTTGTCAATTCTGCGATGAAATTTACAATTTTAGCAAGGAAGAAATTTTGGAAATGATTTAATTTTACTAAAAATTGAAATAACCTGTAGGGGCGAACTTGTTCGTCCGTTTTACCGATGCGTTTGTTTTATGTTATTAGTAAAATTTGCACAGATAAGGAGAAATATTTATGAGGCCAATTTTAATTCAAGGAGCAATGGACATTGAAGTACATCTGCTCATTCACGAACTAGACGCGGTTTTAGACCAAACAATTGGTGGTTTTGACTTTTACAAAGGATTTCTTAGAGGCTATCCTGTTGTTATTTCAAAAACGAATATCGGTATGTCGAACGCATCATGTGCAACTTCAATCAGTATTTTGACATATAATCCAGCCTTGATAATCAACCAAGGAACTGCTGGTGCTCACGCAAAAAATGCTCATGTGTCAGACCTTGTTATTGGTTTGAGTTCTGCGAATATTTGCTCTTTCCAAACTTCAGCAATGGACACTGGAACCGATTTCAAATTATGGAATCACACGGATTTTCGTGACTGCGATGATAATATACACGGTGGCTCAGAACTTCAATGTGATGAAATATTGTTTAAAATTTTCCAAAATACACCTTATTCAAAAGGTGAAATCCATACGGGAGTTATAGGTTCTGGCGATGTTTGGAACAAGGAAATCGAGTTTATTGGATTTTTAAACAGTACACTACATACGTTGTGTGAAGATATGGAAACCGTGTCTGTTTATAACGTTGCAAACCGTTTTGGAGTGCCTGTTATCGGAGTTCGTGTTATCTCGAATAACGAGATTATCAAGGAAAGTTATGATAAATTTTCTGCTAATAATTGTCAAGAATTTGTGCTATCTAGTTTGAGTAAAATCGTTACTGAACTTAGCAAATCTGTATTTTAAAGCGAGGTAGATTTTATGAAATATATCGAAAATCGAGCTTTTGAAAATGAGAAATTTCTATCCGAACACTTCGATCATTTAGATATTTCTGATTGTGAATTTACAAACTGTATTATAGATGGTTGTTTTTTTGAAACGTGTACATTTTCTGATTGTACATTCACAAAATGCAAGATTAGTAACCCTAAAACACGTCAGACTTTTCTTAAAAATACAGATTTTATTGATTGTAATTTACAAGGAATAAGTTTTGGAGAGCTTGTTGTGTCAAAAATTTTTCCTCCGATTTCGAGTCTTAAAAACTGTAATTTAAAATACAATAATTTTTATGAAATGGACCTTGCAAAGTTTGACTTTTCAACCTGTGAGATTATACATTCATTCTTCGCAAAATGCGATTTATCACGCTGTGATTTTGGTTCAGTTCCGTTAAGTCGCACGGAATTTGTTCAATGCAACCTAGAAAAAGCTGATTTTCGTGAATCAAACGGTTATCAAATCGACATTGAAACTTGCGAGTTAAAATCTGCAAAATTTTCCTTCCCAGAGGTAGTAAATCTGCTGAATACTTTAGGAATTATTATCGATTAAAAAGCAAACACCAACCGTTTTTATTTCGGTTGGTGTTATTTTTCTAATATTTTATTGCACTGTAGAGACGGTCATCGGTGAACCATTTTACCTATTTATCCGTTTTAAAATATAATTTACGCAGATTTTTTAGGTTATTTTAATTATTGAGTGCAAATTTTTTGAAATGGTACACGAAATCCTCTTACCCTACAATTCAGCATTAACCTTAAAATAAAACTTGAATGCACGCACTAGCAAAGTAAAAATTTTTCAAAGAAAAATTATTTACGCAGCGATAAAATTTGACTAGTTTTGATAAATCTTTTATAAAAAGATTTCGTCTTTTGGATACTTTGGGACGTCCCAAAGTATCAGCCAAGCGGCGAGCGTCTGCCGAGAAAAAAGATAGTACTAGTGTTAAGTCGCAGTGGCACAAAATAAAAAATTCATACATTTAAAAGTCTATTTTGAAATAAATTTTTCGACAAACCGAGAGGCTGTGACACAATATATGTGCCTCAGCCTCTTTTATTTTATTATTTAGATTTCTTTGCAATTTCTGCAGTGATTTTTGAGATAAATTCATCAACTGGCATTTGACCCAAATCGCCTTCTGCGTGACAACGAACACCAACAGCATTTGCTTCGATTTCTTTGTCGCCAAGAACTAGCATATAAGGATTTTTTTCTAGTTGAGCTTCACGGATTTTATAACCAATTTTTTCATTTCTAAGGTCAATATCCACACGAATTCCAGCGTTTTGCAATTTTTCAAAAACTGCTTGTGCGTATTCGTGTTGACGTTCTCCGATAGGAAGAATTTTCGCTTGAACCGGAGCTAACCAAGTTGGGAAATTACCAGCAAAATGTTCTGTTAATATACCGATGAAACGTTCGATACTACCAAAAACAACACGGTGAATCATAATTGGACGGTGTTTTTCACCATCAGCACCAGTGTATTCAAGCTCAAAACGTTCTGGAAGTTGGAAGTCAAGCTGAATTGTACCACATTGCCAAGTTCTGCCGATACAGTCTGTCAAATGGAAGTCAAGTTTTGGTCCGTAGAACGCACCGTCGCCTTCGTTTAATTTGTAATCATAACCAAGTTCAACAATCGCTTGACGAAGTGCTTCTGTAGCGATATCCCAGTCTTCTTTTGCGCCCATTGAGTCTTCTGGTTGAGTTGAAAGTTCGATGTGATAGCTAAAGCCAAAAGTTTTGTAAACTTGGTCAATTAAAGTTACAACGCCTTTGATTTCATCTTTAATTTGGTCTTTTGTCATAAAAATATGCGCATCATCTTGTGTGAAATTACGAACACGCATAAGTCCGTGTAATGCACCAGAAAGTTCGTGACGGTGAACTAAACCAAGCTCGCCCATACGGATTGGAAGGTCACGATATGAACGCATTTTTGTTTTGTAAGTTAGCATACCACCTGGGCAGTTCATCGGTTTGATAGCAAAATCTTGCTCATCAATTTGTGTAGTATACATATTTTCTTTGTAGTGATGCCAGTGACCTGAAGTTTCCCAAAGCGAACGATTTAGGATAATCGGTGTGGAAATTTCTTGATAACCAGCTTTTGTGTGGATTTCACGCCAATAATTGATAAGTTCGTTACGTAAAATCATACCTTTTGGTAGGAAAAATGGAAAACCAGGACCTTCTTCCATAATTGTGAAAAGTTCTAATTCGCGACCAATTTTTCTGTGGTCACGTTTTTTTGCTTCTTCTAAACGTTCGATATATTCTGTTAAATCAGCGTTTTTTGTGAAAGCAATCGCATAAATACGTTTAAGCATTTTACGATTTGAGTCACCTCTCCAGTATGCACCAGTGCTTGAAAGTAATTTCATAGCTTTTAGCATACCAGTTTTAGGGATATGAGGACCAGCACAAAGGTCAACGAAGTCGCCCATTTTGTAGAAAGAGATGATTTCGCCTTCTGGTAAATCTTGAATAAGTTCTACTTTGTATGGTTCTGAAGCGTCTTCCATATATTTTATAGCCTCGTCGCGAGGTAGTACGAATTTTTCTAGTATAGCGTTTTCTTTAACGATTTTTTTCATTTCAGCTGTAATTTTTTCTAAATCAGCCTCAGAAAAGGCAGTTTCGTTATCGAAATCATAGTAAAAACCATTATCAATTGCAGGTCCGATAGCAAGTTTTGCCTCTGGGAATAGTTTTTTAACAGCATACGCTAATACGTGAGATGCAGTGTGCCAATAAACTTTTTTACCAGCATCATCGTTGAAAGTTAGGATATTTAACGTAGCATCAGCATCGATAGCAGTGCTTAAATCGCAAACTTCTCCGTTAATTTCACACGCTACAGCCACACGAGCCAAGCCTTCAGAAATACCTTTTGCAATGTCAAAAGCTGAAGTTCCTTGTTCTTTTTCAAGAATTGTTCCGTCTTTTAAAGTAATTTTAATCATAATATTTTCCTCTCTTTTAGGGCATAAAAAAACACCCCTGAAATCATATCAGGGGTGAGTAAATTTGTCCCACGGTTCCACCCTGCTTACAGAAAAAATCTGTCGCTTAATTAGTTTCTAACGCAACTACACGTTTCTACTTTTCATAGAAAAAGCTCCAGAGTGGTTGTATTTTCGCATAATAAGGTAATTTCAGCAAGCTTACCTCTCTCTAAAAAATGCGTTTAAATACTAGTTCTTTCATAGCAAATATTCATATACATAAATTATATCGCACCGTACTGATTTTGTCAAGAAAAAATTAATAAGTGCATTTAATATGAAAAAAACAATCAAATTACACAAAAACAAAACTCACCTTAACCATAAATGTCAACGCACACGCTAGCAAAGTAAAAATTTTTCAGAGAAAAATTATTTACGCAGCGATAAGGCTCTATCTCGCTGATAAAACAAGCTGTGTTTTCGTCTTTTGGATACTTTTGTACGCACACTGCCGAGAAAAAAGGTAGCACTAGCTGTAAGTTGCAAAGGCACAAAATAAAATCTTGTATATTTCAAAAAACAAATTTCTTGGCAAGCAAAAAGAGAACGCCGAAACGTTCTCTTAATATGTTTAGTTAAATAAAGCCATTGCTTTTTGTATATCACCACAAACTATAAGTTCGCAGGCTTTTACGCAATTTTCTGCAATTTTATCGATATCCGTCATCTCTTGTTTGTTAAAACTTGATAGAACCCAATTTGCTAAATCATAATCGGGATGTGGTTTTTTACCGATACCGATTTTAATTCGTGGGTAACCATCTGTAGACAAATGCAAACTAATATTTTTCAGTCCATTTTGACCACCGTGAGAGCCTTTTTGACGAATACGCATCTTGGCTACGTCAAGCGAAATATCATCAACTAAAACGATAATATTTTCTGGAGGTATTTTGTAAAAAGTTGCAGCTTCGATAACACTTTCGCCAGATAAATTCATAAAAGTTTGTGGTTTTACAAGCAAAACTTTTTTATCGCCAATGCTAATTTGAGCAGTAAGCGCTTTGAATTTTAGTCTGTCAATTTTTGTATGATACGAACTTGCAAGCTTGTCTATCGCAATAAAACCAGCGTTGTGACGTGTATTTTCGTATTTTGAACCTGGATTTCCAAGTCCTACTATAATGTAATCCATAAATTATCTAAATAAGCTTGAAACTTCTTTTTCTTCGTAAATTCTAGCGATAGCTTCAGCAAGAACAGGAGCAGTTGAAACTTGTTTGATTTTTGGAGATTTTTTATCATCTGGAAGTTCGATAGTGTCAAGTAAAATAACTTCTTGGATAACACTGTCGTTAATTCTTTGAATAGCAGGGCCAGAAAGTACACCGTGAGTTGCACAAGCGTAAACTTCAGTTGCTCCACCCATTTCGATTAAAGCTTGAGCAGCGTTACATAAAGTACCAGCAGTATCAATCATATCATCAACTAAAACTACAATTTTGCCACGAACGTCACCGATGATGTTCATAACTTCACATACGTTTGCCATAGGGCGACGTTTGTCAACGATTGCAAGTGGGCAATCAAGACGTTCTGTGAATTTTCTTGCACGAGTAACCGAACCTAAGTCTGGAGATACTACAACTAAATCTGGATTTGAAATACCAAATTTATCTACAAGATATGGTGTTAAAAGTGGAATACCTAACATATTATCAACTGGAATATCGAAAAATCCTTGAAGCTGAGGAGCGTGAAGGTCCATAGTTAGAACTCTGTCTGCGCCAGCTGCTGTGATGATATTTGCAACAAGTTTTGAAGAGATTGGATCTCTAGCACGTGATTTTCTGTCTTGTCTCGCATAGCCAAAGTATGGCATAACTGCTGTAATTCTACCAGCAGAAGCTCTTTTACAAGCATCGATCATAATTAAAAGTTCCATAAGGTTTTCATTAACAGGTGAATTTGTAGATTGAACGATAAAAACGTCACAACCACGAACTGTTTCGCCGAATGTAAGTGCAATTTCTCCGTCAGAGAATCTTGAAACGTCACAATTTCCTATTGGAAGATTAAGTGACTTGGCAATTTGCTTTGCTAAACCTCTGTGTGAATTTCCTGCAAAAATTTTAATTTCTTTCCCGTGGGATATCATAGGTAAAACCCCCATATAAAATATTATTTATTTCTTAAAATCTACTTTTTAGATTTTAAACTACGAAATTTTGCTACCCAATTAGGTATGTTTTTTTGTTTTGCACGAGCGATTGCTAATGCTTCAGATGGTACATCACTTGTGATTGTAGAGCCTGCAGCTGTAAAAGCGCCTGCCTCAACTTTAACTGGTGACACCAAGTTTGTATTACAACCAAGGAAAACATCGTCTTCTACAATAGTTTGGTATTTGTTGTAGCCATCATAGTTTACAACAACCGTACCACAACCAAAGTTTACGCGTTTACCGATAGTTGCATCGCCGATATATGTTAGATGAGAAACCTTAGTTCCTTCACCGATAGAAGCTTTTTTGATTTCAACGAAGTCACCGATTTTAACGTTTGCAGCGATATCGCTTTGTGGTCTAATATACGCAAAAGGACCAACTGTTGTGTTATCACCGATTGAACTGTCAAAAGCTTGAGATGCGTTTATTTTAACTTTGTCACCGATAATCATATTTTCGATAACCGTGTTAGGACCTAAAATACAATTTTTACCGATTTTTGTATTACCACGAATGATAGTGTTAGGTAAAATTTGAGTTCCAGCACCGATTTCAATATTCGATGAAATATATGTGTTGTTAGTGTCTACAATAAACACTCCATTGTTTAAATGAGAATGATTTATAGCATCTTTAAAATCTTCTGTAAGCGTTAAAACGTCAACAGCATCGAAAACAATAGTGCTATCAGAAACTGGTAAAAAAGCTACTTTAGCGTCAAAAGGATTGTTTAAGATTTCTGGTTTTTCGCTTAATAATTTTGAAGAAATAACAAAAATATCAAGTTTTGATAAGTCGTCTGAACAACCGAAAGCGCAAGGTTTTTCGTTCTCGTCGTGGATAATTCCATGAGTATGAGAATGAGTTTCGCAAGCGAAGTATGAAATGTCGTGCTCGTTTGCAATGTGGAAATCAACTAGATTTTCGTATTCAACAATTTCAGGCACGATAGCATCGATAAATAAAAGATATTCGCTGTTTAACATTTCCGGAGTTAAGCTATTAAAATCATCTGCATAAAAAATATTATTGATGTTCGACGATTTTAGAGAAATCTCTATATATGAAGAAACTTTTTTGAATAAAATTTCAAAATCAAGTTGTTCTTTTTTTAATATAATTGCATTTACAGATGACATTTTAATTTCCCCCTTTTTTGTCAACTAGACAAAAGTTTGAATTTATAAGTAAACGTACAAAGAGACGCAACATTTGCCATAACACAAATTGCGAATCTTCTACAAAAAACAGTATAACATATTTCTGTTGAAAAAACATTAATTTTTTGGAAATTTTTTTATTTCATCTAATTTTAATATAAAATTAACGTAAACTTGCTATTTTTTTGGAACAAATAAGCAAAAATAACGTCTATATTCCTAGATTTTATCTAAGTTTGTCGATATTTTAACGATTTTTTAGCATTGTCTACATTTGCTCAAATTTTTATGATTGAAATATGGGTATTAGCGTGAAAAAACTTTCCATATGAAAAACTCTTTTATTTTTCATAAATGTATGATAAAATATAACTACAAAAAAGAAATTTAGGTGATATTTTGAAAAAAATTTTAAGTTTAATACTAATTATATGTATGGCGCTTGGGATAAGCGTTTATGCAGTTGACGATATAAGTTTAGTGGGAGTAAATGACAAGGTTCTTGACTATGTTTCTGGTAGCGAACCTATCGTTTTTGCGGGTCGAGTGTGCATTCCTTACACGGTTTTTTCGCGTGATGTTGGCATTTCTTCGATTTATAGTTCAGAGAGAAAAGTACTTACGATGTACGACTTCAACCATATTGTAACCCTTGATTTATCGTCTAATACGATACAAGATGAAAATTTGCGTTCATATGCTGGGTCAGCGTTTTTTCGTGGTGATGTAATATATGTTCCAGCGCAAGTTGTATGTGAAATTTTCGAGCTTAATTATTCTTTATTGTACTCAGATACCGAAATTGTTCGTATTTACAATGACGAAGCAAAGCTTTCTAACGATGTATTTAAAACACTGGTAGATGCTACTTATGCGAATATGTTTACCTCTGGAAATCAGTCTGGTTCTAGCACTAGCACACCAACCACAACAAATCCAACTACTAGACCAGCAACATCTACAGAGGAAGAAATAGATGATAGTTTGACGGTTAAAGTAATTAAGCCTACGTTGATTTCCACGACCACAAAAGACGTGATAGACCTTTTTGAAGAAGGAAGTTTGACATTTTTTGCAGACCAAACTACATTTGAAGATGCCGAACTGTTGCGTTATTTATACATAAAAAACAATGCAATAGGAATTTATGTCTCTCAAGATGAAGAAGATGTTTGGGCATATGTAAATCAAATTAACGCTCAGTTATTTAAAACTTTAGGAGTAAAAACTCGGTTTCTTTTTGTTGAAAATGATGAATATATCGAAGAATTAGAGTCTGAAGGTTATATTATAATCGAAGATGATTATAGATATTATAGCAGTTATCAAATCACGAATAGCACAAAAACGGAGCTAGTTATAGATATCACCGAAGAGGATAATTTATCAAGTTTTTTACTATTTTGTGATGAAGAGAAAATATCATTTATCAAAATTGATGAGTTTAATTATTAGAAGATTTCAGAAATTTCCATCTATAATAAAATTAATAATTTTGAAACCTCCCTCAAAGGGAGGTTTCAGCTTGTCTCGAAATAAATATGCACAAAAAACCATCGCACCAAACGTGCGTAGTACGCATAACGTAAGTTCCTGCACCAAAATAGGCAACTACGTGGTCGAGAAAATTTATTGGTTTTTACGCATAAGCGATAGCGAGTTGGAGTACGAGTGGTTAGGCTAACGGATGCCGGATTGCGTACACACAGTAAAAACATCACGCCCCAGATTTTGATAAATCTTTTCGCAAAAAGATTTCGTCTTTTGGATACTTTGGGACGTCCCAAAGTATCAGCCACGCG
>JAWXUP010000166.1:0-2307 GCA_044426345.1 Clostridia bacterium | reverse complement strand
TATTAGCACAAGCAGTGAAAGAACTAATGGGTTCAACTGATGATATAAGAATTATCGGTATTAGACACGGTGAAAAAATGTACGAAACGCTTCTTACTAATGAAGAGTGTGCTAATGCAATAGATTTAGGTAATTTCTACAGAGTTCCAGCTGATACTAGAGATTTGAATTACGATAAATTCTTTAATGACGGAAATTCAGAAAGAAATACTTTGACTGAATTCAATTCAAATAATACGGAACTTTTGAATATTTCGCAAGTTAAAGAAAAGTTAATGACGTTAGAATACATACAAAATGAAGTTAGTGCTTGGAGTGAAAAGTAATGAAAATTTTAATAACCGGAGCTAATGGTTTTGTAGGAAAAAATATAGTTTCGCAACTTAATAATATAAAAGAAAACAAAGCTAAAAATTACCCGTTGGTTAGCGATTTAGAATTGTTTTTATATGATATCGATACAAAACCAGAACTTTTAGACACATATACAAAAGATTGCGATTTTGTTATGCACTTAGCTGGAGTTAATCGTCCAAAAGAAACAAGTGAATTTATGGAAGGAAACTTTGGTTTTACATCTGTTTTATTAGAAAAATTAAAAGAAAACTCAAATAAATGCCATGTTTTAATAACTTCTAGCATTCAAGCTGCTTTGGACAACCCTTATGGTGCGTCAAAAAAAGCTGGCGAAGATTTGATGTTTAATTATTCTAAAGAAACAGGTGCGAAAGTCTTGGTATATCGTCTGCCAAACGTTTTTGGCAAGTGGTGCAAACCGAACTATAATTCAGCTGTAGCAACTTTTTGTAATAATATAGCAAATGATTTGGATATTACAGTCAATGACCCTTCGGTTAATATGAAATTAGTATATATCGATGATGTTGTAGATGAATTTATAGATGCTTTGCTGGGAAAAGAGCACAAAGAAGACGGCTTTTGCTTTATTCCAACCGTTCACAAAGTTCGTTTAGGTGAAATTGTGGACTTGCTTTATTCATTCAAAGAACAACCAAAAACATTGCTAATGCCAGAAATTCCATACGATAGCTTTGCAAAAAAACTATATTCTACATATCTTTCGTATTTGCCAGCAGAAAAAATTGCGTATTCATTAAAAATGAACTGTGATGACAGAGGAAGCTTTACAGAACTTTTGAAAACTGCAAACTGCGGTCAGTTTTCTGTGAATATTTCTAAACCTGGTATTACCAAAGGACAGCATTGGCATCATACAAAATGGGAGTTTTTCATTGTTGTATCTGGACACGGTCTTATACAAGAACGTAAAATCGGTACAGATGAAGTAATTGATATTGAAGTAACTGGAGATGATATCAAAGCAATTCATATGTTGCCAGGATACACTCACAATATCATAAATTTAAGTGAAACAGAAAATTTAGTTACAGTTATGTGGGCAAATGAGCAGTTTGACCCGAATAAACCAGACACATATTTTGAGGTAGTTTAATGAGTAAATTAAAACTAATGACAATTATAGGCACGCGTCCCGAAATAATACGTTTGTCAGCTACAATTAAAAAGTGCGATACTTATTTTGACCAAATTTTGGTTCATACAGGACAAAACTATGATTACGAATTAAACCAAGTTTTCTTCGATGATTTAGGTCTTCGTCAACCGGATTTTTTCTTGAATGCAGTAGGTTCTGACTTAGGAGAAACAATAGGGAATATTATCGCAAAATCATATAAATTATTAGTAGAGCAAAAGCCAGATGCACTTTTGATTTTAGGCGATACAAACTCTTGTTTATCTGCAATTTCAGCAAAGCGTTTACATATTCCAATCTTCCATATGGAGGCCGGAAACCGTTGCTTTGATGAATGTCTGCCAGAGGAAACCAATCGTCGAATTGTAGATCATATTTCAGATGTGAATTTATGTTATAGCGAACACGCTAGACGTTATTTAAACCAAGAGGGAACTGCGAGAGAACGTACTTATGTTACTGGTTCGCCAATGGCTGAGGTGTTAGAAAATAACTTTGCTAGCATTGAAAAGTCAAATATATTAGAAAAATTTGATTTGCAAAAAGGTAAATATATACTTTTATCGGCTCATCGTGAAGAAAACATTGATAACGAAGAGAACTTTATGAGCCTTATGAGTGCTGTCAATGCAATGGCTGAAAAATATGATATGCCAATTTTGTATGCGTGCCATCCAAGAAGTGCAAATTATATTGAAAAAAGAGGTTTTGTATTCGATAGTAGAGTGAGACAAAATAAACCTCTAGGGTTTCACGACTATAATAACTTGCAAATGAATGCGTTTGCTGTC
>JAWXUP010000165.1:0-2356 GCA_044426345.1 Clostridia bacterium | reverse complement strand
CTCCTTTTATTTTGTTATTACATCGATTGTTGCATTTCAGTTTCTTGATTTTGCACGCTTTGACTGTGGCTAATTTCAGCAAGTTTTTGGTTCGCCCAATCTGGAATAAATTCATCTTTTACAACACCTAAAATTTGATCACGATTCCACCTAACTTTTTCGCCATCGCCTAAGCAAATAGTGAAAACTGCTCGACCGATTTTGTCAGGTTCACAGCCAAAACCACTGGTTGCAAGGTATATTTGGTCTTGCACATTTAAGTATTTTTCAGCCAAACTTTGAGGTTTTACTGCAATAACTTTTCCAGTGAAATCTTGGCAACCATAGTCAATTTTTGATGAGTCGATAAGCTCTAGTTTTGCATACTCACGTTTAAATTGGTTGATAAGCCCATCGAATATCGCTGGGTGACTATCGACTTGAAATCTGCGAGTGACATCTTTGGTGTCAAACGATTTGTAACTTTTCGCCCAGTCTTTATTTTCTTTAGAAAATCGTCCGTCATGAAGTTTTAACAGCACTGAATTTGCCATAACATAAGCAGTTCTGTGGTATCCAAATTTTCCAATAATTTCAAGGGTAGTGGTGTGGTTTAGTCGGTTGTTTTCATAACTATTATCGATTGCGTTTTCAATAAAATCTCTGCAACGAACGTTTTCGTCATGACTTTCTTGCCAATATTTCAACTCATCACACCTTTTTGCCTCCGAAAACGAGTTTCTATACAGTGGTTTAGTATTTTTCATCGATAATATCCTCGCTTTGAATTAACGAATACAAATTTCCGAGACACACGTTTGACTCTAGAAAAGTATTGAATACAATTTCTGGCACACAGTCAAAAACTTCTTCGTCGAGGTCGGCATTAACGCACTCGAAGCAGTCAACACACGTATCAGATGCTAATGCAAGATTTACTACTAAATCGCTAGATTTTTCGGACAAGGCATTAACGATGCTCAGTAAATCTTTGGCTGTTTTGTTTGATTTTGTAATGATAATCATATTATCGGTGGCTGAAATGTTGATTTCATCGCAATCGATAAGGTTTGCGCTTGCTAAAATTTCGGTAGGAATGCGTAAAGTGTTTGTTTTCATAAGTGCCTCTACTTTCTAAGTGGTTTTGATGGTTCGTGAATTAAGTCATATTGCTGTTCTTTTTTTGAACTAATTATGCTCGCAAACAAGCTCATCTGTCCGTTTTTATGGTTAATATGCTGTTTTGGGTCATAATTTGTGATAATTAACTCTTCATAAAGTTCTCCTTCCTTTTTGCTCATCGAGTGAGGTCTTGTGGTTAAATATATATAGAACTTTTCATAAAGTGCGAGTATTTCAGGGCAATTATTGTAGCTAATCATCGCAAAACCGTCGACTTTCTCCAAAATATCACGCAATCTAACGTGATTTTCTTTAGGAAAACCGACAGCGTAAAAGTCTTCAGCATTGTAGTAAGGTGGGTCGCAGTAGATAAGCGCATCTTCTCGGTCATATTGCTTGATTAACGCCTCAAAATCCTTGTTTTCTATCGTCACATAGCGAAAAGCACGAGAAAAACTCCAAATATCTTTGAAAAACGTGTACAAATTGCAACGTTTACCACCAAAAGTGTCGGCATTTGAATTAAAGCTAAGACGCAATAATTTGTAGTAAGCAGACGCACGCTTGATGTCGGTATCTTTGTTTTGCGCAATGAAAATTGCTTTTAACTCGTCGGCTTGTGGTGTCTCAAAGTAAATTTCGGTTAATTCTAGTTGCTTTTGCAAGTTTTCGTCCAAAAATTCTTCTCTTTGCAGAAATTTCTTGCACATTTCAAAGTCATCACGAGAATTTAGCGACAAAAAGCCGATTTCTCGTATTAATTCCATCGGTCGTTCTCTCGCACAGCGCATCAAATTCACTAAATCTCGGTTGAAATCGTTGTAAATTTTAAGGTTTGATTTTGGGCAGTCAAGGTTCAACGTGACTGTTCCAGAACCTCCGAAAACGTCGATACTTCGCTTGAATTTCGTGGGCGAGAAAAGGTTTATTATCCACATTAATTTCGCCTTGCCACCAACCCACGAGATAATACTTTTGGTCAAATAAAAATCACTCCTTTGCATAAAAAAAGACCGTATATTTTACAGTTAAATACTGCGAAACACACGGTCTTATAGGTTAATATTTAATTTTTACATCATTTGCATTGCAATATCTTGCTCTTGCGACAGTTTTTCGTCGATTTTCTGGTCGAGTGTTAAACCATCTTTTGGTATCAGCGCACCATAATCGGTGAGCGAAGTGCCATCTTTTAAAGCGATATTTCGTCCGTATTTTGCAATGTCTAAACTGTCAATCAACTCATCTGGCAAGG
>JAWXUP010000059.1:0-15959 GCA_044426345.1 Clostridia bacterium | reverse complement strand
CTCAAAAAGAAATTCAAAGACAAAAAATTCGCCGCTGGTTGCTCACGCGATGTTATCAAAGACGGTGCTGTAATGCTAGGTGTTGAACTTGATGAACTTCTTCAATCAACGCTTGATGCAATGAAAACACTTGTCGGAACTATTGACGGAATTTAACAAAAAACCTGTACCAAAAAACGGTACAGGTTTTATTTATGTAATAATTTCAATTATTTTTTCTTTCGGATTGTTATAACTTCGGATAAAAGCTATAGGAATTTGTTCTGGTGTACTTATCAAGCTTTCAACCATTATTATCGGCGTTCCTACACGCAGTTTAAGTATATTTGCATACGTAACAGGGACATTTATCGGTACAAAACGCTGTTTTAACAGTCCACCTTTGACCATTTGAGTGAAATCAAGCAAACGGCTAACACTTTTTATATCAGCTTTTTCAAAATAACGCTTTACATAGTAAATATCGTCAACACTGTTTACAGCACCATTTTTAAGGTTGGATTTTGCAAGACGAACCAAAACTTCTTGTTTTGAGACATTTAAAATGCTCGACATTTCATCATCGGCATTTTTTACAGTAAAATAAAGCACTTTGTGGTCATAATCCGTGTCCATAATGATATTTACAGCATCTTTTTTTACAATACTACGGTCACTGACAAAAGTACCCAAATTTTTGTTCCTATATAAATAGCCTTCTTCAACCAATAAATCGATAGCTTTACGCACTGTCATACGCGATGCTTTAAGCTCTAATGCAAGTTCACGTTCCGACTTGATAGTATCATGTGGTTTCATATGTAAAATATCATCTCTGAGCTGATTTTTAATTTTAATATATATAGGTTGTTGCTTCATTTCATCCCCCTCCCTTTTTATTTTGTTGCTGATTTATTAAAAATTGTATCACAGCGTAGGGTCGGATTTCTACAACCGACCGTTCGCCGTGTTTTAAATTTTTTTAATTGTATTTTATTATGTGCTACGGGACGTCGAGGACGCCGTACCGTACAGGGTGATATTTATTATTTCACAAAAGAAAAAGCACGCCAAGGTTTTAAATAATCAAGCAAAATAATTTCGTTTTCTGGTATTCTGCCGACAACATTTTTTCTGCCGTCATTTGGCATATCCTTCATCACGATATGAAGTTCACCTTTATATCTCGAATAATCGTTATTTACCAATACTACGTCGCCTCGTTTTAGGTCACGCGTGTTTCGTGGTTCGATTGACGCATCTTTATAAGTCACACGTGGCATTGTCGAACGCATCATATACTCGCTGACATCTCCACGAACAAAGTGTGGATGGTCGTAAATAATTTTGCGTTCAGCCTCGGTTATTTCGTATTCATAGTCGATTTTAAACGCCAATTCTCCCGCTTTGCAACGTGCGATTTCTTGCATTTCTTGTTCGCTAGCATACGCATTTGCGATGATTACATCGTCGATAAGACCAGTAGCAAACAAGTGTCGCACTTGAACATCAATTGGTAATTCACGGTGCATTTCTAGTGTGCAAAGTCCTTCGTTAACAGGCCAAGGACCATAAGTTCCCTCCACCTGACTTGACACGAATGCTGCATTTTTTAGGTTTAAAGCTTGAACGTCATCGCAACATTTTTTGAAGTGTTCAAAGCTGATACCTGTATATTTTTGTGGATAAAAATTAAAACAAGTGATAAGATTTTCTTTTTTAGGGTGGTGACTTACAATATTCGCAAGGTAACCATTGCCAAAGCTTGAGTTAATTTCAATTTTCAAATTAAATGGATTATATGTCATTAACGCCTCTTTAAGCGAGTCGAAACCTTCGTCTAGGCGAACGCCATCAGCGCCGATTTCGTGAAAAAATGACAAATCATCGTATGTTATGCCCAAATTATCAAACACAAAAGGTGCAACATCAAGCACTACTTCCATATTAAATTCGTGTGCATAATCTATTAGTTCTTTAAATTCAGTCTTAATTTCTGCTGGAGTTTTGCCTTCAACACTCAAAAGGCAAGTAAAAATTCTCGTAAATCCATATTTCGCTGCTGTTTTTATATACGCTTTGTCTTTTTCCAAAGTCGAGTGTTCTGGATATATAGAAATGCCTAATCTTGACATAATTCACTTCCTTTTTCTTGTTTTATGCTAAGTTCGATATTTTCAACCAACAAATTCATACGTCGGTCGATTCGCTTTTTATATAGTTTTAGCATAAATTTATAGTTTAAGTTGTTCATTTTTCGGTGAGAAATAAATTCCTCGCTGTATGTTACTTCAACATTTTCATCGTCGATTTCAGCCACGTCAAAGGTCATATAGTTAAACCCTTGATTGCTAGTAACTTTTGATTGATAACAGCTACCTCTTTCGTATTTTTCGATAGTAGTCAACACATTACCACTTTGTTTTAGTGCATTTGCTAGTGTTTTTTCATAAGAATAACCCTGTACTACTTGGTCTATATCTTCTCCTGTTGCGTTTTTTATGTCATATTTGATTGATTTTTCAACAAAATCGAAAAACTCATCAAGGCTTACGTTTAATTTTTTCGTTACTTGCATTATTTTTTGCCCACTCCTTTTTTATTACTAATCAAAGCAGCAGTTCCAAAACCACAAATTAAACTACCAACAAGAATCATTATACCTTGATTTTGTGATGTTTCTGAAAAGACTATAAAAAGCAAGCCTACGCTAACTAACGCTAAATACCATTTTGACATAAAATCCACCTTACTCTCTATTTATATTCTAAGATAATTGCAAATTATAGGGGCGAACTGTGTTCGTCCGTGCTGTGTAATAAAATATTTCCAGCAAAATTATACCACATCGTGTAGGGTTTGGGGATTGCTCCCACCATTGCCATTTAATAAATTTGCACCATTTTAATTTTAAACGGGCGTATTAATAAATGACGGGCGAACAATGTTCGCCCCTACAGGGTGCGTTGTTTTTGTATATCTGTGCAAATTTTTTAACGGTGGGAACTCCCTCCGACAAAATTAAAAATTTTGCCACCTCCCTCCAAGAGGGAGGCTTTTCCTTTGGCTCCCTGTCGAGGGAGCTGGCACCGCAGTGCCTGAGGGAGTTTACCGCACCTAAATAATATAATTTCTATTTTGTTGCCTGAAAATACAATGCCCCACCCATTGGTGATGCTTTGATTATGCTTTTTGCTAGTTTTACTGCGTTATCTAAGTCCTCTGTGTCAACCGTAAACGCTAGTTTCATTCCTGTTTTTTTATCAAATTTAAACACTATGCCTTCTTTGCTTTCTTCTAAAGTTTTTATTACGTAGTCTTGTTGTGTTGGACAATTTATATATATCATACTACTTTCACCTCTATTTAGCAAGTTTTTTGTAAAGTTCGATAAATTCAACTGCTACAATTTTAAAGCCTTCTGCGCTCATAAGTTGGTCTTCTGCGTGAAGTAAAATCAGCGAAACTTGTACTGGTTCGCCAGATGCTTCTTTTTGGATAAGTCCTACGTGAGCGTGATGTCCTGCTTTAAAAGCTTCTTCACCTTCTTTAATTGCTGCATCTGCCTCGTCGAATTTACCTTGTTTAGCAAGTGCAATCGCTTCAATATAAAACGATCTCGCACTACCAACATTAGTGATAATCTCGAAACACGTCATTTCTAAATCTTCCATTTTATTCTCCTTATTTTTTGTATTTTACACTAAAAATGTAAAATTTGTGTATTTCTAAAAACGTAAGAGGGCAACGTTTCCGCCACCCTCCTATTAGTCATTATTAAAATTAATCTTCCATTTTAACTTTGTTTGCTAGCATTACGAATGGTGCCCATAAAACTGTACCAATTACAAAGTTTACAAGTGCCAAAAGTGCTGCCATTGGACTACCACCAGTTGCTAGGAATGCATAAATTACTGGAGGCATTACCCAAGGAACTTCTACGAATACTGGAGGAACTAAGCCTATAGCAGTCGCAAGATAAGCGATAACAACAAGGATAACTGGAACGAAGATAAATGGGATAATATAGATTGGGTTTAATACAAGTGGTAAACCGAATACTACTGGTTCGTTAATATTGAACACGCCCATAGGTGCTGACATTTTTGCTACTGCTCTTTGGTCTTCACGTTTTGAGAAGATAAAGATTGCAACGATTAATGCTAATGAACAACCTGCGCCACCCATCCAAGCAAATGCGTCGAACGAACCACGAGTCCAGATGTATTGAAGGTCTGAAACTGCAGTTCCGCTTGAGAAAGCTGCGTTGTTTTCAAGTAATGCTGTTTTGTAGATACCATCTAAAACTGGAGCAAGTACGTTTGTTCCGTGTAAACCAAAGAACCAGAATAATTGAACCAAAATAGTGATGATAATAACGCTACCTAGACCTTGAGAAAGACCTAAAAGTGGAGTTTGAATATAAGTTTGAATTAGGTCATTGATAGTTTGACCTGTGTAAGTTGTTACTAAATAAGATGCTGTAGCTGCTACATAAATTGCAACAAGACCAGGAATAATTGCCGCGAATGCGCCAGAAACTGCTGGTGGAACGCTATCTGGAAGTTTAATACCAACTTTTTTCTTCATAAGTGTAACATAAATCATAGAAGTAATGAAACCTACGATTAATGCTGAGAAAAGACCAGTTACTTGAGTGTATCCCCAAGGAAGATAACCCCAACCTGCAACTGTTTCGGTAACTCCACTGATTGTTGCATCAAATGTTGCCATTTGAGGAATTGTAGTGATTAATGATGCAAATGCTACAAGACCACCAGCTAATGGGTTTACGTCATATGCTTTTGATATATTGTAACCTAAAGAGAATACGAATACAAGTGCTAAGATTGCGATTGAGCCCCACCAAACGTTACCATTAATGCCTACGATTGGTAGCATAAAATTAGCAAAGTTTGTAAATACGTCTGCTAAGCCTTGATTACCTGCTGCAACTGCATAACCTGCCCAAGCTGCTGGTAAATCTCTAAAGAATACGTTAAGTAATACTGCGATTGACCCTGCCATTGTTACTGGCATAATACCAATAAATGCGTCACGTATAGCGACTAGATGTTTTTGCGAACCGATTTTTGCTGCCACCGGCACAAAATGTTTCTCCATAAAATCGTTGAATGCGTTCATAAAAAATCCTCCTTAATAAATTAATTCAAAGCTGCTAAAGCAGATTCTAATACTTTTTTGCCATTCATAGAACCATATGCTGCCATATCAATGACCATAACTGGTTTTTTTCCTTCAACCATAGCCTCGATATTTGCTTTCATAAATCTAACCTGTGGTCCTAATAATATAACGTCGGCTTTTGGTACATTTAGTGATTTATCAGCATCACCTACCGCCCAGATTTCTGCCTCGATATTTGCTTCAGTTGCTGCATTTTGCATTTTGCGAACCAACATACTTGTTGACATACCTGCAGAACATATTAATAGAATTTTTGTCATATTTTGCAACCTCCTTTGTGGTATATACCACTGTTTATATTCCTATCATACCATACTTTTTTGAAAAAGCAAGTCTTTTTTGTATATAATTCGCACATTTTACGTAGATTTTGACACGCTTTTTTTGTGCATTTTGTATAGGAGGATTTTTTATCGCATTTTTTTATGGGTAATATGTGCCTTTTTTATTGAAAATAGCTATTTTTCCGAACTTTTTTCCCTGTTAATTTTTTTGCCATTTTGGAAATTTTTTTCAAGATTTTCACATAATTTTCAATTTTATCAGACCTAGGATACAAATTAATGTATTTACAGAAAATTTTTTTCAAAATTTTACCGTAAAAGTATCGTTTTTTTTAGATTTATATTATTTGCTATCAAAAATTTTTCTAAATATTTTATATATACTATTCCCTAAATATTAATCTTCAAACTTCTAATTTAAAATAATATCACTTTTTTTAAACGTACCTCCTCTTCTATATTCTACCAAATAAATACTCTTTTCGCAAACTTTCTTTTTTTCATTTTATAATACTTTATCGTTCTGTATTTCCGATAGATTTTTATATGGTGGTCTTCCTCTTACCACCAGTGACTACCCTATAAATTATATGTAGCAAACTTCCTCAGTCACTTCGATGACAGCTCCCTCAAAGAGAGACAAAGAAAAAGCCTCCCTCTCCGATGGAGGTGAAGTCTGTCGAAAAACTCGTTTTCAAAATAAACTTTTGGGCAAAAATGTACACTTTTATTGAGTGCTACCACTTACCGTTTTTAAATAACTTTTTTCGCTCAGTACACTCGCCGTTGGGCGATACTTTTGAACTCTCAAAAGTATCCAAAAACCGAAAACTTTGGCGAAAGTTTTATCAAAATGGGCGTATATTGTTGTATGTTCCACGAAATTCGGCATACATTCGCCTAACCATTGGTGCACCAGCTCGCTATCGCTTATGCTGTGGAATTAATAAATTTTCACAACCACTAAGTTGCCTATTGCAGTGCTAGAACTTACGTTATACGTTGTTCGCAATAATTGGTTTTTTGCAACATTTTTTAGCTTGGTACTTTTTCGCCACTCTGAGCCTCCCTCTCCGATGGAGGTGGCAAAATCTTTGATTTTGTCGGAGGGAGCTAACACAATTAAAAAAAGAACGCACTTTCGTGCGTTCCAAATTACTTAAAACCATTTAATCTTCTTGTCAAACGGTGCATATGAAATTATTTTTTCTTTTTGTAAAATAGGTATCACTCTTCTAAATACTATATATAGTAGCAAAATTTCGATTGGCAACATAAGTAAATTCTTAGGTATTCTCGATACCAACAGCACAAAATAACCTTTCCCTATTAAAATTGAGTCCCATAATCCATTCAATGGTACATTAATCAGCATATTTACGCAAAATTTACAGATGATTAGTCTAAATACTGTTATTTTTGATTTGTACAAAAACAATCCATACATAAATGCTGTAATCATCGCCGTTATCGTATATCCGAAGAAATACGCTCCTTGTGGGTGAATCAAAAAGCCCAATAGGTCTGCGATTGCTCCTGTTGCGATACCTACGATTGGTCCATAAATAAACGAACCTAGCGATACCACCAGAAACGAGAAAAATATTTTCTGCGTACCCATTGCCGGAATCGGGATATAAAGGCTGGTCATTGCTATTTGTAATGCTATGAAAATCGACGCTAACACTAGCGTTTTTACAGATTTAAGTTCTGTAACTGCACTTTTCCAGTACGTTTTTGAAAGTGGTGACATAAAAAATCCTCCTATTACACACCAAAACTTACCAGTTGTTGCATAAAAGAGGTCTTCTCTAATATGTAACAGCGGGATGCGAATTTAAAACCGCAATAGATTTCTCTATTTTCGTCCGTGTGGCAACTCCCCGTCCACTCGACACTTAACGCTTAAAATTCTACTCTGTACATTAATATTAAATTTTTATTAACGTTCTTACATAATTATACTATTTTTTTTATAAAATGTCAATATTTTTTATTTCGAATAATCTAAGCAATTATCCAAGTCGTGTTTAAATATACAATTTTATTTTTAATTATAAATAAAATTTCTCGCCGTCTATAATTTGGGTCGAATTACTCTACACAAACCGAACAAACTTGGGCATTAGTACATCGAATCAAATCCTTAGGGTCTAAATTCATCTGTATCCCTATTTTACCTGCACTGACATAGATAGTGTCAATCAAATTTATACGCTCGTCAATCGCAGTTTTAAAGGCTTTCTTCATTCCTACAGGACTGCAACCTCCTCGTATGTACCCAGTAACTTTATTAATGTCAGCTACGTGTATCATTGCTATAGATTTCACCGATACAGCTTTTGCTGCTAACTTTAAATCTAACTCATGATTTATAGGTATTACAAACACGTAATAATTCTTGTCAGCACCTATTGTTACTAATGTTTTGAACATTTCATCTGGATTTATCGACAACTTATTCGCAACGCTCATTCCGTCTATGTGACCATCATTTTCATATTCATACACCGTGTATTTTATTTTTTGTTTATCCAAAATTCTTAGTGCGTTTGTTTTCGTCATAATAAAACCACCTCGAAAACATTTTATCATATTTGCCATATTTTTTCAATAATAATACCCTCTAAAACTTGTTGAAAAAATTTTAGAGGGTGTTATCTGTTTAATAATTTTTTTGCCATTAAATTGCCAAAATAATTCACTTCGCCTGTTTCTACTCTCCTATAAGTGCTTTTACAATCATACTCACCGCTGATAATTTTTCACTATCTAACATTTTAAGCTTAACTATAATATCGTCAACAACCTCAGGATTTTTATTCTCTAAATCAAAAAATTGTTTCGGAGTTATATTAAAATACTCACAAATATAGAAAAAGCCTTTCATCGACGGCATAGTTTTCTTGTTTTCTATATAATTTATATAGCTTGGATTTTGTCCAATCGATAAACTCATATCTCTCGCAGAAATTCCATTTAATATACGAAGTTCTGATATACGTTTTGCAATAAAATCCTCATCCATAAGTTGCACCACCTTTACAAATACTATTATACAACGTTTATGCATAATAACCATATGATATTATACATCATTTTCAAAACTGTACAACTTTATACATTGCATAAAATATCTGATACTAATATGTTTCTATTTTGCAACACTCCATATTGTGTGAAAATTTTATAAATATTTATTTATGTTTCGTTCAACTCAAGTTATTGACACAAAGCAAGTAATTTTATGTGCTTTTAATAATCACATACAACTTTAAACCCTACACTCTTAATAATATTATCATTGATGCATAAATTCAAATTTCGTGTCAAAACTAAAGTAAAAAATAAAAACCGAGCAATTTTATAATCGCTCGGTCCATCTTACATTTTACCAATTCTTAAAGTAAATTATTTAAGTTTCCAAATATCCGTGTTGTATTGTTCAATGGTTCTATCAGCTGAGAAAAATCCTGCTTTCGCAATGTTTACAAGCATTTTTTTATCCCAAGTCGCTTTATCTGAGCAATCTGCAATCATTTTGTCTTTTACTGCAATATATTCCTCTAAATCAAGCAACGTCATAAACCAGTCTTTGTTTAAAAATTCGTGATAAAGTCTATTTAAATGGTCAAAATGTCCGTGAGCTAAAACTTGTTCAGACACGATAAAATCAACTGCACGTTTTATTATCGCACTATTTTCATAGTAATCTTTCGAGCAATAAGAACCATTTTTGTAAAGTTCCATAACCTCATCTGAATGTTTGCCGAATGTATAGATATTTTCATCGCCCACAAGCTCGTGAATTTCAACATTTGCACCATCTTGAGTACCTAAAGTTACCGCACCGTTTAGCATAAATTTCATATTACCTGTACCTGATGCTTCTTTTGATGCAAGTGAAATTTGTTCTGAAATATCACACGCTGGAATTAATTTTTCAGCGTAAGTTACGTTGTAGTTTTCTACCATAACAACAGTCATATGGTCTTTTGTGTCAGGGTCATTATTTACAATTTCTTGCAAAACCAAAAGCAAATGAATGATGTCTTGTGCTATAACATACGCTGGTGCTGCTTTTGCTCCAAATATGAATGTAACTGGTTTTTCTGGTAGTTTACCCTCTTTGATTTCAAGGTATTTATGGATAATATACAACGCGTTCATTTGTTGTCTTTTATACTCGTGAAGACGTTTTATTTGAATATCAAAAATAGAATTTTCATTAATAACAATGTGTTCTTTTTCCTCGATATATTCAGCAAGTTCTTTCTTTTTAGCTGTTTTAATTTCAATCAAACGCTCTAAAACTTCAGGCTTTTCTATAAAATCCATCAATTTTTCAAGCTCTAATGCATCAGTTTTAAAACCATCACCAATTAAACTTTCGATAAACTCGGTAAGTTCTTTGTTGCAAGCAAGCAACCAACGTCTAAAAGTGATACCGTTAGTTTTATTATTGAATTTTTCTGGATAAATCGCATAAAATTCAGATAGTTCGCTAGCTTTCAAAATCTCTGTGTGAAGTGCTGCAACACCGTTTACCGAAAAACCAAAGTGAATGCAGATATGTGCCATATGAACACGGTCATAACCGTCTATAACTTGCACGCTGTCACTTGTGAATTTATCACGAATAATAGCGTCAAGTTTGCGAATAATAGGCACAAGTTGTGGCACTACTTTTTCTAGGTAATGCACTGGCCATTTTTCAAGTGCTTCGGCTAAAATTGTGTGATTTGTGTATGCACAAGTTTTTGAAACAATGTCTACAGCTTTGCCAAAATCAAAACCGTATTCCTCTGTTAAAATTCTAATAAGTTCTGGAATTACAAGAGTTGGGTGAGTGTCATTAATCTGAATAACAGCGTGTTTATCTAGATTTTCAATACTAAACCCTTTAGCTTGAACTTCTTGCAAAACAAGACGAGCCGCATTTGATACCATAAAATATTGTTGGTAAATACGAAGTAAGTGTCCGTTTTCATCTGAGTCATCTGGATATAAAAACAGCGTTAGATTTTTTTCAATATCCGTTTTATCAAAGTTAATTCCATGCTCTACTATGCTTTCATCAATCGATTCAACATCAAATAAATGAAGTTTGTTCGTTCCTTGATTATAGCCAACCACGTCAATATCATACATTCTAGATACTACTTTTTTATCACCAAAATTCACATCGTAAGTTACATCTGTTTTAGTAAGCCAAGACTGTGCCTCAATCCATTCATTTTTAGTTGTATGTTGTAATTTATTCTCGAAAACTTGTTTGAAAAGACCAAAATGGTAGTTCAAACCAATGCCGTCACCATCTAATCCCAAACTTGCTATTGAATCTAAGAAACAAGCTGCTAAACGTCCCAAGCCACCGTTACCAAGCGAAGGTTCAAGTTCAACTTCTTCAATATCAACGATATTTTTACCTGCTTCAGCCAAAACTTCACGAGCTTCGTCATAAGCACCAAGGTTTAAAAGGTTGTTTGAAAGTAATTTCCCAATTAAAAATTCTGCTGAAATGTAGTAAACTTTTTTGTCTCCAGCGATGTTTTCTTTTTCGTGTGAAAGTTTTTTTGCAAAGTCCATAAGTGCATAAAAAGCTTGCTTGTCGTCGCATTTTTTAAGAGTTGTGCCGTAATTTTGTTTGAGATACGCTTGCATCTCTTTTTTCATTCTTGTTTTATACATAATTTTCTCCTCTGTTATAATCTAAATATATCGTTTTTAAATAACACTGTGTATTTACTAAAAATTTATGCCTAAAAATTGTATTTTCTATTTTATTACATCTATGTAATCTAGTCGCTCTAACATATGTGGCACTACAACAGCTCTACCACCTTCACCTTTTAGTAGGCGATCAATTTCATTAACAGAATGCTCTGCAATCGAGTAAAAATCTTGACGAACCGTGTCCATACCCTTGCCTATATATCCCATTAATTTTATGCCATCGAAACCACAAACTCGACGGAAGATATCCATCTCAATAAGTGCTTTCATCGCCCCAATTGCCATTAAATCAGAGGCGCACACGATAACTTCAAAATCTTGAGCATTATCAAAAGTTATTTGACGAGCCTCAAGTTCGCTAAATTTACCATCAACCACCGTGCAACTTACATCTAGTTCGTTACAAAGTTCATTAATTCCCTGCAATCTCTCATCTGATGAGTAGCTATTTTCTCGACCTTTAATGTATAGTATTTTTTTCGACCCTTGGTAGGAAATCGTTTTCCTAGCAACATCAATTTGAGCGTTTTTATTATCGATTTGCACACTGCTTGTATTATCATTTACAAACGGTGCATCAACTACGACAACTTTAAAACGCTTTGATTCTATTAATTTGTGGAGTGTTTTGTGCTCCTTATTTAGCCCGTAAATTATAATTCCACTAATTTGCTGAAGTTTAAAATAACGCTCTATTTCTCTCAAGGATTTATCTTCTATCATTGAGAAAAAAACGGTTATAATATCAAGTCCTATGGCCTTTCCACTGCGTATTGCTCCGTGTAAATAACGCATTGAAATCTCATCAATAACTTGCGACTGTGCAGTCAGGTCCATCAAAATTGCAACCCTTCCACCCTCTTTTGAAGAAAGTGCTGACGCTGCTGTATTTGGAGAATAATCCAGCTCTTCAATAGCTTTACGTACTCTTTTTCGTGTATCAACACTGATATTTTTGTAATCTTTCATAACTTTTGACACGGTAGATACTGAAACATTAGCGTGTTTTGCAACTTCCTTTATTGTAACCAAATTCCCATCTCCTTACACTATTATTATTTTCTTTTAAAATCTATAATATTTCATCTTTTTATACGAAATTAAACTAAATCCAAAATAATATGTCAAATTCTAACACAAGGAAAACGTTTTCCTTATTTCAGTATTATACTACTTAATTTTATTTTTGTAAAGTATTTTTTTTAATTTTTTATTTTACGCTTTATACACTTCATTAAATTCAAGTTGCAATATGTATTGCTTTATTTTACACTTGTTCGTTATACGCTTAGCAATAATCGTATATTTTAAAGTATTCTGCAAACTTAAAAATGATACAAAATGCAAAAAAAATACAGCCAAACAACCGTTTGACTGCACTTTATCTGCTCTAAATTATGACAATTTTTCAGCTAAAATTTTGATATTTTGTTCGATAACCTTGATGATTTCTTTAAATTCTTCATCGTTTTTACCACTTGGGTCATCAAGTCCCCAATTTTCGTAGTGTTTTGCTTTCAAATGTGGACAACTCACGTTACAACCCATAAAAATCGCTACGTCTGGTTCTGGAATTTCCTCAAGTTTTTTATTAAATTGAGTCTTTTCCATATCAACGCTGTAAATTTCTTTGATTAAACGCACTGCATCTTGGTTGATTTGACTCTTGATAATCGTGCCGGCTGAGTAGCTATCGAAAACGTCAGATGCAAAAAGTTTACCCAAAGCCTCTGCCATTTGACTTCTGCACGAGTTATGGTTGCAAATGAACGCAACTTTTGGTTTTTCTGTTATATTTAAGTTTAATTTTTCCATTTTCACCTCTATTATTGTTTAATTTCTTTCAAAAGTGCCACCACTTCATCTGTTTTTAATACTTTACCGTATGATATAACTTTGCCATAAGCCACCAAAGCAGGCGTTGACATTACACCATATTCAGCAATTTTTGCAAAATCTGTAACGTGGTCAACCGTCGTATCCATACCCAAAATTGCAAGGGCTTCTTTTGTCGCAGCCTCAAGTTCGTTGCATTTTAAACAACCCGAACCTAGTACTTTAATAGGTGCATCTGCCGTGTTTGACGAGCAACCACAACCACTACAATTAGAGCAATCGCAACCTGAAGTTTGCTCGGTTTGTGCTGTTTCTTTTTTCTTAAAAATGTCGAATAGTCCCATAAAAAAACCTCTTTCTTTTATATAAATAAATATTGAAATGCATTAAATAAATAACCAACCGTGATAATTCCAAGCGTACAAATCATAACAAAAAGTGCTAATAATCGTGGTTTTATCGCCTTTTTCAGCATAATCATCGACGGTAAACTTAGTGCTGTTACTGCCATCATAAACGCTAAAATCGTGCCTAGTTGAGCGCCCTTTGAAAGCAGTGCCTCTGCGACTGGAATAGTGCCGAAAATGTCAGCATACATCGGAACCCCAAGCAATGTTGCAAGTACCACTCCGAACGGATTGTTGCTACCTAAAACTGCCGAAATCCACGTTTCTGGAATCCAATTATGAATTATAGCACCAATTCCTACACCGATTAAAATGTATGGAAAAACCTTTTTAAATGTAGATAAAACCTGTTCTTTCGCGTATAAAATGCGGTCTTTTTTAGTCAAATCTGGCGACTCAATATCCACGCTTTGTGCCGACATTATAAAGCTTTCAACGTAGTCTTCCATATGCATTTTTTCGATTAAAGTACCACCTAAAACAGCGATTACCAAGCCCACCAAAACATATGCTACAGCTACTTTTGCACCAAAAATACTCATCAAAAGTACCAAGCTACCTAGGTCTACCATCGGAGACGAAATTAAAAACGAAAACGTAACACCTAAAGGCAGTCCAGCGCTGGTAAATCCCATAAAAAGAGGGATTGACGAGCACGAGCAAAACGGCGTTACCGTACCCAAAAGTGCCGACATAATATTCGCCCAAATTCCACGAAATCTACCAAGAATTTTTTTGCTACGTTCTGGTGGAAAATAACTTTGAATATACGAAATTGTAAAAATAAGTACACATAGTAAGATAGTTATTTTAATCACATCATATATAAAAAACTGCAAACTAGCACCAATTTTTCCAGAAATGTCAACATTAATTGCCGAAAGTATGTTGCCAATTAACGTATTTAGCCACTTCATACCCAAAACTTGGTACTGAAAGAAATCCCAGCCTATTGTTATAAATTGCATTATTTACGCCTCGTAATTTCATTAGAGCAGTCTTTTTCGATTGAGACATTTGTAAGTTCACTCAAAATATTTAAAGCTTTTGCGCTACCCTGCTCACTTATATTATAATGTGTCCATTTTCCAACGTTCCAACTCTCCACCACGCCAGATTCACATAAAATTTTCATATGATATGAAAGCGCCGACTGTGCGATGTCTAAATTTTCCGTTATATCACACGCACATTGCTCTCCACTTTTTAAAAGTTCTATGATAGAAATGCGTTTAGGGTCGCAAAAAGCCTTGAAAATCTTTGCAATTTGCTCGTTATTTGTAATCATATATTCACCTCATTTATTAAATCAAATATTTTTGATATGTTTATATTATATCCATCATATCAAAATTTGTCAATATGAAATTTGAAATTTCAATGAAAAAACGAAGAAACTTTTGTAAGTTATGTCATTACCCAATACTGAATACGATTCATTTCTTACAAAATTGATATATATTAGGTATGATTACGTTTGAATGAGGCAATTTTTAATGTTAAAGCCCAAAATAATTTACGTTTCGTACAATAAGTTTAGAACTAAAACTTATTTGATAAAAATATAGCAAAAATATCTTACTTTTTACCTAAAATCCGTAGTGTTTTTTTGTTAAAACTTCCATTTTTTTTATTTACACTATAATAATAGAAAAAAGCTATTGACAAATAGGTTTTCTTATGCTAGTATACAAGTATACTATATGAAATGGTGGTAATTTTTTATGGGTTTAGGACAAATTTACACATCAGAAGACATATATAGTTCGATAAAAACTTCGATTATAAACTTTGAATATCCACCTGGTATGCAACTTAGTGAAAATGAGATTTCAAAAAAGTTCAATGTATCACGAACTCCGATAAAATCCGTTTTTACAAGACTTCAAAACGAAGGCTTTTTGGTTGTTTTTCCACAAAGAGGAACTTATGTTTCGATGCTAGACAAGCAAAAAATCAAAGATTTTATCTATATGAGATTGGTTTTAGAAATTGACATTGTCGATGCTTTTATTAAACAGCTTGAAGACCAAGATATCGCTATTTTAAAATCCCTTATCGAAGAACAAAACAACCTTTTAAGCAAAGATGATTTTGTTAAGATAGATTTTTTCACAGAAGACGTTAAATTTCATGGATATCTCTTTGAAAAACTAGGTCACGCTGGAATTTGGGGCGAAATTCAAAAACTTCAAGTAAATTATACGAGATTTAGAATGCTTGACATTTCAAACCCTGTAAAATTCGCTGTTTTAATTCAAGAACACATCGAGCTATATAATGCGATTCTAAACAAAGATATTAATGCTTATAAAAATGCATTAACAAAGCATTTGCAACAAAATTTTGAGCAAACAATAAACTCAGTTAAACAAGAATATTTTATTTAAAAAGGAGATATAATTATGCAATTAAATTTAAGACCAAAAGAAGAATGTATGTTCGACCAAATTTCACTAGGTGAAGTTATGTTAAGACTTGACCCAGGTGAAGGCAGAATTAAAACTGC
>JAWXUP010000058.1:0-15972 GCA_044426345.1 Clostridia bacterium | reverse complement strand
AATGCTGAAAAAATCAAAGCTTCAGTTTTTATAATTCATGGTATAAATGATTGGAATGTAAAAACTAGTCACTGTTATAACCTTTTCAAAGAGCTTGAAAAATACGATATAGACCGTAAAATTATGTTACATCAAGGCGAGCATATTTATATTTATAATCTAAAAAATTCAGACACTTTGCAAACTATAGAGCGTTGGCTTGATTTTTACCTCAAGGGAATTGATACAGGAATAAAAGATGAGCCAAAAGTTTTAGTTCAAAGTAATGTTGATCAACTTTTATGGCATAAAAATGACAATTTAACTGTATCTGATAAAAATATAGTTAACTTCCCTATTGATTCTTGCAAATCTGAGATTAAAATAATAGATGATTTAAAAAATTCGGCATATATTAAATCAATTAGTGAATGGCGTGATGAACTTGTGCTTGACGAAAGTTCATCTAATAAAATTGCTTTTTATGGTAATTTAAGCGAGTTAATCAACTGTAAAGCTGTTCGACTTTCGGGTAGTGTAACAGTAGCCTTTTCAGCTAAAATCAACCAAAAAACAGCTGTTTTATCTGCTATGTTAGTTGATTTAGAAGAAGATGATAGATTATCAAACGAACTAAACAATTTAGATGATGGTAGTTTTATTTTCAAGGAAATATCTGCTAAATATAAGATTATTTCTCGTGGTTGGTTAAATGCACAAAATAGAGTTTGTAATTTTATCAAGGAAAATATCAAAATTGATGAATTTTACAACTATACCTTTGATATGATTCCTACAGATTACACAATTAAGGAAAATCATAAGGTTGCTTTAATAATCTATGGAATCGATGCAGATTTTACGCAAAGGTCAGAGATTGTTACAGAAATCATAGTGAAAACTGATACAATTAAAGTAAAATTGCCAATTTATGGTATATAATATTAGAGCAACAACTTTTATAGTTGTTGCTCTTCCTGTCTAACGAAAGATATCACGAGTTGTAAGTAGTAGTGGTACAAAATGAAATTTTGTATATTTTGAAAACGAGTTTTGGCATAACTTTTATAATTACAACATAAAAAAAACGGACTAGATTAGTCCGTTTTTTCTTATTGTTCAATAACTTGAGTTATCGTATTTTGCGTTTGATTTGCGTTGCCAAATAAAACGCCACGTTCAAGTGCACAGTCTAAAAAATCACGTCCTGTACAAAATCTAACGTAGTCCTCTCCTACCAATCTATTTCTAGTTGGGTCAATTCCAATCCACATACCGTCAGCGTAAACTTCAATCCATGCATGACTTTGTCCTTTGCCTAAAGGTAGACCGTTTGCATATCTTGCAGGGATTCCAGCATAACGTGAAAGTGCAATAAAAACGTGTGAAAAATCTTGACATACGCCTTCTTTTCCCATAAATGCTTGGATAGCTGTTGTATTTGTACAAGTAACTCCACTTTTGTAGGTCATATGATTATAAACAGCTTCTGCTAACTGTAAGCTTTTATCCAAATCACAGCCAGTAAGGTTTTGTGAGTGCAAAAATTCTTTCATTTGTGAATTTAAAGCAGTATAATGAGATTGATGCTTAAATATAGGATGCAGACGTTCTTTTTGACGTTCGTTATCGCATATTTGTGCAAGTCCACTTACAGAATAAATAAATTCCTTGTGTGGGAATTTTATACAACCGGTTTCGTTAAAATTTCCAAAACCATCGCAAGACAGCGTGTAAGGAACTGAAGGCGTCAGTTCTAAAGTTGCTGAAATAATTCTCTGTCCAGCATAACTTGGCGGCAAAGAACGCAACAAAAAGTTATGATTTACAACTGGTGAATCAAATTTTAATGTTGTTGTGCTCTCGAAAAATAAGTTCTTCATAGTAATTTATATCAAAAACAACGTTTCAACACTGCAAAGCAGTTTAAAACTGTCGAAAGATTCCTCCTCGTTAAATGCGAATTCTTTAATTGCGTCTAGACTTTCGTCAGAATGTTTTACATTAGTTTTATAAAGCCTATTCATCAGCTTATGTATCTCTTTTTTTAGTAATTTTTGGTCAAAATTAAGTCTAATCATAGAGCTGATACGTTCAATACTCGCACCACTTTTTATGGTATTTCGTATTTCTTCAGATTCAATAAATTCGGCATAACTACCACGGAAAGCCATTATATCATCTAAAACCCATTGGAATTGAACCGCTGGAGAGCTACTGTTTGAGGCAGATTCTAACGCAGATACCGCCATTTGTAGATAGCTTAATGTTTGAGAACCTAGAATTTCACGTAGAACCATTCCATTGCCTAGCATTGCGTCGGCAGCACATAAAATCGATTCTGGAATTTTTCGGTCAAAACACATACGAATGCAAAAATCTTCTACAGATTCGAATTTATTTGAAACACCCATTTTTTTGCTGATTTCTTCTAAATTTATTGGTTCGCCATCTATAGCTTGGTCTTGAATTTTATGAATTGTTTCAACACCTTGATATACTCTTTCGGCATACCTACCAAGCCAAAAAAGACGATTATGTTTATTTAAAGTGACAGTACCCATGTGTCTTTAAAACCTCCTCCTTGTGATGAATTAACGATAAAACTATCTGGATTGCGAGAAAATCTTGTAAGACCACTCGGCCAAACTTTTGTTTCTGCTCCAGAAAGAACAAATGCTCGTAAATCTGCTTTGCGTTCAACTTGAACACCTTCGTCCATTAATGGTAAGTCTTCAAAATCAATAACTTCCTGAGCTATAAATCGACGAGGTTCTGCTAGAATTGTTGCTGTTAACTCGGCTAATTGCTCTTCGGTCAAACTATCCCCAAACACAACGCCATAACCACCAGCTTCGGCAACATCTTTAATGACCAATTTTCCCATATTTTCTAGTACATATTTACAATCTTCCTCATAAAACGGTAAATATGTAGGTGCGTTTGATAAAATTGGTGTTTCTTTTAAGTAATATTCAATCATTTTTGGCACAAAATAGTAAATACCTTTATCGTCTGCAACACCATTCCCAGGTGTATTAATAATCGCAACATTTCCGGCACGATAAACAGACATTAAGTTCGGAACACCAATTAATGATTCTGGCAAGAAACAAAGTGGATCTAAATATTCATCGCTAATTCTACGATAAATAGCACCAACTTTTTCATTTCCATCTACTGAACGATAGTATAATTTATTATTTTCAACAAAAAGCTCATCTGCTTCTGCTAAAATTGCACCACTTTTTTCTGCTAAATAAGAATGTTCGAAATAAGCTGCATTGTAACGTCCAGGTGTAAAAATAACATTAATACCACCTGTATTTACAGAATCCATCATATCGCGTAATAGTTTTCCGTAATTTCTATTGTCAAGAATATTATTATTTCTGAAAGTATCAGCAGAACAACGTCTGCAAAGTCCTCTTGCTATAAGTGGATATGATGCGCCAGATGGAACACGTAAATTATCCTCAAGGATATACCAAACACCGTCTTTGCCTTTAACCAAATCTATGCCGGAAATGTGACTATAAACGCCTTTTGGTGGCACGATTCCTTCACATTGTGGAAGATATCCAGATGATAGATACACAAAATCTTCTGGTACAATTCCGTCTGAAATAATGTTTTTTGCACCATAAATATCACGCAAGAAAGCATTTAATGCATCTACACGTTGAATTAGGCCTTTTTCAAGTATTTCCCATTCTTTTGCTTCAATAATTCGTGGAATAGTGTCAAAAGGAAAAAATCTTTCGTGAAATTCGTTATTTTTATAAATTCCGAATTTTACACCATATCTTTCCAATTGTTTGTTAATGTCGTTTGCATTTTTTAAAAGACCCTTCATAAATTTCCTCCTCTGATATACGAAAAAGGCGCACGAAGATTACTCCTCATGCGTCTTTGCATTTTATTATATATCAATTATATTATACAGTAAATCCGACAAATCTGTCAACAACATTTCCTAAAATTATTTAACAAAAATAATACTATTTATTCACAATTTATTGTTGCAAGTTACTCAATTGCTAAAGTTTGATCTACGATGCTTTGCATGGTTTCATATGGTAGACCACCTGTTACATAGCCGTAAATATTTGAGTTTTTATCTATCATAAAAGTTGTTGGGAAAGCAGAAATTCCATAATTTGACATAACGCTACCTGTCGTATCCATTAGCACAGGATAACTTAATTCATTAGTTGATAAAAATTCGGTTATATATTCAGTGTCACCCTCTTGTCCTAAATTTGGTCTTACAACGCTTAAAATTACCACATCTTCTGCGTTAAGTCCGTATTCTTCGTAAATTTGTTGAATATATGGCAATTCTTCCTTGCAAGGCGAGCACCAAGTAGCCCAAAAATTCAAAAATACAACTTGCCCTTCATATTCAGAAAGAGTATGCGATTGTCCGTATTGATCCTCTAATGTAAAGTCGAAAATCGGAATTGTTTGCACTTCATTATCGTCAACTTCTTCTGCAGAATCGTCAGTAGAAGTTCGATTCTCATCTGCAGTACTTTCAGCATCATCAGTGTTATCAGTTTCTTCGATTGCGATATTTTCTTCATTTTGCGTTGTTTCAGCCTGAACCGTTTGTTCATTTGAAAGCGTACTTATGCTGAAAAGAGTCATAGTTCCCATTAAAATTAGTAAAATTGCGCCTATTTTAATACTGTATTTTATAATGTTTTGGTGTTTCTTGAAGAAACCTAGAACTGACGTAGTGAAAATACCAACAACTAAAAATGGTATGATAAATCCGAGTGTGTAACATAAAATAAGTAAAAATGCTCTAGAACTTTGCTCGGAAGAGCTTGCCATCAGTAAAACACTAGTTAAAATTGGTCCAATGCACGGAGTCCAAGCGAAACTGAAGGTAAATCCTAGTAAAAATGTTGAAAATAACCCTAAATTTTCTGTATTGAATTTTAAATTTAGTCTATGTTCACTTTCCAATGAAACTATCTTTTTAAAAAATCCAAGTTGGTATATTCCGAAAAATATCATTATAATACCACTAATTCCAGCAATTATACTCTGATTTTGCGTGAAAAATTGCCCAAATGCAGTAAAACCGAATCCTAAAACAAAGAAAGTAATACTAATTCCTAGCACGAACAAAAGAGTATGCAAAAATACTTTTTTTTGATTGTAAGTTATAGTGCCATCTTCGTGTATTGTTTTTGCTCCACCAGAAAAATAGCTGATATATACTGGCAAAATCGGTAGCACGCACGGTGAGAAAAAACTTAAAATACCTTGTAGAAAAACCGTGAAAGCTGACACACTTATGTCAAAAGTTAAACCCATAAAAATCTCCTTTTTTAGGATAATAAACGTTGTGTAAATAGTTAAAGTTATTAAATCAAATTACGCAGTGTCGCATACATATAAAACTCGAGCTTAAATATATGTATTACAAGCTAAATGCGGATAATTAATTATGAGGCAATGGATTGCCATTTTTTTGTTCTATAGAAGAAATAGCCAACTGGTACAGATGATAGTGGAGCTATCATACATGCGAAATATATACCATTAAGGCCAATTTGACTTTCTAGGAATATTGCTAAAACCAGACGTACAACTATGCAGTTTAAGAATGAGTTCGCCATAACGAACATCGTATGCCCAGAACCTGTAGCTAATATATTATATGAGTAAAAACCAGCATAAAATAGTTGAGCTATAATTTCAATACGTAAATTAGTTATAGCGTGAGTAGCGACTTCGGGTTCTGTTATGAAAATTGAAACTAATTGTGGAGCGAAAAGTTGAGCAATTACAATAGTTATAGTTGCAATTGTAAGTGTAATTTTCATACATTCTTTCATTACCTGCTCAGCGCGTTTATATTCTTTTGCACCGAGATTTTGTGCAATCATTGTAGCACCAGCACTTGACATTGCTGATAAAAACAGCTGACAGAAGTCTTTGATTTTGTTAGAAATTCCGTTACCTGCTGATACATCTGCGCCATATTTATTAAACAAATATGCAACACCTAACCAAGAAATGCTTGCAATTGTCATTTGTAAAGCAATTGGGAAACCATACTTTAAGATAAGTTTAATTTTTTGTGTATCAATTTTAATGTACTTTTTGACAAGACCCATATCTTCGCGATTTTTATATACGTAACGCAGTGCAAGTAAAAAAGAAAAACATTGTGAAAGTAATGTTGCAAAAGCTGCACCGAACACGCCCATTTTAAATATGGCAACGAATAAAATATCTAAAATTATATTCAAAACTGTTGCGCAGGCTATAAAATGGAATGGTTTTTTCGAGTTACCTACTGCTCTAAGCGATGCATTTAGTGCATTATATGCAAAAATAAAAGTTATGCCTAGCGAACAAGTTCTAAGATAAGTTGTCGCCTCTTCCAGTGCTGGTGCGCCTAATAAAATCATTAGATTTTCTGAAAGCATATAAAATACAAAAGTGGCAACAAGTCCAGCTGTAATGCTGAAAGCAAATAGAGTTCCTGTTGCTTTTTTCGCTTGCTCAGTATCTTTTGAACCAAAATATTGTCCAATTAAAATATTACCACCAACGGTGAAACCAATTGCTATTTGCACTAGTAAATTCATAGTTAACGAACCGTTATTTATACCAGAAACAGCCGTCCCACCAATGAAACGCCCTACTATTATCATATCAATTATGCTATACATCGACTGCATAATACTAGTTAAAACCATTGGTATTGCATATTTTATCAATGTTTTTCGTACGTTGCCAGTTGTTAAATCGTTTGATGTTTTCATATTTTCTCCTTATAAACGTTATTAAATATATAATAACATAAATTTAATAATTATGCTACTTATATTTAAATAACATCTTAGTTTTCATTGTAGTTCACTATATTATGGTGTAAAAAAATCAAAAAATTGTATATTTAGTAGTGACTTTATTACTAAATTATGTTAAAATATTTTTGAGGAATAATTATTTTAAGAGGTAATTTTATGATGAACATAGCAATATCAAATCTAGTTAATTATGCGATAACAAATAATTTAATAGAAAAAATTGATAAAAATTGGGCTGTAAATGCTATCTTAGAGACATTAAAGTTAGATAGTTTTGATGAACCAGTATATGATGAGGCAAATAATATGGAATTGTCTGAAATTTTGGACATTTTATTGAATGATGCTTGTAGTCGTGGTGTAATTTCGGAAAATAACATTGTTTTACGAGACCTTTTTGATACTGAACTATTAGGAAAATTGACACCAAGACCATCGCAAGTGCTTTCGACTTTTTTTGACTTATATAAGGAAAATCCTGAAAAAGCTACCGATTGGTACTATGAATTTTCGCAAAATACTAACTACATTCGCCGTGATAGAATATCGCGTGATTTAAAATGGGTACACGATACAGAATTCGGTGCATTAGATATAACGATAAATTTATCAAAGCCTGAGTTTGACCCTAAAACGATTGCAACAATGAGAACTCTACCACCTAGCTCATACCCAAAATGTAATTTGTGCATTGAAAATGAAGGCTATCACGGAAGAATTAATCATCCTGCACGTCAAAATCATCGTATTATTCCATTAAATTTAAACAATACACCAAGTTTTCTGCAGTTTTCTCCGTATGTTTATTTTAATGAGCACTGCATAGTATTTAATAAAGAGCATACTCCGATGAAAATTAGTGCTGATATTTTCGCTAAACTTTTGTCTTTTGTAGAACAATTTCCACATTATTTTATAGGAGCAAACTCAGATTTGCCAATAGTTGGTGGCTCAATTGCTACACACGATCATTTCCAAGGTGGTAAATATAATTTTGCGCTTATGTTATCCCCTATTAAACAAGAAATTTCGTTCGAAGGCTTTTCAGATATTAAATGTGGTATCGTTAAATGGCCGTTATCTGTAATCCGTTTAGAAGGAGAAGATAAAAATCGCGTCGTTGAGCTTGCTGATAAAATTTTGCAAAATTGGAAAAATTACACTGATATTGATGCAAATATTTTCTCACATACAGATGATGTTAGGCACAGCACGATAACTCCTATAGCTCGCTTTGTAGACGGAAATTTTGTTCTTGATTTAATTTTACGAAATAATTTAACAACCGATGAGTTTCCAGGTGGGATTTACCATGCACATCAAGAGTTTCATAACATAAAAAAGGAAAATATTGGTCTTATAGAGGCGATGGGACTTGCAGTTTTGCCAGCTAGATTAAAAATTGAGCTTGTAGAAATTTGCAATTGTTTAATAGAACACAAAAATTTGCGTGAAAATGACCTTACCGAAAAACACGCTGATTGGGTAGATACTTTTAAAGATAGCTATATTTTCACACAAAAAAATGCTTTTGACATTATAAAAAGCGAAACAGGAAAAGTTTTTGCAAAAATCCTGCATAATTGTGGCGTTTTTAAATGCAACGAACAAGGAATGCAGTCATTTTTGAAATTTATTAATCAAATTTAATTAAAAGTGAGGTTTTCATATGCACGGGAAATTACAAATTGCACTAGATGATATAACTCTTGACGATTCGTTAGTTTTGCTCGATAAAATTTGCAATGATGTTGATATTGTTGAAGTAGGCACTACTTTTATGATGAATTACGGTATGCAAGCAGTGCGAGTTATCAAAGAAAAATATCCAGAGCTTGAAGTTTTATGTGATAGTAAAATTATGGACGCCGGCTCGCGTTCTGCAAATTTAGCGTTTGAGGCAGGTGCTGATTACGTTACTGTTTTGGGTGTCACTGATGACGCAACGATTAAAGATTGTGTAAATGTAGCGAAAAAATATAATCGAAAAATCATGATTGATATGATTTGTGTATCGGATTTTGCATCTAGAATAGAAACTTTAGAAGATATCGGTGTAGATATTATAGCAGTTCATACTGGTGTTGATCAACAAGCTAACGGAAGGACACCACTTGATGATTTGAAAGAAATGCGTCAATATATCAAAAAATCGCAAGTTGCAGTTGCTGGTGGAATTAATCTTAAAACCATTAGCGAGTATATGAAATTTCAACCAGAAGTTATTATTGTGGGATCTGGAATTTCTAGTGCAGTTGACCCTGTTGCTGCAGCTAAAGAATTTTCTATTAAGATTAAAGGATAAAAAACTTACAAGATGTAGATAAACATAAAAAAGGACTGTATTTTAATGTACAGTCCTTTGTTTTGTATTATAAGAAAAATTCAGGGTCTTTTGGATTTGAATATTTAACTACGAAAGTTTTTTCAATTCCACCTAATGCAAATCTATTTAATTTTCTAGCTGAGTTTGGGCAATATTTGATGCATCTCATACATGAAATACATATTTTTTTATCTGTTTTTGAAGGATTTTGAGGATTTATCGCATTTACAGGACATAAATCTACACATTTCCCACATTTATCGCACATTCTATTCGCTTTTGGCTTTAGTGGAACTCCACTGAAAATTCTGTAAGGAAAATTACCTGGAACTTCAACATCCATATCAATAACATCATCAAATTGATTTACCTTGAACAGTAATTTATTTATGAAACCATTAATTTCCACAATGTCATTTATATCTGGACGCTCTGCTGCTACACTTCTTATTATCGAGTGTTGAGCAATAATTGCTGCAGCACCTATAACGATAAAGCCACGTTTTTCAATAAAATCTTTCATTTCTAATAAAATATCTTCATAATCACGGTTTCCGTAAGTAACTACAAGTACAGCTGGTGTATTTCTTCCACTAATTTCTTCTAATTTTTCCAAAAAAGGAGCTGGAACACGACCACCGTGAACAGCAGCGCCGAAAATTACAATTTCATCATAAGCAAATGAAGTTTTATTGAGTTTAGATTTAAAAGAAGTTAAGTCGATTTCATCTTTAGGCGTATCAAATGCACTTAAAACTTGTAAAGTAGTCTTTTTTGTTGATTCTGTTGGGCTGAAATAAATAGCCGATGCATTATTTATATCCATATATCTTCCTTTTGCTTTAAATTTAAATTTGTATATTTATCTGATAATTATTATATTATACTATGCACAACTAATATTGTCAATAAAAAAACATTGATATTAAATAAGATTTTGGTTGTATACAATATTTTTTCATATCTTGATTGACTTTTTTATCGTATTATGGTATAAATATATTGTATAGATTATTTTGGTTGATTTTGTATTTTTATGTATAAAGTATACAAAATTAGTAGATTATTATTTAATATTAATTTTTTGAACAAAATATTTGTTGTACACAACTGATTTAAAGAGGAGTATTAATTATGAAGAAAGTGTTACTTGGTAGAACAAACATTGAAGCTACCTGTCAATCTTTTGGTGCTTTGCCAATCCAACGTACAGAAGTTTCTGAGGCGGTTAAAATTTTACAAAGAGCGTATGAAGGTGGCATAAATTTTTATGACACAGCTCGTGCTTATACTGATAGTGAAGAAAAAATTGGTAAAGCGTTTACGCCTTCTATGCGTCAAAATATATTTATAGCTACAAAAAGTACAAAAAAAGACAAAGAAGGTTTTTTAGCAGATATCCAAATTAGTCTTAAAAATATGAATACTGATTATGTTGACATACTTCAAGCACACAATATTGGAGATGTTTTAGATCCTAACGATGAAAATGGTGCTCATGCAGCTTTATTAGAAGCTAAAAAACGTGGTTACTGTCGCTTTATCGGTATTACGTCACACCGTCTTCCTGTTGCAGAAGCTAGTGTTGATTGTGGTCTTTACGATACTGTTCAATTCCCTATGTCTTACCTTTCAAATGATATTGACTTAGCTCTTATCGACCGTGCAAAAGAAAAAAATATAGGTCTTCTTGCGATGAAAGCTCTAGCTGGTGGTGCAATTACTTCTGGTAAAGCTGCAGCTGCTTTTATGGCTACAAAACCATCACTTCTTCCACTTTGGGGCGTTCAACATATGCACGAACTTGAAGAATTTTTGAGTTTTGCAGAAAATCCACCAGAAATGACAGAAGAAATCGCTGCTATCATTGAAAAAGACCGTATTGAACTTTCAGGTAATTTCTGTAGAGCTTGTGGATATTGTATGCCTTGTACAGCATCTCCAGGACTTGCTCTAAACGATGCAATGCGTATGAACTTAAATTTACGTCGTGCACCAGCTGCTAAATTCCTTTCTGAAAGCTACCAACAACAAATGTTAACAATTGAAGATTGTATCGATTGTGGCGTTTGTAAAACACGTTGCCCTTATGGTTTGGATATTCCAACACAAATTAGACAAAATCTTAAAGACTATAGAGCAATTGCTGCTGAACACGGTATTATTCTTTAATACATAATTAAAAGCACTGTGAAATTTAACGTTTCACGGTGCTTTCTTTTGTAAAAAAACGACAACGTATTAAATCACGTTGTCGTTTTTTGTCTTTATTTTATAATTTCATATTCTAAATTTTCGTATGCAATTCGGCTACCAACAGATATTCCATCTGGTAGAAAAAACATTGCAACTGGATTTTCATTTCCTTTAGAATCAATCAAAATGCCGTAGTCACCTACTATATCTTTGACGATATATTCTATTTTTTCAAGCATAAAAAACCTCTATCTAACAATAAGGAACGCAGTGTATGCTATATAACACGCAACGAAGAATAAACCCCATTTGCGTTCGATTTTTCCTTTTCTTGCGATTATAAAAGTGAAAATTGAAACTGCTATAACTATAGATACATCGTAAATTGAACTAGATTCTGGAGTAATTGGGCAGATGAAAGAAGTTAAACCTAAGTTTAGGAATATATTAAATAAATTAGCACCAACAACGTTACCGATAGCTATGCTAGTTTCGCCTTTTTTTGTTGCCATAGTTGAAGTTACAAATTCTGGTAAAGATGTACCGATTGCAACAACTGTTAATCCGATTACAGCCTCTGACATACCAAGTAATCTAGCAATTTCTGTTGCACCATAAACTGCAAATTTAGCACCTGCTATAACTGCTACAAGACCTAAAACTATTAATAATATTATTTTAACTGGACTATTAACGGTTTCAATTTCATCATCTTCTTCAGATGACACTTTGTTTTTTAGTGCTGATTTTATTTGCATTGAGAATACAAAAGCAAATACTGCAAGCAATATAATTGCGTCTATTCTTGAAAGAGTACCGTCAATTAGAAGAAAAGATAGAACTAAAATTTCACCAATAATTGATGCTAATAAGTCTCTTTTAAGCAACTCTTTTTCAACTATAATCGGCATTATAATTGAGCTGACACCCAATACCATAAGTATATTGAAAATATTTGAGCCGACAACATTACCAACTGCAATATCACTAGAACCACTTAAAGCGGCAGTGATACCAACTGTAAGTTCTGGAGCTGACGTTCCGAAAGATACGATTGTAAGACCGATGATTAAACTAGGAATGCCAAGTTTTTTTGCTAAACTAGATGCACCAGATACGAATTTGTCCGCACCGACAACTAGAAATACAAAACCAATTAAAACGCATAGAATTGCTATAATCATAATTACCCTCTTTTCTTAAATGAGCACAAAAAATGCAAGTCCCTTTATTGCACTCTTGACAACAAAAGTCTTGCTACTTTCAAAATGCACCGAACTGTTATCTTAACAGTCGTAATGACGATGCATTTCACGGTAAACGTGAGCTACTCCCTTTTTTAAATCTTAACATATTTTTTAAAAATTGTCAATAATAAATATAATATTTTTGAATCAACAAAAAAACTCAGCCACCTGAAAAGTGACTGAGTCTCTTCTATTATAGAATTTTATCTAAAAGATTAAATAATTGCTCTGTTTCTTCGTCATTCAACTTAGAAAAAACGTTATTTGCGTGGTCTTTTATTGTAAAATCTAGTTTTTTTGCAATTAATTCGCCACTTTCTGTTAAAAGAATTAGATTTTCATTATTTTGCAATCCGTATTTTTTCTCAATTAAATTTAACACTTCTAACTTCTTCACAACTTCTGACACAGCTTGCGAACTGATATTCATCTGCTTTGCAATAGTTCTTTGGTTTGTTGATTTTCCATTTAGCAAAAAACATAGAATATTTCGTCCAGAAACAGAAATTTTTGAAACTATAGTGCTAAATTCATCTTCGTTTGGGCCATTTTCTTCTTGATATTTAAGAATTTTATCTGAAACTTTAAAAAATTTCAGCAAAACTAAGCGTTTATCCATAAGAGCACCTACTCTAATTTAGAAGCACCGGTATATAAGCTATGATACTTCCCTTTTAGTTCTAACAACTCATCGTGACTACCTTTTTCGATGATTTCACCTAAATCTAGCACAATTATAACATCTGAATTTCTAACGGTTGACAATCTATGTGCAATTACAAATGTTGTGCGAGTTTCCATAAGTCTGTCTAGAGCCTGCTCGATATGACGTTCTGTACGTGTATCAACTGAACTTGTCGCTTCATCAAGTACTAAAATTGGTGCTTTAGAAATAGCCGCACGAGCAATATTTAATAACTGACGTTGACCTTGACTTAGGTTTAACCCGTCGCCTGTAAGCACTGTGTCATAACCGTTTTCTAGTCTTCTTATAAAGCCATCAGCATTTGCAATTTTTGCAGCTTGAATAACTTCTTCATCTGTAGCATCAAGCCTACCGTAGCGAATATTTTCCATAACAGTACCAGTGAACAAGTGAGTATCTTGTAAAACCATAGCAATATTTTGTCTCAAGAAATCTTTTTTGATTTTTCTAAGATCTACGCCATCAATTTTAATTGAACCACTTTCGATATCATAGAAACGATTCAAAAGATTGGTAATTGTTGTTTTACCAGCACCAGTTGACCCTACAAACGCTATTTTTTGCGATGTATTAGCTGTTAGTGAAATGTTTTTAAGTACCGGCTTATCAGTTACGTATGCAAAATTTACATCTTCAAAAGTAACTTCACCTTTAAATGCTTTTATGTCAACGCAGTCTGGGGCATCATCTACTTCAGGTTCTTCATCTATAATTTCAAAAACACGTTCTGCGCCTGCAAGAGCTGCGAAAACGATGTTAATTTGCATAAAGATATCGTTTATTGGACGGTTGAAACTTTTAGAATAGTTAACGAAAATTGTATATCCGCCTATATCAAAGTTTAAGAACACGCAGAATAAACCACCGATACACGCTGTAATTACGTACCCTAAAAGACTCAATGCACCCATAATTGGTCCCATTGTACCAGATAAAAATTGTGCTTTGAATGATTTAACTTTGTAATCTTCGTTTAATTTTTGGAATTCATCAATAGCTTCGTCTTCGTGATTGAAAACTTTAATAACTTTTTGCCCTGTGATGCTCTCCTCTATATATCCGTTTAAATCACCGATAGAATGTTGTTGTTCTTTGTAAAAACGCATACTTTTTTTAGAAATATATTTACTTACAAATGTAAATAATGGAAGTATTATAAGTGTAATTATTGTAAGCAACCAGTTTGTGTAGAACATTATTGCAACAGTAGTAATCAGTGTAATTACACCTGAAATAAGCTGAACACAAGTGCTAGAAAGCATTTGGTTGATAGAGTCGATATCGTTTGTAAATCGGCTCATTAAATTACCGTTATTACTTGAGTCATAAAATCTAAGTGGTAATTGTTGTAGTTTTTGGAATAAATCTAAACGAATTCTTTCAAGCGATTTTTGTGCTATTTCAAGCATAATACGTGATTGCATATAGTTACTAAAACACGCTATAATATAAATTACTGCCATCATTAGCAGACTGTTTATAAGCTCACTAGAACCGTAATCATAGATTAAATTATTGATAATTGGACGAACCATATATGATGCTAATATAGTGAACACACTGTTTGTTACAACGAATATAAAAGCGAATACAAGTGCAAGTTTTTGTTGTTGTAAGTAACCCAAAAGACGCATTACAGTGGCTTTGGAGTCCTTTAATTTTGCACGTTCCATTTGTCCACCACGTCCTGGAGGTCCACCGGCAGCAATTGGTGGCATCATTTGTTCTTTTTCTTCCCTGTTTGGTCTATTTTGACGATTTTCCATTATGCTTGCACCTCCTTGTCGATTTGTGAACTGCAAATTTCTTGATATGTTTTGCAATTTTCTAGCAAGTCTTCGTGTTGACCAATGCTTTCGATTTGTCCATCGTTCATAACTATAATCATATCGGCATTCATAACAGAAGTAATTCTTTGTGCTATAATAATTTTAGTTGTATTTTGAAGTTCATTATTTAAATGATACGTAATTTTACCTTCGGTAGCTGTATCAACTGCACTGGTTGAGTCGTCTAAAATTAAAATTTTCGGTTTTTTAAGCAATGCACGTGCTATACATAGACGTTGTTTTTGTCCACCAGATAAGTTTACGCCACCTTGGTCTACTAGAGTTTCATAACCTTCGCTTTTTGCATTGATAAATTCTGCTGATGCAGACCAATCTGCAACCAAATCTAACTCCTCAGTAGTAGCATCTTTATCGCCCCAACGAAGATTTTCTTCGATACTACCAGAAAATAGCAAGTTATTTTGTAATACAACGGCAACGCCATCACGTAAATGAGTTAAATCATAATCGCGAACGTCCGTTCCATCAACGAAAACAGCACCTTCGTCAACATCATATAATCTTGGAATTAAGTTTACAAAACTTGTTTTACCACAACCTGTAGAACCAATTATGCCAACAGTTTGACCAGATTTTATCTCTACAGATACATCTGATAGAACCCATTCGTGATTGTTTTTGTAATATTTGAAGTTTACATTTTCAAAACGAACATTACCACTATCGACAGTTTTCGATAATTTACCGTCTGGTTTATTTGTAATGTCAATATTAGTTTCAAGAACTTCGGTTAAACGTTTTGAACTTACAATAGCACGTGAGCTTTGAAGGAAAATCATAGCTATCATATTAACTGACGCTAGAATTTGAGTAAGATAAGTGATAAGCGCAC
>JAWXUP010000057.1:0-16132 GCA_044426345.1 Clostridia bacterium | reverse complement strand
TAGTAATAAATTACCGAACCAGCTGATGTTTTACTTTGTACAAATAGCTCATCAGTATCATAAGTTGCGATACCATTTCTTGTTATTGTTGAACCCGAAGTTGTAGTACCAGTTACGCTCCATTGAATTTGACTAAATGCATCTAATACGCCAAAACTTTCTGACAGCGTCAATCTAAATGTAGAACCTGAACGTGCCAAGTTATCTTTACCTATAAGCAATTCATTTGCACCGATTGTTTTTTGTGCTAAATTTTCAATATTAAATGCTGTTTGAATTGCTTCATAAGATTGGGTTGCACTTGAACCTGTTTGCCCACTGCTTTGCTCCCACGCATTATTAATATATGTATTAAGTTGATATGTTCCTGCTGATGTATTACCACCACTAGTAGTATTAAAGAAGTGTTTATAATCTTGTTGATAATACGCAAGCGTATCCTCTGTAATAGTATCTGGTCCCTTTCCATCAAAGTCTGTATCAAGAACTGCATAAATATTTATCGAATATGTTTCACCTTCGGTTAAAGTAAATGGTTCACTATAACCAGTTTCACCAGTTATAGAACCCTTTAATGTATCCTCTGATAACGTAAATTGCTTTCTCGGTTCACTTGCTTTAAATAACATATCATCATAAGTGGTAAATATTTGTTTATTATTGCTATCTGTAAATCTAACAGCATATAACCCTGCAGTTTCACCAGAAGTATATGTTCCCATTGCTGCAAATTCTTCGTCGGTAATTGTTACTTGGAAAACTAAATCAATAGCTTGTGCATTTACTATACTTATGCTAGCTCCTGTAGAAATTACTACTGGTAATATGAAGTCGCACTCACAAAAACCAATATTCTCAGTATCAGACACGTCATGTGCTGATATAACAAGTGTATATTCAATACCCGTTTCTAATTTAGCTCTTAAATCTCCAGGAAACATACTTATCTGTCCTGATATTGTGTCAGGTAACTCTTCAAATGTAAGTCCCTCCAGCATACCTCCATCAAGCATTTGTTCATGAGTTAATACCGGCACATCGTTTTCGTAAATATTATATCTAACATATACACCTTCTTCACGACTAATTTCATACGAGAATGTTAGTGCTTTATCAAAATAGTTATCATTCTCATAAGTTAATTCAACACTTGTTGCATTTTTGTCTGAAGGAGAGAAAATAACACTAGACGCTATATAGAAAGGATATTCTGCAAGATCACCCGAATCATTTAATATTGGAACACCATTTATTGATAGAACGATATAGTAAACTTGTGCTTCACCATTACCCTTAAGTTCGTCTGAATCAAATGTAAATACGCCTGTGTCAGTTAATGAGTCTGCAACATATTTTGCATCCGTGCTATTCAGATAACTTAAAGTTACACTTGTTTTTACTCCACTATTTGGCTTAAGTTCTTTATTATAATTTATATTTCCAGAAGTATCTCCATAATATACTTTAATATCAACTACATCATCCTCTTTAGCATTAAGCACTGTAAAATCTTTCAAGTTGAAACCTACTGTAGTAGCTGTGTAAATACGACCTGAAGTAAAGGTTACAGTTGGTGTAATTGTGTCAAATTTATATGTAGTTACGATATCTGTTGCTGCTTTTTCTTGAACGCCTTTAGGCACAATGTAATTTGATCCATATTCAACACCATAATGTGATGCTCTAAGGTATAAATATTTTGATGCATCTCTAGAACCATCTTCTGTTGCATAATACCCAAAATTTACAACGAAATAATTCAAATCTCCGTTTGAATCGTAAGTAGCATTGTTAACGTTATTTTCGATTAGTTCCGTTATGTCATCTTCGCCACTATAAGGTTTTATTAATTTATAAGTTGACAAAGCATTGTTAGTAGAACTACCTATATAGTTACCAAGATCAAATGAATATACATCATCAGTTCCAGATACTGACATTTGTTGCAATGCAAACATTTCGCCGTCATCGACTATTCCCCAGCCTTGAGTACCATCGTCATACATTACAGAGACTTCAACGTTAAAGTCTTTATCCAAGAACTCGCTTATTAACGCCGTTGATATCTGACCGTAATATTGTGCTGTTGCATTTTGAGAAATACCAGTATAAAGAGTTTTTGTTGTCTTACCATCTATAGTTGTAAATACTATTTTTAATGCATAAGCTCTGTTTGTTAGATTTGCATATGTATCTACAGCTAATTCAAATTTCATTATATTGCTACTCGTGTCTAACGTTGGAGTTATATTTAAATCACCTAAATTATAATTAGCCCAATAAAAGTCAACCGGTATAGACGCTAGATAATAAGTTTCACTAAAGTCAATGCCTGTCAAAGCCTCAACAGCCTCTTCATAATCTGCTTTATACAATTTGAAATTCACTGTCGGAGTTAATACAACGTTATCATAAACAGATGCTACATAATAGTTCAATGCTAACTCGTTCCATGTATATTTATCATTATTCACATCATAACAATCCGACAAACTTTTTCCTATAGGCACTGGTTCGAAACTTACTGTATTAGCTAAAGAATACGAAATTTTTGTGCAATCAACATCTTCCTCATCCGTTATAACAACATCATCATAATCTTCATATGTGTATTTCAAGTTTATTATACCACTAGTAGCTGAACTGTTTGACGGATTTATTGTTGAATCTACGTAGCTATAAATTTGTGGTTCTACAAGTGGAGCATACTGAATACCAGAGTTTAACATATATGTATATGTTGCACCAAAGTTGTTATTAACACCCAATCCTGTACCATACGCATCTTTATATAATTCGTATTGGTCAGTTCTATCTAGTGGATAATCATAAGAATCGTCACCATCTGAATTTGCGATAGTTGCTGTGTATGCAAATAGATAATTAAATCCACGTTCCATACCACTTATTAGTTCTCCATCATTAGATAGAGTTTCTGCACCAGCATAATAAACTTCATACCCTTTTGATGATATATGTGCACGATATGGATATGATGTTTCATCATCGCCCGAAGGGTATTCTCCAAAGAATATAGCTACAGTTGGTACATCTGTTACATTTTCTATATTGAGCTCGATTTCACTTGCAATCCTCAAACCTAACTCGTCCATAGAAGCATCATCTGATAAATCGAATTCTGGAACACCACTGTTCGGACTAATTATATTATAGAATTGATTGAATTCTATCGCATATAATGTTAATGTTTCGCCCAAACGGTCTGAGTTGTCAAAATTCGCCGTTAATGCAAAGCCAAGAATAGCATCATCTGGCAAATCTGAATAGTTAGTAGAAGATACGTCATAGTCGCTTAGGTTATCTTTTGTTATAGCTACTGCTGTTATCGCAGTATCTGGATTAGCTAAAAGCGATGGTAATGATTGTTGAAGTGTTACATCTCTACTTCCGTATAATACATCGAAATCATTATAATATCCAAGCGAAGAATAAGTATTAATACTTGAGTCGACTACTTGTGTGATAACTATATCTAAATCCGAACTTGTATCTACAGATGTTTTACCAAACGTTTCTTCCGTTATAAGCAATCCTTCTGATGAATATAGTTGTGCAAGTTGTGTAGAATCTGTAATATATGCTGTACCTTGCGCTTTACTAGAACTAGAACTTTGAAGTTCAATAGTTACTTGACCGTTTAATAATTGTTCTTTAGCATGCGCAATTGCATCGTCTGTAAATCCTGATGTTTGAACATTTAAAGTTAAAGTTTCACTAATTATAGAAGTACCACCAGTTGTAGACCAAGATGCTGAAACTGTTGGTGTATCATAAGTTCTAAAGCTCACTGTACCTAATTCATAATACGAAGATGTATATTCACTTGCATCGGCATCAAAGTCGATATAAGCACCTACTGTAATCGTATATTGTGTATTTTTTAATAATGTATCAAAGGCTAAGTCTAATTCATATGATGTTCCGGCTGTATTTTCAAAAAGAGTAACTTCATATATTCCTTGACTAGAAATAGCTTTATAGTTATCACCTGCCGCTCGGAAGGTCATAGTTTCTTCACCTATAAGGTCACCGGCTATTTTAATAGTTAATAAATTATCTGGACTAACATTTAATGTAGTATTTTCATCACTTGTAATAGTTAATGTACCATTATATGTATCGTAATAGTTACCACCATCAGAAGTTGAAACATCGCCAGTTAATTCCAATCCAGGTAACGAACCACCTTGAACATAAACTACTTCGGTATTACCTAAGTCATACTCAACCGTTTGTTCATTATTATATGTAACCATAGTTACTTGGAAATAATAATCATAACCCGCATCTAAGGTAAATGTAGCCGCACCAGATGTGTATGACTGCATAACTTTTTGATGACTTGTTAAAGCTACCCATTCACCCGTTGTTGGGTCTAGTTGATAAGGAGTGTAAATATATTCTGTTACCGCACCATCATAATCTTCAACATTTGGACGATAAACGTCTACTTGACCTGTTACACGGTTATAATATGCATAAGGAGATGTTGAAGTGTCCCAAGTTGGTTTTGCTTTAAGCGTTTGAACTTCTAGAACTTGGTCTGATAATGTTTGCAAGCCATTTATAGTTACAACCATTTTTGCATAGTACGTAGTATCACTATCTAAACCATCAAACCCAACAACCGTTTTACTTGCATCTACAACAGTACTCATTATATTTTGACCAAGAGCAGAATCACTCGAATAGTAAGTCGCATAACCACCATTATAGTCTAAAATATATTTTTGGGTATATCCAGAAGTAGATAAATATGTATAGTCATTTATTTGTGATTCTGTTAAAAGCACAACTTCTACTTTTTCTACAGTAGATTGATAAACAGATGATACTATAGTATTAATTTCAAGTGTAGATGTTGTTGCAAGTTCTTTGGTTAAGTAAACACCTGCAGAGTCTGTATAGAAAGTTTCATCTATAAATTTTCTAGAATATACGTCGTAGTTCATCATATAATATGCTTCTACGATTAATTGATAATTTGTGTTAGGATCTAAATACACGCCATCTGGCATAATAAAATGTATAATCGCACCATCAAATAATGTATTACCATCATTAAAGTTAGTTTCATTTCTTGAGGTATCTATAGAGTATATGCCAGTTGATTCATTATATACAGCAACATAACAATAAATACTTTCACCAGTTGTTGGATTATATATGGTTACAGATGTTGGATAAGTTGATGAATATAACGTTAGAGTTTCTTGTTGGAAAAATCCTGCATAGTCTGTAATTTCAATAGAACCCGCAATCGATGTTGATGTTAAGTCCCAATTTGTAACCGTCATACTAGGCAATGCACTGTTAGTAGATGAATCACCTGTAGCATCAGCACCAGCTGCACCAGATGCACCAGCTGTACCTTTAGCTCCATCTTCACCATCAACACCATCAGAACCAGATGAACCTTTACCACCGTTGTCACCAGTAACACCAGTTGAACCAAGAATACCATCTTCACCAAGAGTACCATCTTCACCGTTTTCACCGTCTTCACCGTTTTCACCAGTTATACCGATTTCACCGACTACACCATTTTCACCTGATGTACCATTTGTACCAGAAGTACCAGAAGTACCAGCTTGACCAACGATACCAGACTCACCATCTTCACCATTGATTACTTCAAAAGTAAGTTCTGGAACAATTTGTCTACGAGTTTCATCTTCTGTTAATACGATAAGGTCGTCAGCATCTACAGAAAGTTTAGCCATAGACATTGTGTAGTTGCCATTTGTAATAAGTTGCGTTACAGGATTTACTTGAACGCCACCTTCAGTTTCTATATAACAACTTTCAGAAATAGTTGCCCAAACATTATCCATCGTCAAAATATTTACGATACCATCATCTGAAACCGAAATTTGAACGTAATCCGAAACTACTCTTTCGTCCTCATCTGAAAAATGCACTGTAAGAGTTGGAGATTGGATTAAATATTTTTGTTCTGAAAGTTTCCATAAGTTTTCACCAAATGTTATTGCTCCTGCTGTAGTTTCTGCAGTATATTGACCATTATCAGCTTGAATACTTAACATAGCAGTAATTTGATAGTTATTAATAAAGTTATCTGACAAGTCTGCAAAATCGATAAGCACACCATCTGTGAAGGCCATAACATTTCCGTCATCAAAATAAACGAAACTTTGTTCTGGAACAGCCGATGACACACCCGATGTATCATCAAAACTTATAACTCCAGCCTTCGAAGATATAAACGTTGTCTCCTCATCAAACAACGTCTGCTTTGCCTCGAGATTATCTCCCTGCAAAACATACCCGCTAGAATAAAACGTTGGACGATCGCTCACCGTTTTCCATATGCCAAATGACACTAAAGAAACAGATGCAAGCGTTACAAAGCCCACAGTGATAGCCACAATTCTTTTCAACATAAACAACTTCTCCTTTTTCTAAATAACCAATCAAAGTTAATAAAAACATATTATTATAATGTATAGATTTTTTACATAGTGTTAAATATCGCTAGTTGCAAAATGTAATTTATGCTGTTACAATTAGAAAATTGCATAAAAACCTACATTGCATTTAGATTAGTATATCACTTATTCATATTTTTTTCAATAGTTTTTAACAAAATTTCAATATTTATTTTAACAATTTTTTCACATTGGTAACCGTGTTTTTTATATTTATTTGTGAAACTTGTACTGTAATTGTCCATTTTATCATTTTATAACTTTCATTTTTATACAAAAACACAATACTAGCCTCTCGCGTTAAACATTCACAATGTAGTATTTTTATGCACTCAAAATACTGATTGCACTCCGTAAATACGTTTTAAACGTAACATTCTTATTGAAAGTTACGTTCAAATTGTGTATATTTTACAATTTATATTTTATTTTTCCCAAAGTATTAGTTTAAAACATTTGACTTTAGGACAAAATTTGTGTATAATACCTTATATATAATGTATATGGGGATGCAATGGTTTCGACGGGGATGTTGAATCTGGGTAAGCGAGTAGTAGCGAGATACTACTATAAAAATCTCAACTTATTTATAAATTAAATAACAATAATAAAACTTTATTAGCTGCCTAGTTGCGGCTCGTCCACTTAAAGAGTACTACGGCTTTATTTTGGGCGTCGATTAGTAGTGAACGTGCGTTTGCAAAGCTTTGAGCAAGCCATGAATTATGAAGCTACCGTAACATATAGGGTGTTAATCCTCGATATGCGAAGGGAATTTTAACGATTAACTACACTCGTAGAAATCCTTGTGGATATGTTTTCGGACAGGAGTTCAATTCTCCTCATCTCCACCACCAACGTGACGTTGGACCCAATTTCCGTTGCAATTCTATATTGTAGCGGAATTTTTTATTTATTGGTAGGTGTTTTTATGCTGTCAAAAATTTATGGCGAAATTGCAAAAATCTCTAAATTATGCAAAGCTAGCCGTGTTGTGCTATTTGGTTCAAGAGCTAGAGGCGATAATCGTGCTAATAGTGATATAGATATCGCAGTTTTTGATATGCCACGTGAATACCATGGTAAGTTTTGGTCTGAAATCGACGATATAGATACATTGCTCAAAATTGATATTGTGCACATAACGGATAAAACAGATAAATTGCTAATCGAAAACATTAATAAAGATGGAGTTATGATTATGGATAAATTTATTGAAAAATACTCGAAATTTACTCAAGCAGTTGATAGGCTTAATGAAAGTATATTAGAATTTAATCAAACAAAATCTCTTTCTGTTCGTGATGGAGCTATACAACGATTTGAATTTTGCACTGAACTCGCTTGGAAAACTATCAGAGAAAAATTACTGGACGAAGGACTTACTGATATAAATTCACCTAAATCAGTGTTGAGAGCAGCCTTTGCAAATAATATTATTTTAGATGAAAAAAATTGGATTAATTTAATTTCTGATAGAAATTTAACTTCACATATATATGACGAAACAAGCGCCAATAATATTTATTTAAATATAGAAAAAATATACTATAATTTATTTGTAGAATTAATAAATCGTCTAAAATAAATATAAAAGCTCACCACCAACGTGACGTTGGATCCAATTAACGATTAAGCTTATGCTTGGTCGTTTTTTTATTGTCGCATTTTAAAACGTTAGCTTTTTTGTGGAGATTAGACCTCAATATAGCTTAAAATTAAACTAAAATTGGATCCAACGTCACGTTGGTGTGCTGTCGCCACTGCGACTGGAGATGAGGAGAATTGAACTCCTGTCTGTATCTGCTCGACTGCAAAATACAGTAAATCTAAATTTTTATTGTAAAAAAGTCATTTTTATGTTAAAATTTTATTATTAAAAAGGAGGATATCTTAATGCTTAGAAAATTTTTTAAAATTACGGTAGCCTTAGCTTTTGCTATGGTTATGACAGTAAGCGCAAGTGCTTCAAATGAAATTGTTATTTTGCACACTAATGATTCCCATTGTAATATCGAAAACGGTATCGGTTTTGCTGGAGTTGCAGCTTATACTCAGCAAATGAAAGATATTTATGGCGATAGCGTTGTTTTGGTAGATGCTGGCGATGCCATTCAAGGCGCTTCGGTCGGCAGTATCACTCAAGGTAGTGCAATTATTGAAATTATGAACCAAGTAGGCTATGATTACTTTGTTCTTGGAAATCACGAATTTGATTATCAAGTGCCACGTATGATGGAACTTATGGATATGTTCGACACTCATATTTTATCGGCTAACTTTGTTGACCTAGAAACAGGCACATCAGTGTACGATGCATATGATATTCAAGATTACAACGGTACTAAAATAGCATTTATTGGTCTGACAACTCCTGAAACCCTTACAAACGCTACTCCAACTTATTTCCAAGACGAGAACGGAAATTTCATTTACGGTTTTTGCGAAGATGAAACAGGTCAAGCTTTTTATGATGTTATTCAACAAACTATAGATACAGCCATAGAAGAAGGCGCAGACTACGTTGTCGGTATCGGTCACTTAGGCATTGAAGATGAAGCTACTCCTTGGAGATCTATTGATGTTATCAATAACACAACTGGTTTTGATATTCTTATTGATGGACATTCTCATACTGAAATCATCGGTGAAATTTACGAAGATGCAAGTGGAAATGAAGTTTTACTTTGCCAAACTGGTGAAAAACTTAATAATATAGGTAAAATTACAATTGATACTGAAACTGGAGAAATTGTAACCGAATTAATCTCAGGCGATGATTTTACCGAAAAAGATGCAGATGTTCAAGCAGTAATTGACAAAATAAATGATGAGCTTAATGAACTTTTACAAGAAGTAGTCGCTCAAACTGACGTTAAACTTGTAATATATGACCCAGAAACAGGCGAACGTTTAATCAGAAGTCAAGAAACAAACCTAGGAAATCTAGTAGCCGATGCATATAGAATTGTTTTAGGTGCAGATATTGGACTTACAAACGCTGGTGGTGTTCGTGCTGAAATCGAGATAGGTGATATTACATATAGCAATATTATAGAAGTAAATCCTTACTCTAATGATATGGCGTTGATTGAAGTTACCGGACAAACTGTTTTAGATGCCCTTGAAATGGGTGCGAAAGACACTCCAAACCAAAATTCTGGATTTTTAAGCGTTTCTGGTTTGACTTACACAATAGACACAAGCATCGAAAGTAGCATTGTTACAGATGACAAAGGAATGTTCGTTTCTTGTGACGGCGAATATCGTGTAACAAATGTAATGGTAGGTGGAATTCCTTTAGATTTAGAGGCTAATTACACTGTAGCATCAAGCAATTATTTACTATTATTATCTGGTGATGGTATGACAATGTTTGCTGATGGACAAGTTATTAATGATAGCGTTATGACAGATAGCGATGCTCTTATTACTTATATTACAGAAAATCTTTCTGGCGTTGTTGGCGAACAATATTATAATGTATACGGCGAAGGCAGAATTACTGTTTTAACAGTTGATTCTAGCGAGGCTGAAACAACCGTAGTACCAGAAGAAACTACTCAACCAGAGCAAGCTGTTGTAGTACCAGAAGAACTTGAAGACACTCAAGAAACCGAAGATGTAGTGATATACACTATAATTGCAGGTGATAATCTATGGAAAATAGCAAAAAATATGCTAGGTTCAGGCGATAGATATAATGAAATATTTGTAGCAAACCAAGATATTATTAAAAATGCTAATTTAATCTACATCGGTCAAGAAATAGTTATCCCGAATAAATAATTTAAAACAAAATTGAAAGTGTTGATTTAATACAACAAAACACAAAAAGACCCATAATAAAGCTTAGTTTTAAGCTATATTATGGGTCTAATTTTTTAATTTATTCTACAAATTCCAAAATTCTAGTTTCTACATTGTTTTGTAAGTTTCTATAGAAAAATAAATAGTCATAAAGATGATAAATACCGTCTTCAAAAATATCCAAAACTGGTGGATAATCAGCAGGTGTAATTGTATCATCAAGAATTAATGTGCCACGATTTTCGTCTAAATACGCTCCTGTTAATTGCGGAATTTCAGCTGTAACTTCACCTGAATAGTCTGTAAAACAAGTGCCTAAATTCAGTTCAGCACTAGCATATTCACTAGTTGTAGTCCAATTTAATGGGTTTATAGCAAGCGTGCTTTCAGGTACCATAAGCGATGTTTCAATACCTTCAGCCTCGCTGTTAAATGTAATGATAACACCTGTATCAGTTTCGCTTTGCGCCATATTCAAATGAGGAAATTCGTCGATTTCTTCTTGCGTAATTCCCCAACCTATAGCGTAACAAGCAACCAATTTTTCTTGGTATTCTTCTTCACCAAAAAATTCTTTCAGCAATCTAATACACATATCAGCACCTTGCGAAAATCCAGCCAAAACTATCGGTGCACCATCGTTTTCATTTTCCATATAATAAACAAAAGCTTCGCGAACATCTTGATAAGCAATTTCTAAGTGTTCTGCACAACTTTCATCGTCCATTTCGTAAACTTCAAGAGCAACTTGCGAATAATACGGTGCATACATAGTGCAAAGTTCATCGTAAATTCCACGCTCCATATTTGATGCACCCAAAAAATCTGCTTTTACTGTTTCGTTATCAAGCGACATATTGTACACTTCATCTTGAGCGAAATACACTGTCGGTGCAACAAAAAAACAATCTGCTAGACTTTCTTCATTTTTCGAATCAGCAAAGTACGCCCAGTTTTCTTGGTTTGCATAAATACTTTCGATTTCTGTTGTTGTTTGATTACACGCTGTCATCGAAATTGCAAGCATCATCGCAAGGCATAACGCAAATACTTTTTTTGCTTGTGGTTTTATTTTCATAACTTTTTTCTCCTATTACTTTCCTTGTAATGCTTGTTTTGTCGTTTGATAAGCCTCATTTATGACCCATTCTGGAGTTTTTGACCAATATTCAGGTCTAAACGTTTCCACAGACACCATTCCATCGTATCCAATTTGATTTAATATCCGTAAAAAATTATCCGTATCAACTACACCGTTACCACAAAAGCATCGTTTATCTTGACCACGCTCACTTTCGCAAACATCATCACCACTCATCAAATGCACTGCGAATAGTTTACTTACATCTATAATTTTAAGCTCGGAAAAATCATTTGTACCACCGTTTAAATATATGTTGTAAGAGTCCATAACATAACCGACGTTTTGTAAATTCACACTCTCCACTATTGCTTTAGCATCTTCGATTGAACGAACGCTACTTCGGTCAAATCCGACCAATTCAAAGCAAATTTTAACGTCTTCGGCTCTTTTTGCCAGTTTTTTTAATATTCGTGTACAGTTTTCGAATGTATCTCGCCCATTCGCAATATAAGGACCACCGTCTCTTTGCAGTGGTGGTACTAAAATTATGTGATTAGATTTAATCATTCGAGCCACATCGCAAGCGAAGTCAAATTCTGCTAACAATTCTTCTTGTTTGCTCAAATCGTCATTTTCCGACAAAAATTCATCATAAACGTAAATCGCGTTTATAGCGTGTGGTTTTATTGTGCTATTTTCAAAAAAGTATGTTAAATCTTCAAGCGTATGGTTTTCAAGATATTTTTTCAGCATATCCAACCTTATTTCGATGAAATCAAAACCTACTTGCTCTGTTAAAATTAAATCCTGTTCAAGGGTTGAGCAACCCAAACCACAAGCTTGGTTATATGAAATTTTCATATACTCTCCCCTTTTTTAATTTATAGCATTAAAGCCAATTTTATTGCGTGGCTCCACTCCCTCCGTCAAAATCAAAGATTTTGCCAGCTCCCTCGAAAAGGGAGTCTTTTCCCCTTGGCTCCCTCTCCGAGGGAGCTGTCACCTCAGTGACTGAGGGAGTTTACTGCGTAATATATTTCATTTTCGATATTTTACAGCGTGTCACGGACTAACAATGTTCGCCCTACAGACTATAATTAATTACATAAATTTTTCGCTAAAACATCATCTACGTATTGTTTTTGTGCATCATTTAGTGGTGTAAATGGACGTCTTGGGTCGCCCACTGGATATCCTTGTGCTCCTAAAACGTATTTTATCGCTGCAATTAATCCAACGCTACACATAGCCTCCATACAATTATTAGCTTTAATTTGCAATGCTAATGCCTCTTCTTTTTTGCCTTGGCTAGCTAAATCATAGATTTTTTTATAATGAGGTAACATCATATTAAATGTACTACCAATCGAACCTATAGCACCCAAAGCCTGACCTGCAACCATAGTTTCGTCGAAGCCATTAAACGCAAGCAAATCTGGGTTGATATTCAAAATTCGTTCCATTTGGAACAGGTTGTAATTTGTTTGTTTGAAACCAGCTATCGCATCGCTTTTGAAAAGTTCTACAAAGTTAGGGTCTGATAATGCAAACTCACGGTGTGTATTTCCTGGGAAATTATAGATAATCACTGGCACATCGGCCTCTTTTGCGATGTCATAATAATACTGACAAACTTCTTTTGATGAAAAACCATAATAAAATGGTGCAGTCGCTGCTACGAAGTCATAACCCATTTGTTTTGCAGATTTTGCATAACGTATAGCCTCGTCTGTTGATATTGCACCAACGTGAGCTATTAAATTCGCTCTGTCTTTTAAGCTAGCACCAACTTCAAAGCACGCTATTCTTTCCGTTTCACTAAGTAAGAAACACTCACCACTACTACCACCAACGAAAAGACCACTGCCACCTTCATCGATATTTCGTGTCATAACTTTCAAAAGCGCGTCGCCGTCTAGATTTCCTTTTGTATCAAACGCAGTAATTGATGCTGCGTACAGTCCACCATATTGTTCTTTTGTTTTCATAAAAGTAACTCCTTTATTTTTAGTTTCCATCTAATAAATTTTGTGTAAATCAAAATCGTACGGGTGGTCATTGCTCACCCGTCATATTTCGTACATTAAATTTATGATATTACAACTATTTTTATTACGTGGCTCGCTCCCTCCGTCAAAGAGAGAGTCTTTCCCCCTTGGCTCCCTCTCCGAGGGAGCTGTCACCGCAGTGACTGAGGGAGTTTACACCGTATTATTTATTGCTGTATGGTATTTTACAGCGTGCAACGGGACGTCGAGGACGCCGTCCCCTACATTTTTTCATTTTTTTGTGCGAAATTTTTTCATCTAGCAACGGGCGAACAATGTTCGCCCCTACAGGGTGCATTGGTTTTTATGCAATTTAATATCTATTATCGTAAATACGTGTAGTTTTTTTCTCACTACGTGGTAAATCACCTAACTCAACTGGTTTTATCACTGCTTGAATACCGATTTTTTGTTTGAATTTATCGCCTATCATAAGTTCCATCATATACGCATTAGCATCAGGTTGGATTTCCACAAACAACGTCATAATATCTTTACCATTCAAATGGTCAATCATTACTTGATATTCGCTCGATGCTCCGTCAACTTCTTTCAACATTTCCTCAATTTGACTTGGGAAAATATTAACGCCTTTAACCTTAACCATATCGTCTGTTCTGCCTAAAATTTCGTCCAAACGTGGATATTTACTGCCACAAGCACACTCACCTGTCAAAATTCGACATAAATCGTGTGTACGGTAACGAATTAGTGGTGCGCCTTGTTTTCTAAGCGTTGTAATTACTATTTCGCCGATTTCACCATCTGGTACAGTCTCGCCAGTTTTTGGGTTAACTATCTCGATGTAAATAAAGTCGTCCCAATAGTGCATACCGTCGTCTTCGTCACAACTTATAGCGATACCTGGACCGTAAATTTCAGTAAGTCCGTAAATGTCATAAAGCGTAACACCTAGTTCACTAGCTATACGTTTACGCATTTTTTCGCCCCATCTTTCAGAGCCAATAACACCTTTTTTAAGGCAGATTTTATCTTTTATGCCACGTTTTGCAATTTCTTCTGCAAGCAGTAATGCATAAGATGAAGTCGCACAAAGCACTGTAGATTTCATATCCATCATCATACGAAGTTGCTTGTCTGTATTACCAGGCCCCATCGGAATAACCATAGCACCTAAGCGTTCTGCTCCATTTTGGAAACCAATTCCCGCTGTCCAAAGACCATAACCCGGTGTGATATGTACTCTATCTAAATTTGTCATTCCAACAGTTTCGTAACAACGCGCGAACATTTCTGCCCAATCGTCAACGTCTTGTTTTGTGTAAGGGATTATTACTGGCGTACCTGTTGTACCTGATGATGAGTGAATACGAATTATTTCCTCGTCTGGCACTGCTTGTAAACCTAATGGATATGCATCACGAAGGTCACCTTTCCACGTAAATGGAAGCTTTTCAAAATCTTCTTTAGACTGGATTTTTGACACGTCGATACCTTCAAAGTGTCTTTTATAAAAACAATCTTGGCTTGTCAGTCTTGTAAGTTGTTCTTGTATTAATTTCAATTGCTCTGGTTTCATTTCCATTAAATTTGTCCTCCTATTTTTGCACCCTCTTGCAATGCTTTGCGATTAAGCTCTAAAAATCTCTCTGGCACACGTTGTTCTATAGCTTGACCCATTTGTTCAAGCGTAAAACCAAGCATTCCAGATGCTGCTGCAGCACCCAAAAGAACTACGTTTAGCACCTTGCTAGAGCCGATTTTTTCTAGTACTTCATCGGTATTTATAACTACAAGTTTTGATACTTGCGATGTTAAATATTCTATCATTTCTGTTCCGTCGTAATCAGATGCTGACAGCGTTGCTGTAACAGGTTTTACAGCTTTTTTTGACACTACAAGCACACCATCTTTTGACAAATATTGTAACGCTCGAACTGCCTCGGCTGGTTCAAACGCAATAATCACGTCAGCAGAACCAAACGGAATCATCGGTGCGTGTACATTTTCTCCAACACGAACGTGACTCACCACGCTACCACCACGTTGCGACATACCGATAGTTTCGCTGGCACGTACTCTATATCCTTGTAAAAGTGCTGCGTCAGCAATTAATTTTGAGGCAAGAATTGTTCCTTGTCCACCAACACCACATAATAAACAGTCTTTTTTTTGCATACTACTCACCTCTCACAATCGCTTTAATATCGCACACTTGCGAACAAAGTCCACAACCATAACAAAGTGATTTTTCTATTTCCACCAAGCCGTCTTTTAAAACGATAGCTGGGCAACCGATTTGCGTGATACATTCTTTGCACTGAATACACGCATCTTGATGAACTTCAAATGCTGGTTTTGGTTTTGCTACTGCGATACACGGAGCTTTAAATATAATAGCCGACACACCCTTTGTACTTGCAGCGAGTTTCACAGCTTTCATTGATGTCTCTAAATCAAGTGGATTTACCGTTTGCACAGATTTCACACCGATAGCTGTAAGGATAGGCTCGATAGCGATTTTTTCGACCACATCGCCCATCATAGTAACACCTGTACCTGGGTGAGGTTGGTTACCAGTCATCGCTGTAGTTGAGTTGTCAAGCACGATAAGTACCATATTAGATTGATTATAAACAGCATTTACAACACCAGTTATAGCCGATGCGAAAAATGTTGAGTCGCCTACGAATGCAAAATTTATGCTACCGTCATTTGTACGTTCCAAACCTTGCGCCATATTAACACCAGCACCCATA
>JAWXUP010000164.1:0-2414 GCA_044426345.1 Clostridia bacterium | reverse complement strand
GAATGGTGCTAGATAATGCACAACCGATAGTTTTAGGGCATTTGAGCAAAAATATTCGTATTGCAGTGATGAAAACACCAATTGTCGACGAAGATGTCGGTATTTCAGCCTCAATTCGTATCGTAAACCCTCAATCTATGGAAAAATCCGATTTTGTTGACAGTGGCACTGCGACCGAAGAAATGCTTGATTTTCTAAGTACCATAATTCGATATGGCGTGTCAGTTTGCGTGGCTGGTGCTACCTCTAGTGGTAAAACTACTACGTTAGGTTGGTTACTTACGACAATTCCGTCGAATAAGCGTGTTTACACTATAGAAAATGGCTCTCGTGAGCTTGATTTGGTGAAAACCGATAAACATGGCAACGTTACAAACTCGGTAATTCATACGCTGACTCGTGAGTCCGACAACGACAAACAAAGGATTGACCAGACGATGCTCCTTGACATTATGCTACGATTTAACCCAGATATTTCGGTGGTTGGAGAAATGCGTGGTGCTGAGGCAAATGCAGCCCAAGAGGCTGCTCGAACTGGCATTGCAGTGTTGACTACAATTCACGCAATTTCGTGCGAAGCAGTGCCTCGACGTATGGTGTCGCTGTGTAAACGTGCTGTGGATATTGGCGACGAAACCCTTATGCAATACGTCACGGAGGCGTATCCAATCATAGTTTTTTGTAAGCAACTCGAGAACAAACAACGTCGAATGATGGAGATTATGGAAATTGAAATTCTGCCAGATAACAGTCGAAATTACCGTAGTTTGTTTAGGTACAACATCACGGAAAACACTATTCAAGACGGTAAATTCATAATTGAAGGACAGCATGAAAAAGTCAGTGGAATATCTGACAGTTTGGCGAAAAGACTACTCGAAAATGGTATGCCGATGAAGGATATTGAAACGTGGAAAGGAGATTTTTAATGAATTTCATACTACTATTCGCTTGTGCCACATTGGTAACAGGCTTTTTTGTACTATTTCGCATATCAATACTCGATATTTTCCAAAATATCTTTGAAAACTTTGAAAATCGACCACAAACCATAAAAGATAACCTAAAAGAAACGACAAATCGCAAGAAAGTCGGCTTTTTAAGGCGAGAAATCACTGAAATCAAAGGAATTTTAGAAATAACAGGTAGAGCAAACAAATACTCGCAAATTACAATAATTTCAAGTGTTTTATTTATCGTCGGTGGCTCGGTTGCGATAAGTATGGGCAACTGGTTTTTAGCTCCAGTGCTGGCTTTAGGCTTTATGTTTCTTCCGTTTTGGTACGTAAAACTTACTCAAATTCACTTTAAAAATCAAATCGCAAACGAGCTTGAAACTGCACTGTCAATCATAACTACTGGCTACCTTCGAAGCGAGAGCATCGTGACTGCAGTTGAAGAAAATATCAGCTACTTAAACCCACCAATTTACTCGGTGTTCAACAGCTTTTTGTACCGTGTGAAAATGGTCGACCCTGACATCGTGTCAGCGTTGTTTGATATGAAAAGCAAAGTCGAGAACCCAGTATTTCACGAATGGTGCGATGCTATTATCTTGTGCCAATCCGACAGAAGTTTGAAAAATACACTCAACCCCATTACCAATAAATTATCTGATATGCGAATTGTGAATGCTGAACTTGAAACTTTGGTAGTCGCACCAAGACAGGAGTTTTTGACGATGGTAGCACTTGTTGTCGGCAACATTCCACTGCTGTATTTTCTAAATTCCGACTGGTATGACACACTGATGCACACGGTGGTCGGTCAGATAGTTCTTGCGATTTGTGGTGTGGCGATTTTCGTGTCGTTTGCAAACGTCGTAAGGCTTACTCAGCCGATTGAGTATAGGAGGTAGCATGCAGATTTTAATAATACTTTTCGGTGGTTTTGTAGCTTTGGGATTATTCCTTTTAACAGCCGATTTGCTCAAACTTCCGACATTAAAAACTAGCAAAGCAATTGCGAGTGCAAGTCAAACAAACAAGAAAAAAGTTAGCAGTTTAGACGTGCATATTGCAAATCTTACATTAAAACTATCAAAATTCATAAAACTTAACGAATATAAAGAAATTCGCTTGAAAAACACCTTAATCGCCAGTGGAATTAACAAAACTCCACAAGAATACACTGCAAATGCGATAGTCAAGGCACTTTTGATTGGAATTTTTGCAATTCCGTGCTTGATTATATTTCCGTTACTGTCGCCAGTTTTCGTTGTTTTGAGCATTTTAATTTACTTCAAAGAAACCCAAAAAGCTGACAATATGATTAAAGAAAAACGTGAGAAAATCGAAAATGAACTACCAAGATTTGTGTCAACCATCACGCAAGAGCTTAAAAACAGTCGTGATGTGCTGAAAATTCTCGATAATTACAAGCACTCTGCAAGCGAAGATTTTGCAAAAGAACTC
>JAWXUP010000163.1:0-2434 GCA_044426345.1 Clostridia bacterium | reverse complement strand
CGAAAATCTCGACTATTTTTAAGGCTAAGTTCGGCGAATAAATTACCTTGTAAAATCATTTCTTCAATCTCGCTTGAGTGTGGCAAAGTGAAAGTTACATTGCCCAACGCACCAGACATTTTGTCGATACTTTGATTCGGTTTTACGTTGCTTGCCACCTTGTATTGACGTTCCATATCGAAGCTATTGTTGCGAATTAATGGAAGTTGACTTGATAGATAGCTGATAGATTTTAGGTCGCAATTCACTAATCGCAACACGTCATCGGCTTCTTTCAAAGCCACTGCTGACAGCACGTCGTTTGCGATATAACTACTGCAATCAATAACCACAAAATCTGCGATTTCACGCAAAACGTCGATAAGTTGCTCGGCTTGAATGGTTGTATATGGTGCGTAAGTGTATTCGTTTTCACCTTTGAGCATACCGACTAAAGATAGGTGGGAGTTGTGTTTTAGTGTAATCATATTGTGACGAACGATGTTTTCAGTGACAGTCGGAACTGCCAAAATACTGCCGAGCGATTTCTCGATTTCAAGCTCGGTCGGTGGGATTATGCAAGGTAGCATCGGAGCAGTATCGTCGCACAAAAGTAGCACAACGTTTTTCTTTTCGCTCGCTAAATAATCTGCAATTCTAGCCGAAACGATGGTTTTTCCACTCGACGGAGTACCCCAGACGGCTAAAACTCCATTGTCTGTTATGTTTTCGGTTGAATTTTCGGACTTTTCACGAGAAAAGATGGTATTTTTCTTAAAATTAAGCATTAATCCACCTCGATTTGTTCGGTTTCGGTAATTTCTTCAGCGATTTCTGTAGTTTCTTCGGTTTCTTCTATAAGTAATTGCTGTAAAATCTCATCTTGCATTGCTAAAAACTGCTCGCAGTTTTCAGTTAGTCCACGATAGACGAGCGACACGTGAATTTCTCCGTCAGACTCAAGTTTTGCAAGTAATTTTGACTGTTCTGGTGTCACTAAAAGTGTTATGGTGTCTGGTAATTCTATATCATCATCGGTTGAATTTTCGTTAGTGTTTGAATCATAACCACTGTTAGAAGTCACCGAAATCACCTCGACATACGTAAGTTCAGCTGGGATAACGGTTTCTCCGAGTCCGTTGTAATCTGGTGCGATGATTGACACGACATCGCCACTTTCAAGCTTTCCAGAAAGTCCGTTTGCAAATGATGAAATACTAACGGAAATTACTTGCTTTGAGCCGTCAAGGTTGTACAAATATGAGTTTTTAGCTTGAATTTCGTTTGACACTTTGTCGCTTAAAATATAGTCGCCGACTGAAAAATCTGCTAATGCATACGTACCAATTACGGTATCGGTAGTTAAAACAACGTTGTTCGGCAGATTATACGCACCAACTTCGACACTTTCGAGCATATTTGACGTAATTTGCGTACCTTCTGAAATGTCAGTTTTTACTCTTACAATTTCAACTTTTTGGCTTAGCGAGTCGTTGAAAATCGGAGTAATTCCAAAGCAAATTATTAGCGATAAAATTATGCAAACGATACCTAAAATCGTTCTGTTTTTTAGAATTTTCATTAAATTCCTCCTAAATTATTAGTGAAATGATAAAACCTGCACTCAAAAATGGTGCAAGTGGTATCATTTTGCTTTTGTTTTTGTAAAAAAACGCGATGGAGTAGTGGATAATAGAACTTAAACTCAAGCCGATTATTAAAGCATAAATCGTAGTCCAAAAGCCGAGATAAAGGCTTGCGACGGCAACGAGCTTTATGTCGCCACCACCCATATGGCTTGGAGCAATCAGCGCTGCGACTAGAAATGGCAACGCTGAAAATATTCCGAAAATATGGAAATTAAAGAGCGAGAGCAGTGCGATGAAAAGGCAAACTTTGTCAGGTATTTCTCGCTTTTTAACATCGTTGTAACTAGCGTAGAGCAAGGCTGATACGAATAAAAAATCCATTACATTGACTGACCTTGTAGCCAGTCTGGTAGTTCGTCTTCTGAAAGATCGTCGAGTTGTTTTTGAGAGAAGGCATCGAGGATTGCAGAGTCAAATTCTTTCTTAAATTCCTTTGTAACAGGGTGGCAATATTCTACGTAATCGCCTTTAGCGTTTTTGTAGCTTGGCATTGCAACAAAGTTTCCGTGCTTACCATTTAGGACACGAATTCCAGTAATCATAAAGCTGTCATCTAAGGTCGCTGTTGCGTATGCTCGAAGCGTAGAATTTTCACGAATATCACTAATTTTTACATTGATTTTCATTCTAATTTCTCCTATCCGGCGTAGTCGAACATTTCTTCGATACGTTGTTCTAAAGTTGGCATAATTGTGTCATTAAAAAGCGTGTAAAGTCCAGCAAGTAACAGGGCTCCCAGCACTACAGCAATAAGAATTTTCACACCTGAATCCACGTAGTTTTCGCCACGTTCATTCGCTAAAACC
>JAWXUP010000162.1:0-2492 GCA_044426345.1 Clostridia bacterium | reverse complement strand
CCCAAAATCAAGAAAGGACGGTTAATTTATGATTTTATCAATTAAAAAAAGCAAGTTTTGGTCATATCTCAAAAGCAATATTCTATATCGTGTACGTAAAGTGAGATTAAGAAAAGGTGTGTCCGTATCTACTTCATAGTAAGTAATGTTAAAATCATCTTTGGTTAATTTACTCTCTGTACTATCGATAGCTATAGATTTTTCTGTACCATCGTACACATATTGTGTTCCAGAAATATCGAAAACAAGAGTGTGTTTGTCCAAAGCGAAGGTTTGGATAGCCATTTTTTTGCTTACATCATCAGTGATTATATTAACATCATCTGCTAAAGTAAATTCAATATATAAGTCAACATCTAAACCGTCATCACCACTCAAAATGATATCCTCATCGGTAAGGTCGATTTCTACATCTGTATACGTTGATACACCATTTTCAACATCAATTGTACCAACTACAACGTCACTACTTGTACCTTGTGCATAAATAGTAGCTGTTTTTACAAATATGCCATCGTCTAAGTCTAGGTTACTAAATGTAACAGTTGCAGTGGTTTTGCTATCGTATTGTGCATCTTCTGCTAACTCAATATCTGCAGATAAAGTCGGTGCAACGTAGTAATCATTTCCAGATTGGACAATTATGTAGTTGCTAAATGTTTTAATGTTAAAGTTGGTATCATCATAGTCCATATCATCTCCCAAGGTGATAAACTTGACAGTTTCCGTAAGTGTGCTGACAGCATTGCCTAAATTATCCATTATTCTAATCTCGGTTGAATCTGTTGGTTCAAAACTTAGGTTAGTGGTGGGACTGCTACTTGAGGCTAACGCCAATACTTTGATGTTACCTCCGTTCCAATTTAAAGTACCCGAATTCTGTAAAGATACTGTAAAACCACTCGCAGTACTCGATCTGCTGTCCATCATGGTCAAGGTGACGCCATTCTCCACTTGTGAATTATTTGTCTTAACTTGATACCCATTAAAATCAATGGTTGTGGTGGATTTAAACATCAAAGTAGTGGAGTCAGTGCCAGAACTGCTGTCGGACAGCATTTTTACCGTGTCAGTATCCTTTGCTGCCGCCACTGCATTGGGTAGAGTTTCATAGTAAGTTATTGTTGTGCCATCTGAAGCGATTACGCACGCTTCATAACCATCCGTCTCCGTAGCAAACGCAACCGTTGGTAGCATTGTAAGCACCATCGACAATGCTAGTATTATACTAAGTATTTTTTTCATTAATTTTCCTCCTGTTGGTTATTTTGTTTTTGTGAGAATAAAAGTGCTTTTTTTCTCACATAAATATTGATATACGTATTTTCATTATACTGTAAAAAATGTTAAATTTCAAGGTTTTAATTCCATAATTTACGTTTCAAATCATATAATTTACACTTTTAAAAAACCTATTCAATCTTTTGTTCATATCTAACATATACTTTATTATATTTTTTTACGCAAAAAAGTTTATTTTGCTTGTATTTTTTGTCTAAACAGTATATAATTTTATTATCTTACACTATGAAAGTTATATCATATATTAACTTAAACAAGAGCATATTACGGAGGGATTATGAAACGATTTTTAACTTTACTTCTCACTGCACTGATGGTTATTACTTTCAGCGCAACAGCATTGGCTGCTGATAGTGCCACTGGTTCCGTTCTTAGATTAGAATCACTAGTGGGAACAATTACCATAACAAACTCTGCTGGCAGAACAATGACTGCAAGTGAAAATATGCGCCTTTTAAACGGATATTCTATCACTACGTCTAATTCTAGCTATGCTTATGTCAGTCTAGATGACTCAAAAGCAATTAAATTAGATGCTCTTACTACGTGTACAATACGACAACAAGGTTCTAATCTAGAATTATTAGTAGAATCTGGTAGCATTTTCTTCAATGTTAGTGCTCCTCTATCTGACACCGAAACTATGAGCGTTCGTACATCTACAACAGTTACAGGGATTCGTGGTACATCTGGTACTGTATGGAGCAACGGCTCTGACCAAAGTAGGACTCGTATTCACTCAGGTTCTGTAACCGTTACTACCGTAGAAACTACTGCTATTAGTAATAGTGGTGCAATTGACACGAATACCGATGCACTAAAAACAACAACTATTTCTGCTGGTCAAGAAGGTATCGCAACACACGACACAAGCTCTGGCACTACTGAAATAGTAATCATATCTACAACAGAAGCTGACTATTCAGGTTTTGAATTACAAGCAATTGCAAACGAAGATGGTCTTTTAGAAAAAATTCTCGAAACAAGTGAGACATCTTTGACAGAAGAAGTTATATCGCAAAGCGAAATCCGTTTAGCCGAAGAACAAGCAGTTCAAGATGTCCAAGTGGCTAGTGTTGCTATCGAACAAGAAGCCCAAACAACACAAGATACAGCAATGGAAACCATCATAGAAACAACTACAGATACCGATACCGATACCGATACCGATGCTGATACCGATACCGATG
>JAWXUP010000056.1:0-16905 GCA_044426345.1 Clostridia bacterium | reverse complement strand
CAGTGAAGTTTTAAGTTATAGCATTACTCAAAAGCCGTCTGCTACTGGTATTATAAAAGCTTTAAATCAAGCAATAAAAGTAACAGATGACTGCAAATACAGAAGAACTTTTCACTCTGATAGAGGCTGGGCATATCAAATGAAAGCATATTCTAACACGCTTAAAGAAAACAAAATATTCCAAAGTATGTCGCGTAAAGGTAATTGTCTTGATAATTCTATCATGGAAAATTTCTTCAGAATTTTAAAACAAGAGATTTATTATGGTAACACATTCTACAGTTTTGATGAGTTGAAATCAGAAATATAAAAATATATTTATTATTACAATCATAAAAGAACAAAGCAAAAACTTGGCTATTTTAGTCCTGTGGAATACAGGCTAAAACATCAAGCTGCATAAAAATAGTGTAGCAACTTTCGTCGCTACACTATAAAGTCTAACTTTTTGGGGTCACTACACACTACAAAAATTGAGGCGGGTTTTTGTTTGGTGTTCAAGTTGAACACTTTGTTTTTGTCAAGGTGTGCTTGGGGTTACCTTTACAGCAAAAAATTTAACATAACTGCAATTAAAAACAATTTTTGCAGTCTTAGACCTCAAACATAACGTTTGGGGTCTTTTTCTATGAATAAACATAGTTTTTTGTATAATCATTTTGTAAAATATGAAAAAACTGGCAAATAAAATACAAAAAGTATGTTATAATATTGAAACTATAACAGATTGAAGGAAAAAGTGACACATTAACTTATTTTACAATGAACTTTACAGCACTATTTTTTATATAAAAAAGACTGTAAATAAAGTCAAGAAACCGAAAAGAAAAATGAAATATAATTTTCCCCAAACAGCCAGTTACACTCCACGGGTGCGTGTAACTGGCTGTATTTTTTTGCCTAAAAATAGAAGTTCCTTTGGTTGCAGATCACCTCCGCATTAGTTGAATTCGATTATAAATTCAAACAATTACGGATGAAAAATGAAATATAATAAAAGCGACTTCGCTAAAAATAAAAACAGTAAAAATATAGTATATAACTTTGCAGATGCCACTCAAGATGAGATTTCTTTAGAGAAATTTTTGCTAGAAAATCCACACTTAACATCAGGTGACTTTGAAGAATGGAAAGCTTTTTCTGATGAAAATTATCATAATACTGATAAAAACGATACGAAACACAACAAAAAGAAAATTTCTCTAGACAGCTTCGATTATGAACCAACAATAATAAAAACTTCAGCAGAGGAACAATTTTTCGAACAAGAACATAAAACCCAAGAATCACCAATACGAAGTGAGCTTTTAAAGTATGAAAATTTCACTTTAACAGAAGAACAATCTAATAATCTGCGAATTGTAAATGAGCTTTTAAAAGGTAAAAGATTAACTAAAAAGCAACAGGATCGCTTCATAAAGTATTATGTTTTAGGATTAACGATGCGTAAAATTGCAATAATGGAGGAGGTCGAAGCTAGTACGATTAGTCGCTCTTTTAAACTGATTGAGAAAAAACTTGCTAAATATAAAAAAACTGTAAGATAAAATTCCGATATAAGGTGTAAGGTTTTAAGCCTTAACACTGCAAAATGTATAAGAAACTTGGATTTGGTGAGATTTCATCAACTATCCAAGTTTTTTTACCGTATAATATATCTCGAAAAAACAAAATATGTGAAAACAAATAGAAATACAATTTAATGAATTTTAGTCTTTTCAGGACGAAAAAATGCGTGATTTTTAAACTTTATATAAACTTTTGCTAAATTTTTTGCAAAATATATGCAACACTAAGCCGTTTCGGGGACGTATGGTGTAATATTTTCAAGAATTACACGAATCTTGAAAAGTGAATAGAGTGTATAAAAAACGTTATGATACGAGCGACTAACTATCAAGACTTTTATACACTCATTAAAAAAACTATCAAGCAGTAGCAGTTTGTGATATGAATTCAATTGTGTCACATACCGTGTTGCTTGAATGAACAAAATAAGAGAGGTGCGAAGATGGAAAATATATATTTTGCAGATATAACGGAAATGCTTAATGAATTAGGCATATTAAAAGAACCTGAAAAAATAGTTGGTTTCATAAATTCAGCGATTTTAATAGAAAAACAAACTACAAAAGGGTATAGCTATAGTATAGTAGATCCAAAAGATTTTAAAACATATCATCTTACATCAAGAAAAAATCCAATACAAAAGAAAAACTTTTATATTTTGAAAGAAAAAGTAGATAAATTAGGCGATTTTTCACAAATACTGCCTATAATGCTTGAAAGCAATGACAAAAGAGCAGAACTTCTATTAGAAAAGATATTTAAAGATGTGCTACCACGTAAAAATTTAAGATATAGAGAACAACAGTTAGACTTATCGAAAACTATGCTAAAAGCACTGCAAAAAAATTTGCTTGCCCTGTGCGAGGCTGAAGTCGGAACGGGTAAAACCCACGCTTACATACTTGCTGTAGCAGTAAATAATTTGTTTGATAACAATAGTAAAAGCACGATAATCTCAACCTCTACAATAGCTTTGCAAAAGGCTTTAACCGAGGATTACATACCAAGTATATCTAAAATATTAAAGCAAGAAAAACTGAAAAATACCGATTTGAAATATGTGCTTAGGAAGGGGAAAAGTCACTATATTTGCGAGAAAAAGTTGAATGGATATTTAAACTCCATAGTATTTTACGATAATGATAAAATTGTAAATTATCTGTACAAAATAAAAAACGAAAAAAATATAATTGATTTAGATAACTTGGATATATCTAAATACGTGAAACAAAGGATTTGCGTTGATGTTTGTAGCGAAAATTGTGGTTATAAGTGTCAATGTAGGTATAAAATGTTTCTTCAAAGATGTAAAATAAATAATTATGATTTTCAAATAGTCAATCACAACTATTTAATAGCTCATTTACTTGCGAAAAAGCATACTAATACAGCGTTATTATCCGATTTTGAATCAATAATAATTGATGAAGCACATAAATTTCCAGAAGTTATGCGTGATATGTACGGAATTAAACTTTATGAAACCGACATACCTGACATCGTAAAGCAAATACAAAAAGTTACATACAAATTTAGAGATGTACTGCAAAAAATCCAAAAAGAAAATAGCACTATATTTCAAATAATTTCGAATAAATACCCAAATAATGGTATTGTAGAGCTAGATATCGAAACCAAAAATAAGATATCGTTCATTATATCAAGCTTACTAGCCTTAAAAAACAAAAACGAACTTAGTTTTAATATAAAAAAGCCAGAGGTAAGAAAGGTTCGATTTAGCATTGATAAAATAATTAGTAAATTGCAAATTTTTTCGCATCCGAAAGAATATATTATATGGAAACAAGGAAAAACTCAACTACGTGCAATTTCGAAAAATGTTTCTAAGCAAATGAACACTGATTTATGGAGTATCGATATGCCAATAATTATGACATCAGGTACAATATCCGTTCGAGGTGACTTTTCATATTTAGAGCATATTTCTGGACTAGATATGACAAATAGAAAGATTTTGAAAATGTCAACAACATCACCGTTTGACTACAAAAAACAAGCACTTTTATACTTGCCCGACAAACTTCGGTTTTCTGAAAATGATAGTAACGTGTATTTTCAAAGCATTGTTGAGGAGATAGAAAGACTTATACAGGCAACTTTTGGGCATACAATGATTTTATTTACATCATACACACAAATGGAGCGTACCTTTTTAGAAATAAGTAAAAGAAATTTGATTTTTCCTCTATTTTGTATGAAAAAAGGCGATATGACCGTAATAAATGACTTCAAAAACAGTGGAAATGGTGTGCTTTTTGCAAGTGATAGTGCTGGAGAAGGTATAGATATTGCTGGTGATGTTTTGTCTAGCTTGATTATAGTAAAACTTCCTTTTCCAATTCCTAATGCGACGAGTGTGTATGAGTTAGAACAAAAACAGGATTTTGAGCAATTTTTAAACAAGGACATTATTCCGAATATGATAATCAAGCTAAGACAATGGATAGGCAGAGGAGTTAGACGTGAGAACGACACCTGCGTGTTTTCGATTTTAGATTTTCGAGCAGACAAGCGATATTACAACGAAATTATAAATGCATTGCCACCGATAAGTGTTACGTCAGAGCTTGATGACGTTCGACAGTTTATTTTGAATAAAAAAGATGAGGATTATTTTTTAGCATAAAAGAAAAACTGCGACCATAATTATTAAATAGGAGAGTGGTGATGAAATGACATTAAACGGACAACTAATTGAAATGGCAAATGTAGATATTGACGAAATATGCAATGACGAGATATTTGACTTAGATAACGTTGATATTAATTCCGATACATTGCTAGAAGATTGCATTATAGACGGCAAAAATCCTTATTTTATAAAGTGTGAAGGTGTAGTTGTTAAAATGAGATTTAGCGACACCGATATCACAATAGAGGACAGACTAAAAGGATACATAGATTCATTATATTAAATTCAACCAAATTTATCTGGACGTATAGAGTATAAAATGTTATACTATTATCAGGTAAAATAAGATTAAATAAGCAAAATCCTTGGTTGATTTAAACACAAAACAATCAAGGAGGCAATATGCTAATATTAAACGAAACAAAATGGAACTGCGCGTCTTATTCTAGAATATCTAGAGAAGATGAGCAAGGAACGAAAAGCAACAGTATAATAAATCAAAAAGAATTAATACGCGAATATATTAAATCAACACCAGAAATCCGTCTGTCTTTGGAAATCGAAGATGACGGGTTTAGTGGTGTTGATTTTTCACGTCCTGGGTTTAAAAAACTAATGGAAGAAGTGAGAAATGGTAATATAAATTGCATTATAGTAAAAGACTTATCAAGATTAGGCAGAAATTACATAGAAGTTGGCAGATATCTCGACGAAATTTTTCCATTCTTAGATGTTAGATTTATCGCTATAAATGATGACTATGATTCAATTCGAAGTCAAACAAGTACTAATGAAGTAGTAGTTCCTTTTAAAAATATGATGAATGATGCTTATTCGGGTGATCTTTCAATAAAAATACGCAGTCAGTTTGAGATTAAGCGAAAAAGAGGAGACTTCGTAGGTGCATTTGCTATGTATGGATATAAGAAAAATACTGAAAACAAAAACCAATTAGTACCAGACAAATACGCAGCATCGGTGATAAGAGAAATGTTTCAGTGGAAAATTGAAGGATATAGCAACAACGGAATAGCCAAATTATTAAACGCAAGAGGCGAGAAACCTCCTTATGACTACAAAATATCTAACAACGATAATTATAATATGCCGTTTAAACAAAAAGCAGTGTCGCAGTGGACATCTAAAACGGTAGGACGAATTTTAACAAATCCAGTTTACATAGGTCGCTTGGTTCAAGGTAAAACGACGACGCCAAATCACAAAATAAAAAAAGTTATCGCAAGACCACAAGAAGAGTGGTGTATAAAAGAAAACGCACATCAACCAGTGGTAAATAAAGAAATATTTGATATTGTACAAAATATATGCAGAAAAGATACACGAGTTGGCAAATTGAGCGATAAAGTGCATTTATTCGCTGGGTTAGCTGTTTGTGGTGATTGTGGCAGTCCTATGTGTAGAAAAGTTATTCCTTCTGACGGTAAACGATATAATTACTTACTATGTGTAGGTCACAAATTTCGCCAAGATTGTTCTTATCATTATTTCAATGAGCAAAAGTTATCAAAGATTGTTTTTAAGGCGATAAAATTGCAAATTAACAACACATTAAAAGCTGAAAAAAAGCTAAAGAAAATGTCATCGAATGAAATTAAGGAAAATATAACTAAAATGATAATAGACAAGTTGAATGATAATGCAATTGAAATATCGAAAACCCAAGAACATAGACTGAGATTGAATGAAAGTTTTCAAGATGGCTTGATAAATTCAGATGATTATGCTAAATTCAACGATATTTATTTGTCTAAACTCGAGAATATGGAAAAATTTAATGAAAAACTAGAAGAAGATTTAAAACAAAGTATGGAAACTCTTAAAACCAATACATCTTTTATAGATATATTAAGGCAATTTAAACAGGAAACCGAACTTACAAGAAGTTTGCTCGTATGTACCGTGAGGGAAATCGTCATATACGATACCAGTAAAATAGAAATCGAATTTTTTTACAAAGATAAATATGCAGAGTTATTACAGTTGACTAAATCTAAAAATGAAGGAGAATAGAATTGGCGAGATTAAGCAAGAGAGAGGCTGCAATAAAGAAAATTAAAATAGATTCATCGAGCGCAAAGTATCAAGTGGGTATTTACGTTAGGCTTTCGGTGGAGGATTTAAGAAAAAAAGAAAGCCAAAGTATCGAAACTCAAAAGGATATCGCACTGAATTATCTTGAAAATATGCCCGATGCAAAGTTATATAAAATCTACCAAGATGTAAACTTCTCTGGTACAAATTTCAAAAGACCTGATTTTGAGCAAATGATTGAAGATGTGAAAAAGCAAAGAATAAATTGCATAATAGTGAAAGATTTGTCGCGTTTTGGACGTAATTACATAGAAACTGGTCAGTATATGGAGTATTTATTTCCATTCTTCAAAGTTAGATTTATAGCCATAACTGACAATTATGACAGCCAAAACCCGAACACCTCAAACAGCTTAGTTTTACCTATTAGAAATTTAATGAACGAGGTGTACGCTAAGGATATATCGAAAAAAATTAAATCGCAATATAATATCAAAAAAGAAAGGGGAGATTTTTGTGGTTCTTTTGCTCCGTATGGTTATGCTAAGCAAGGTAATTCGCTAATTATAGATAAAAATGCGTGCGAAGTTGTAAAGCAGATTTTTGAAATGGCAATTAACGGACACGGTGATTTATATATTGCAAAAAGACTAAACGAAAGCGAATATTTACCTCCAAAAGCGTACAGACTGAGCTTGTATAATGAGCAAGAAGAGGTAAATGCTATATGGCACAAATCTATTATAAGACGAATACTGACAAACCCTTTATACACTGGAAATATGGTGAGTGGGCGTTTTTCGAGGTCAATTATCAGCAATCAAAACCGAAATATTGAAAATAAAATCGTTATAAACAAGGGTACACACACGGCTATTATATCGCAAGAAATGTTCGACAAAGCGCAAAGTATTCGTGAAGAAAAAAGAGCTAAGTACGAGCAAAATCTTAAAAATCCTGAAAATTTTAGCGAAAATATATTCAAAGGTTTGGTTTATTGTGCTGATTGTGGACGAATTATGAGTAGATACAAAGCAAATTCAACTACGCTGAAATATCACTATTTATGTCAAAATCACGAAATTGCTGGTGATAGGTTGTGCGATAGAAAATATTATCCTGAAAAAAATTTGGAGAAAATTGTAGCTGATAAATTCAAAGTTCAACTTAGTAAACAATCTAAAATTAAAGCTTTCTTAGATAAAAAACAAAAAATGAGCGCAACTGACAATCGACAGCTGTTCAGTTTACAAAAAAAATTAGAAGAAAAGCAAAAACTTGAAAAAGATTTGTTTGAAAAGTATAACGATGGATATATTTGCGATGAAGATTTCGTTACTTTGAAAAATTTATTTTCAGAACAAATACAAGACCTAAAAGCTAAAATTGAGGAGTTTTTATCTAAAAATGAGATTGAAAACAGCTTTTCGGAGAGTTGCTGGTACAAAATTCTTGAAAAATATAGAAAAGATAAGATTTTAACACGTGAGATTGTTGTGGTGTTGATTGAAAAAATAAGCATAGGTGATGATGTTGAGATTTCATTTAGGTATATAGAAGAGTTAGAAAATCTTGTAAAAAATATGGAGAAAACAAGACAGAGGTAAAATGTTATGGAAAGTTTGAAAATAGCTATGTATCTGCGTGTGTCCAGTGACGATGATGGTCCAGGCGACTCTTCGAGCATAACAAGTCAGCAAAGTATCATTAAGTCTGATATTAAAAAGAGATTTGCCGACATTCCACACGAAATTCACACTTTTAAAGATGACGGATACACAGGAACAAATTTCAATAGGCCTGGTGTTATTGAGTTGCTTAAAGAGGTGAAAAGAGGACAAATTAATTGCATAATGGTGAAAGATTTATCTAGATTTGGACGAAATTACATAGACGTAGGGTACTACTTAGAAAACATATTTCCGTGCTTGGATATACGATTTATAGCAGTTAATGATAATTATGATAGTAGCAAAAACAAGTGGAGCACATCGAATTTAGATATGCCATTTAGAAACTTAATTTACGACCTGTACAGTAAAGACCTTAGCCGAAAAATACTTAGTAGCCGACAGGCAAATATGGAAAAAGGAAAAATTTCCATAACTTTTGCACCGTACGGTTATCTTAAAGATACGACCAATAAATATACGCTAAAAAAAGATGCCGTTGCAGCAAAAATAGTGAAATCAATCTTTAAATCTGTTATAAATGGTAAATCAACAGGGCAAATTGCGAAAGAATTGAATAAAAAAAACATTTTAACTCCAATGATGTATAAGCGTAGTAAAGGTATAGAAAATGGATTTAATGCAAAAAGTAAAACTAATATTTGGACATCTGCCTCGGTTAGAAATATCATAAAAGACGAGCGATACACTGGTAAATATATCGCTGGCAAGCAAAAACGCAGAATAGCTGACAACAAGCGAACTATTATTCTCCCAAAAGACCAATGGGTTGTTATCGAAGACCGACTTCCCGTTATAGTTTCACAAGAAATCTTTGATGCTGCGAATGAAATAGTGACAAAAGATAAAGCGCCCGTACGAAAAACTGACGAAAGTCGCTTGTTTGATAAAAAAATACGTTGTGAATGTTGTAATTTATACCTGAGAAGAAGAGAGCGTGAACCTGCATATTATTTTTGCTCGAGCGCTAAATTTTCTGATACCGACTGCTTTAAAGACAAGGTGTATGAAAAAATCATTGCATTTGTTTTGCTTAGAGTTATCAAAACTCATTGCAAAAACTCTGGGTTTTTTAAACAACTCAAGCTATATGAAAACAAAAAATTGAGCGAAATATCAAAAGAATACACGGTTAAAATTAAACAAATGGAAGACAAATTAAAACAACTAGAATTAGCCACTTTTGAGTTATTCGTTAAATATTCTAATGATAAAATCGATATAACCTCATTTATAAAGCAAAAAAATCGCTTAGATTGTCAGATTTCTTCTTGCAAGAGTGATAAAGAAAGGGCTTTGGAATTTATAAGAGATGCCGATGAGAAATGCAAGTCAAATTACAATTTAATTGAAGCATGTGACGTATATAACGGAGTAGAAACGCTGACAAAAGAGCTGATTGACTTACTTATTGAAGAAATTGTAGTTTGCAAAGATGGCACGCTAGATGTTAAATTTACTTATCGAAAACCTTTTGAAAAACAAACTGATTTTCTGTTGCCATAGCAATTAAACAAAATCTAAGCTCGTTTTAAAAGTTTGAACCCGTCTCGAGAAAAAAATCGAAACGGGTTCTTAATTTTAAGTTGTTTAAAGTGTGGCAAGCTATTTCGTGACCTTCATACAACGATAATATTTCTACGAGTCTTTTGTGTGAAAAAATGAGATATTATGTGCTAAATATATCTCGATTATGCAAGGAATGGTAAAATATAAAGCTATAAATTAATCTGACAATATAGGTAATTTTATGGTAACTACGGTCTGTACTTTGTGTTAAGATTCGATGTAACGCCGTATTCTTCTCCAAATATAGTAGATAATCTGCGTTGGATATTTCGAAGGGCTATGTTCTCATAAAGCCATCTCACAGATGAAAAGTGAGATGGCTTTTGTGCGTTTATATATAACTAATCTATAATTACAAATTCTCCGATTTTATCTACTATACCAGCAGGAGGATTGGTTGAATATCCAAGAGCAGCTAGACCATAGATTTCGTGATTTGCTGGGATTCCTAATTTTGTAAGGATTGGACGAATTTCTTCGTGGTCGCAGATGCCTTTTAATTGATTTATCCAAACAGAACCGATTTCCATGCTGTTAGCAGCGAGCATTATATTTTGCAAAGCACAAGCATTATCATCACGACCCCATGCACTATCTTTGGCATTTGAGATTAAAATTAAAGATTTAGCATTGTAAAAATTGTAGTTTTGTCTGTCTAAAACTTTAGAAATTGTATCAGCAAGTTCAGCTATAATGCTAGCGTTTAAAATACCAGTGAACTTCCAAGTTTGTCTACCCATACCACTTGGAGCATATAGTCCTGCTTTGATTAATGTTTCCATGTCAGCTTTTGAAATAGGTGTGTCCGAAAAACTTCTAACGCTTCGTCTTGTTAAGATATTATTGATTACTTCGTTCATTTTTTTCTCCTTTTCCATTTTAAAATATGTGGGTTTTATACGTTTGGCATACAAGATGAAAATTATTTTGCTCTTGTCTTGGGATTATTATATCATATAGCGTAGAGATTTTCAAGGAGTCAGTTTATATGCGAGAGGATATGTTATTGCGACGCAACGGTACGTAGAGAATATCGTACTCTACAGTGTAGTTTATTACTAGCACTGCTGAGTTTTTGATTTTTCAAAAACAGACCGGTGGCTATGATTATGATATAGAAATTAGACAGTGAAAAAGAGCATATAAGTCTGACCACGGTTTCTGTTGCATTTTTTCAAATGAACGGGGGAGGGGTTCATTTTGACACTACCTTTAACTATTCATATAACTTATTAAAAGCGTAAAGAAAAATATAGAAAAAGATTAGAAATTATAGTTTGAAATATTTTGTAAAAATCATGAATAAAATGCAACATTTTGGAAAAATTTACGTCTAAATAATAGGTAAGAAATAAATTCATCTATTTAGAGGAGTGAAGTTATGAAAAAGAGAAAAATTATTAATAAAATAGCAATAACACTAAGTTTGTTTTTATTTCTATCAATTGCAACTGGTATATTTGATTATTTCAGAGTTTATAGTGCCGAAAAACCTATATTTACGATACCTGTAACTGCTGATGATGGTGGTTCAGGCACATATTATGGATTGGGTTATCAAATAGAAATTAAAGGTAATTTTATGCCGGAGGACCCTATTTCGGGAGTAAAATATGTTGAATATGCTGTCTTAGGAATTCCGATAGAAGAAATTGTTTTTGAATAAAAAGTTACTTTTATACATATGTTTATTAACTTTTGTGTGCTAAACTAGAGTAAGCATAAACTTGACTTTAAAAAATCACATACAAAGAAAAAATAGCATTTCTGGGCTACTCACCAATGACTACTCGTTACCTTGACTAAACATAAAAACTAAACGGAGGATACCATGAACCTATACATAAAACAAAAATTATTTTCTTTTGGCGATAAATACGATGTTTATGATGCCGAGCAAAATCCAGTCTACAAAGCATTTGGAGAAGTTTTCGCCATTGGAAACAAGCTCCATTTATGCACTTTAAATGACCAAGAACTTGTGTTCATAAAGCAAAAAATTATGACATTTATGCCGACTTTTGAGATTTATATTAACGACAATTTATTTGCGACAGTGAAAAAAGAGTTCACATTCTTTTATAAGAAAATCAATGTGGAAAGCTCGTTCGGAAATTTTGTGATTGACGGAAACTTCTGGGATCACGAATACACCATCACTTGCGATGGCAAGCTTTTTGGTACTGTGTCAAAAGAGTGGCTCGCATGGGGCGATGTGTATGCCCTAAATATCAACACAGATGAACACAGCGAGTTTTTCGTGGCATTAGTCCTTGCGATTGATTGCATTTTAGAGGGAGAAAAAAACTAATGAAAAAAACAATACCGTACATATTGATTGCAATTCTTGGCATATCACAATTTTATTCGTATAGAGCTATAGAGGACCTTGAAAATCAAGTTTGGAACTATCAAAACCAACTAAATAGCGCGCAAAGCTCTCTAAGCAATCAAATTAGCAATATTTATACTAACGTAGATGAAAAACTAGAAGAGCAAGCAAGCATTATATTTAGTGCAAATACTGAGTTTGGCGAGTTTGACGCTGATACATTAACTGTGCCTATAACATTTACAGTAGAGCCAAAACAAGTGAACGATAGTACAAGCGTTTCGCTAAAATTTGACGATGAAACTATAATGCTCGAAAAAGGTGACACCGTTTATTCTGGCACAAAGATTTTCACGCTTTCAGGAGATGAAATTTATCCTAATGTGATAATAAAAGATGGCGAAACGCAAAATGTCACGCAAGATAGAGGATTATATTTGTATAATTTAGTGCAAGAATTTATTCCTAGATTATATCCAGATGAATTTTTCGGTTATGGTTATAGCTATGTGGATGACCCTGACATTATAGAATTTCAGCAAAGTGGAGAGATGTATATCAAAGGCGATTGTGATGGTTTTGAAAGCGTGAAATACGTTACATATATTGATGGAAAAGTGGCTGGAGAGATAGAAATTGATTTAAGTTCATATGAAAGTGGCGAGTCAATTTTTCTAGATTTTCAACCTTTTGAGCTTTTATCTGGACAAACTATTGCAACTAGCGTTGTGGCTGTTGATAAATTAGGTTTTATTCACGAGTATCCTCTTAATCACCACGTAGTTGGAAGTGATGAGCAACACGAGCCTATGTATGGAGCGATTAAAATCACCACAGAAAATGGCGAAGTTATCTATGATAGTGCGAATGACGAAAAATTCGCCGAAGAATATGGATTCTATAATGAAGTGGTTTATTATTAATTCTTAGTACGGGATAAGTATTGATGTGTTTAAAAATGAAGATTATGAATATAATGGAAAGGTTTGGAGAATATGAAAATGAACAAATGGATTATCAGAATACTTTTACTGATTGGATATAGTGTCCCTTTTGCTTTTTTAGCTATGTTTGGTGATGCTACTTATGGAACTATGTGGTTTTATTTTCTGTTGGTTGTAGGGTTTTCACTATTATGTACAGGAGCTATAAAAACAAAGCAATATGCAGTAGTTGCTGTGGGAAATATTATAAGTATTGTAGCGTCATATTTATGTATACAACAATTTCACACAGAAGAATGGAATTGGTATTTTAAGCCGTTTACAGACAATATGCTTATGATTATAATTTCTGTGGTTATAGTATTTATACAGGCAATTTTTGTATTTAAGGCATATAAGAAACATCGAACAAAATGAGCATAACATACGCAACAGATAAACGATAAATATAATAAGTTTATACAATGAATGAGGCGAGAAATTTATGAAAAAAGTTTTAATAGGCGGATTTATATCTTTGATTGGAACAATTTGGTGCTTAGCAATTATTTTGTTTGCTGGTAATAATTTGGTTTCAAGTTGGAACACACCACCAGGTAGATTTTTATCAACGGTATTTGCAACTGGTATGACAGCGCCTTTGCTAATTGCAATCATATTATTAGTGTGTGGAGTTGTAATTATGGGTATAGAATATTTTAAAAAAGACAAATAATTGGTTTAATAAAATGAGCATGCCAAATGCAACAGATAAACGCTAAAAATACAAACGAATTCACATACCTGAAAGGATATTCAATGAAAATTATCAAGATATTATTAAAAGCAATTCTCTTTGTGCCGGCGATTATTGGGACATTTATGATAGTTGTTTTATACGCACCACGCATACCGTTTCTGCTTTTGATGACGTTGCTACTTTTGTGGGTCGGCAGTGGATTACTTGCTTTAAGTAAGCCTATTGGTGGCTTAGTTGGAATTATGTCACCAATTCTTTTGCTGATTATTATGCAAGGTGAACATATGCACGTAAATCCAATGCCATACGCCGTGATGTATATGGTGTTTTATGCTGTGTGTGGGTTTTTAGTGTTTAAAGGCAAGTTTTATAAATAATTGGGAGGAGAACAGATGAAAAAGAACGGAATATACATAATTTTAGCCATCGCTATGATAATCGGTGTCTGCTATTATTTATATGACATTAATACTAGCTACGATGGTGGGCTAATCGACAGCTTATTGCCATTTGTTTTTACCTTGCCATTAATCGCTATTGGTAGTTTGTGGCGTATTTTTACAGGTGAAAACGACGTGCAACCTAAACAAAAATTGTGGCAAAAGATACTTTGTGTTGTTTTGTATATAATAGCAGTCGGTATGAATGCGTACTACTTAAAAGCAAGCAGATTTTATGATTTATCGTCTATTATTCTTGCGATATTATTAGTGGCACTTATTCCGTGCGCCTATTTTGATTATAAAAAAGGTGGCAGACTATTAAAAAATCCAATTTTAAACTGGGCAGTTGTGATGGGTGGTATTTATCTAATAATTTTCGCAACAGTATTTACCTATGTAAAAGTGGTAAGCCCAATAACAGTAGAGCAGGCGACTGCCTTAGTAACCGAGCAGTACGGCGATGATGCCTATCAGTTTTTTGGTCATCTTGATTTTGACGAATTTGACAATCCCATCGGCGTCTATTGGTTCTCGCAAAGAAATGCAGATTTAGACGGCTGGATAGAGGTCGATTTACTGACAGGCGAGACTTCAGTGGTTTAATTACATATAAAAATCTCGAATTCCAAGATAAGGTTTAAAATCTGGAAATCGGGATATTTTTTAAATTTATGAAACTGAGTTCAGTTCATCAAATTAGCGAAACTACGAATAAAAGTTTACACTCTAATTCTAACACACCACAATATTAAAAACAACAAAAAAGGACGAAATGCCGTATTTTAAGGACGTAAAGTTCTAAGAGTTTGTGGCGAAGACGTGAATTTTATGGTACAATGGATTAAAGGGAAAATAGAGTTTTACAAGGGAAAGGAAATTTTATGACAGATGTAATTTCAACTTAATCATATCGTGTAGGTGAATCGATTTTTAATGTGGCAAACATCATAGCAGTTATCTATTCGATTATCAATTTAGTCATCTTAGGACTTATTTAATTATGATTATAAAAGCGTGCAAAATTTATATTAATAACAGCAAAAAAAGATAGTGATGACTATGTCACTTGAGCAAAACACCTAGAGCAAAACACCTAGAACAAGAACCGAACTTGCATAATTTTTAGAAAAAACACAGTATTATGCAATGCCAATATTGTCATACCCACTCTACCTTGGACAAACTAAAATGAAAATATAATTTTGATAATGCTTGATAATATTTACACATCAGTTAACAAAAAAATAATTTCCATTTTGGTGGAGTTCTTTGTAACATTAACGCTTACTAATTTATAGCATTATTGAAACAACAAAAGAAAATGGCTTTAATCCGTATAAATATTTAAATTTCATCTTCGAAAGCATTCAAAATGGTGCAGAAAATCCGGAAAATAGGTTGCCGTTTAGAGAAAATTTGCCGGAAGATATTAAAATAGTTTAAAAATAAATAACACGTCCCAATTTTAGTTGGGACGTGTTATTATCTGTCAATGTGTGGTTAGGATGGGTTTATGTCCAAACAAAACTTGATCGACAAAAAAGAAGGTATCGTCGAGAGATTAAGAAGAGGTTAATTAAAACTGACGTAAAAATTTAATTCTAAACAGATATCATCTGCTTTTTTTACAGATTATTTTTTTCTATGCTATTCCAGCACTTCAATAATTGGAAAATCCGGATAATCTATATTCCATTTTTCAATTGAAAGGACTTTAACATCATCAATTATAGTATGATTGAAAACATTTTGTTTTTGAAGTAAAAATGGAAGTAATTTTTTTAGTCGACTTTTGACTTTGTTTCTAAGTACGCTATCAGCCTTTAGAGCTTCTAAAATATAAATATAAATTTTTCTTTTTGATTGATATTTTTCTAAAGCATTGATATAAGTTAAGCTATCGTAATATTTTTTAACTACTTGACTTATTCTTTTATCTTCCAAATCTTTCGGCTGTCATTTTTCGTGCATTTTCATCTGCAAGCATTGAATATAATGCCTTCATTAAATGTGTTTTACCGGTTCCGTTTTCGCCGATAATAACATTAATACCACTACTAAAATTAACTTCTATATCATTAAAAACAGTGAAATTCTGTAATTTTGCTTTTTTGATACTAATAACATATCTCCTATCTGAAATTATTTATAAATTTATTTAAATCGTTGCTTAGAAGAATTTAATTTTCTATACTTTCATCATCTGGCTTGGCAGCACATATATCTCCAATATCACATTTTAATACTTCGCAAATACTTAAAAGAACAGAAAGTGCTACGGTTTCGTGTTTGGCAAGCTTGGCCATTGTTCCTCCCGATAATCCGGTTTTTTGCCTTAAAGAAGATTTTGAAATATCCTCTTCAATAAGTTTTACCCATAATTTTTTATAACTTATTTTCATTCTCTCGCCTCGATTCTATTTCTACTTCTATACTTCTATAAATATAGAAGATAGGCAAACTTTATCCAAAAAAGCTTTTGAAGACCTTTACGACTTCATCGATCAAAATGAGAACAAAATCTTGCCTCAAAGTATCTTATGGTAAGGCGTTTGGTTATGCCCAAAATCCGAAAAATCTGTTACCATGGAGTGAAAATTTGCCCTAAGATATTAAAATGACATAAAATTAATTAACCCGTCTCAAAAAATGAGTTGGGTTTTTGTTTGGTATTCAAGTTGAACACTTTGTTTTTGTCAAGGTGTGCTTGGGATTACCTTTACCGATGGGTATAAAAAGAGCGAGACGTCAAAAAATTGCCGTCTCGCTCTTGTATTTAAGTAAAATTACTCAGCCAAATTGCGATATAGGAAGGTCACGATTTGACCTCTGTTGCACAGGCTGTTGGGGCTAAAGCTGATATCGGTAGTGCCGTTGGTGATGCCATTTTCCGCAACCCAGAGGACTGCGTTG
>JAWXUP010000161.1:0-2548 GCA_044426345.1 Clostridia bacterium | reverse complement strand
GGCAAATTGCAATAGCAAGTTGCAACTTTTAACAAAATAGTAACAATTATAGTACGGTATTGATTTATTTTCTCTGGGAGGAGCGTAGCGACGAGCAGAGAAAATAAATCACGGTGCATTAAGCACAGTATATCTTGTCGAGTTCTGCTTCAAAGAGTTCTTCTGGGGTATGGTAATTTAAAATTTTGCGTGGCAAGCCATTGCACCAATCTGACATGAATGAAATATTTTCTTGTGTGTAATTAGCCATGCTTTTTCCTTTAGGGATAAATCGTCGCAACAAGCGGTTATGACATTCGTTTGTACCTTTTTCCCAAGATGAGTATGGGTGTGTGAAATACACTTTGGTATTTTGGAAAGAGATTTTTGTGAGCTCAGCAAACTCTGAACCATTATCTGCAGTAATCGTTTTAAATACTTGTGAAAACTTATCTCCATATTCTATCTTTAAACCTTCCAAAGCTTGCGTAATAGCCGCAGCTGAATGATTGAGTACTCTCAGCCAGAGGGTGTTTCTCGTCATGCGTTCTACAATAGTGCAAATTGCAGGCTCATCTCCGTTTTTGCTACCTAGAACAGAGTCTATTTCCCAATGACCAAATTCATCACGTTTTTCAATTTCTTCTGCTCGATTTTCTATGCTTTCTCCTAATTTTTTCTTGTTTTGACGTGTTTTTTTAGCTTTTATTCTACGTTTCATCTTCTCTGGCAAATCAATGTTTTTTATGGAAATCAACTGTAAATCTACGTAATTGTATAGCGTTTTAGTGCATACCATTTCCGAACGAGGAAATAGTTCGTTCTTTTTTGCATAGCCTACGCTGGCATCAAGCGACCATTTTTTCTCACCCTTAAATTGCTCCTGAACATAGCTGATAAAATCACTACATTCTAAACGTTTATATGACTTTCGACTGTTTTGTCGATGTTCTTCGTATACACGCTGTCCCTCGTTTGCTTTGTATCGAAAAACCTTGCCATTGTATAACGATACCGTTCCTCGAGCTATTTCATTTTTCACTGTATTGTATGGACGTCCTAATTCTTTTGCAATTCTATTGATATTCCATTTGTCTTGCAATCGTATTTGAATTATATATCGCTCTTCTTCACTTAGGTGTTGACCTTTTTGATGTTCTGATGTATACTGGTTATTGTTCATAGTAGTTATTCCTTTGGTTATAGAATGGTTTTGTGAGAACTCTATTCTACCATACTTTTTGCTACTATGGACATTTTTTTGTCTTTTTTTAATGTTGCAACTTCATTTTACAATCTGCCAAATTTAACTTTTAAACGGAATTATTTATTTTTTAACAAGTTTATTAGCCACTTAACTCGGTATAATTTTCTTTTTATAAAAATATGATTTTTGCACGAAAAAAGAGCAACCATTTCTGATTGCTCTGATGTTTTTATATTCAATTAATTTTTTCAAAGCTAAACTTTTATTTCTATCAAGAAAAAAAGTTTAGGCTTCTTTTTTATCTTATAATATAATGCTTTCACCAGTCATTTCTTCTGGTTGTGGAACATTTAGAATTTTTAGCATTGTTGGTGCTATATCAGCTAGTGTGCCACCCTCACGAAGTTCACATTCCTTGCCAACAACAACAAAAGGAACAACATTTGTTGTGTGTGCTGTGAATGGTGAAACACCGTCGTCTTCAAGCATTTTATCTGCATTACCGTGGTCGGCTGTGATTAAAACAATTCCGTCCATCTCGGCTACTGCATCGCATACTTTGCCAACGCAAGCATCGACTGCTTCAACTGCATTAACAGCTGCATCGAACATACCAGTATGGCCAACCATGTCGCAGTTTGCAAAGTTTAAAATTGCAACGTCATATTTGCCAGATTTAACAGCTTCAACCATTTTGTCGGCAACTTCTGGAGCAGACATTTCAGGTTGCATATCGTATGTTGCAACGCTTGGTGATTTAACCAAAATTCTGTCTTCGCCGTCGTATTGTTTTTCAACACCACCGTTAAAGAAGAATGTTACGTGAGCATATTTTTCTGTTTCAGCAATTCTTAATTGGGTTAAACCTTTGTCAGAAATATATTCACCGAATGTGTTAGCAAGTGATTGAGGTTTGAAAGCAACTTGCACATTTGGCATTGTTGCATCGTATTGTGTGAAACAAACAAAGTGAAGATTTTTTTTGCCACCAACTCTTTCAAAGCCGTCAAAATTATCATCAACAAATGTTCTTGTAATTTCTCTTGCCCTGTCAGGACGGAAGTTAAAGAAAATTACTGAATCGCCATTATCGATTGTTTTTCCACCCTCTATAACTGTTGGTTCAACAAATTCATCCATTTTGCCAGCATCGTAAGAATTTTGAACGCCAAAAGCACCACATTTAGCTTTTTCGCCTTCGCCATAAACCATTGCAGAATAAGCTTTTTCAACTCTGTCCCAACGATTATCTCTATCCATAGCATAGTATCTGCCTATAACTGTTGCAATTTTGCCTGTGCCAATTTCTTCCATTTTGGCTTGAAGTTCTTCAACAAATGCTTTTGCAGATGAAGGAGGAAC
>JAWXUP010000055.1:0-16991 GCA_044426345.1 Clostridia bacterium | reverse complement strand
TTTTTATTTTGTGCCTTTGCAACTTACAGCTAGTGCTACCTTTTTTCTCGGCAGTCGCTCGCCGCGTGGCTGATACTTTTGTGCGTACAAAAGTATCCAAAAGACGAAAACACAGCTTGTTTTATCAGCGAGATAGAGCCTTATCGCTGCGTAAATAATTTTTCTCTGAAAAATTTTTACTTTGCTATCGTGTGCATTCAAGTTTTATTTTAAGGTTAAGGTAAGTTTTGCTTTTGTACAATATTTTTTAATTTGCACCTACAGGGTGCAATGTTTTTTAATCGTGCTAGCTCCCTCCGTCAAAATCAAAGATTTTGCCACCTCCCTCGGAGAGGGAGGCTTTTCCTTGGCTCCCTCTTCGAGGGAGCTGTCACCGCAGTGACTGAGGGAGTTTGCACCGTATTTATTATATGGCACGGACGAACGCAGTTCGCCCCAACAGGGTGCAATGTTTTTTAATCGTGCTAGCTCCCTCCGTCAAAATCAAAGATTTTGCCACCTCCCTCGGAGAGGGAGGCTTTTCCTTGGCTCCCTCTTCGAGGGAGCTGTCACCGCAGTGACTGAGGGAGTTTGCACCGTATTTATTACACGGCACGGGCGAACATTGTTCGCTCCTACAGGGTGCATTATTTTTCACGTAAAATAAATTCATAACACCGTACCAAACGTGCGTGGCACGAATAACGTAAGTTCTAGCACCGAAATAGGCAACTACGTGGTCGAGAAAATTTATCTACACCACAGCATAAGCGATAGCGAGTTGGAGTACGAGTGGTTAGGCTAACGGATGCCGGATTGCGTACTTCCAATAAAAACACCACGCCCAAAATTTTGATAAATCTTTTCGCAAAAAGATTTCGTCTTTTGGATACTTTGGGACGTCCCAAAGTATCAGCCACGCGGCGAGCGAATGAACGCGTGAAAAAACCACGCAGTATGGGTTTGATGTACAAATAAAAAGATTTCACCAATCGCAAAAATAAAAAATAAAAATAAAAATTAATAGAAAAAAGCAAAAAACACAAAGACTATTGCCTTCGTGCTTTTCTAAATGGTGATCCACCGGAGATTCGAACTCCGGACACCTTGATTAAAAGTCAAGTGCTCTGCCAACTGAGCTAGTGGATCAAATATTAAATTAAGGTCAGAAAAACTAACGTAGAATTTTGCCTACGTTAGCAAATCTGTTATGGTGATCCACCGGAGATTCGAACTCCGGACACCTTGATTAAAAGTCAAGTGCTCTGCCAACTGAGCTAGTGGATCAAAATATCACGAGAAATCGTGACATTTGGTAGGGATAGCAGGACTCGAACCTACGCATGCCAGAATCAAAATCTGGTGCCTTACCGACTTGGCGATATCCCTATATCATGTGTTTTAAATGGGGACGATAACCGGAATCGAACCGGCGACCTCTTGGACCACAATCAAGCGCTCTAACCGACTGAGCTATACCGTCCATGCAAAAAAATAAAAGTGGCACGCCTGAAGGGATTCGAACCCCTGGCCTACTGCTTAGAAGGCAGTTGCTCTATCCTGCTGAGCTACAGGCGCATATAAATGTGGAGCGGGTGATGGGAATCGAACCCACATAGCCAGCTTGGAAGGCTGGAATTCTACCACTGAACTACACCCGCAGATGTCAAAATCAATATCCGATTCTTTAACGCTCATTTATTATAACACTTTTAAAAGTGCTTGTCAACACTTTTTTTCATTTTTTTTAAATAGTATTTTTTTGTTGATTTTACTTCAAATTTTATTCATTTGTTTTGTAAGAAAAAGTAAAATTATTGTAGGGGCGAACAGTGTTCGCCAGTCATATTACGTACGTAAATTTAATATTTTTGCGATTTTTATTACGTACAACGGTGGGAGCAAGCCCCCACCCTACGTGATTGTCAGTTTTTGATTATCAATTAGCAAGTAACGATACTAATTTCACCATCTAAAACCTTAATTTGTACAGTTTTAAACGGATTATTATAACTATCTATAACTTTTATAGCAATTTCATCTTCAATTAATTCTTCGATAGTTCTGCGTAAATTTCTTGCTCCGAATTTTAAACTGAAAGATTTTTCTGCTAAAATACCATATACTTGGTCATCAATCTCAAGAATAATGCCTTTTGTTTCAAGAGAACCCTCAAGTTCGCCAATCATTTTCTTAGCAATTTTAATAAAGTTTTCTTCAGATAATTTGTTAAATGATACGATTTTGTCGATTCTATTTAAAAATTCTGGACGCATAATTTCAGATAAAGCACGCATAGACTTTTCTTTACTTTGTTCTGAAATAGACTTTCCAAAACCTAAACTTACATCATTTGTGTTGCTACCTGCATTTGATGTCATTACAATAATAGTATTTTCGAAGTTTACTTGGCGACCGTGTGCATCAGAAACTTTACCGTCATCTAGTATTTGAAGTAGTGTATTTAGAGCATCTGGGTGTGCTTTTTCGATTTCATCAAATAAAATAACGCTGTAAGGTCTGCGACGTATTTTTTCTGTAAGCTGACCAGCCTCATCATAACCAACATATCCTGGAGGTGCTCCAATTAAACGTGATACAGAATGTTTTTCCATATATTCAGACATATCCAGACGAATTAATGCCTCTGGAGTGTCAAATAAGTCCTCTGCTATAGCTTTTGTTAGCTCGGTTTTACCAACGCCTGTAGGCCCAACAAATATAAATGATGCAGGTTTTTTCTTAGGTGAAATACCAGCACGTTGACGGCGAATTCCCTTTGCGATTGCTGATACAGCCTCATCTTGTCCGATGACACGTTCTCTTAAACGTTCTTCAAGACCTAAAAGCTTAGAAATTTCTTCTTGCTCAACTTTTGAGGCAGGAATTTTAGTCCAAACTTCGATAACTTTGGCTAAATTTGATACTTCAAGTTCTGGATATGGTATTTTTTCAACTTGCTCAAGTTCTGCCTCTAATCCTAGTACTTTAAAGCGAATTTCTGCGATTTTTGCATATATTTCGTTTTGGTCAGCATCTTCTGGCAGTTCAGATTGAGTGTCTAACAGTTGAGATTTTTCAAGTTCTAATAGCTCGATTTCTTTTTTTAGTTTCATAGCTTTTATGATATTTTTATTTTTTAAATTAATATCAGAACAAGCCTCGTCGATTAAATCGATTGCTTTGTCTGGCAAGAAACGGTCAGTGATATAACGCTCAGAAAGAACAACAGCCTCGCGAAGTACAGCGTCAGAAATAGTCACGCCGTGATATTGTTCGTAATATGATTTTATGCCGATAAGCATATTTGTAGCACTTTCGATAGATGGTTCGGCAACGATTACTGTTTGGAAACGACGTTCTAACGCACCATCTTTTTCGATATGCTTACGATATTCTGCAAAAGTTGTAGCACCAATAACTTGGATTTCGCCACGAGAAAGTGCAGGCTTTAAGATATTTGCAGCATTCATAGAGCCTTCTGAATCACCAGCTCCAACAAGATTGTGAACTTCGTCGATAACTAAAATAACATTACCGTGCTTTTTGATTTCCTCGATTAAACCACGAACACGACTTTCAAATTGACCACGGAATTGTGTTCCGGCAACTAAAGCTGTTAGGTCTAATAGAAAAACTTCTTTATTTTGAAGTTTATAAGGAACTTCGCCTTTGTCAATAAGAACAGCAAGACCTTCTGCAATGGCAGTTTTACCAACGCCAGGCTCACCTATCAAGCAAGGATTATTCTTTTGTCTACGGTTTAATATTTGAACTACACGTTGAATTTCAGAGTCACGACCGATAACGTTGTCAATATTTCCGTCTTTAGCTTTTTGCGATAAATTATTACAATAGCTAGTAAGTAGTTTGAATTCTTTTTCCTCAGCTTTTTTTGATTTTTTTGAGGTTTTTTTCGCTTTTTTTTGAGGTGGATTATAGTCAAAATCTTCATCATCTTTATCATTAGGCATAAAACCTAAAGATGGAGATGAATTTGTGTCATCTTTTTTTCCTAAAAGGTTTTCAAAAATCTTAGAAAAACTACCAGTAGCAGTATTTGTAAGCATTTGTTGATCTTCTTCAGACATATTTTCCATCATTTCTTCGATTTCGCTTAAATCTTCTGGCATTTGTGATGTTAACATATCTATATCATCAGCTGATATGCCCATATTTTGCATCAAATCTTCAACTGGTTTTAAACCAAGTTCAGATGCGCATTTTAGACATAAACCCTCTTGAATTGTTTGACCATTTTCTATTTTTGACATAAAAACAACTGCAATATTTTTTTTGCATTTTGTACATATAGGCATTTGCATAGTGGTTCTCCTTTAATAAATAAACGTAGCGATTGCATCTGGTGTAGCATTACAAATGTGTTTTAAAATATAAGTATCTTCAATAGTTTGCTCATTAAAAATTCCATCATCCATTGTAGTAACTGGCATAACTGTAATTATAGTCCATATAACCACGCTTGAAACCAAAAGACCTGTTATAATTCCTAAAAGAGCGCCACTTATACTGTTTATCCAGCCTAATATTGGTAATTCGAAAACCAAGTCTAGGAATGATAAAATAAATGAAATAGCTAAAGATACTAAAATAAGTGTTGCGATAAAGATAACGGTGTATGTAAAACCATATGCGATAGAAGTTACAACATTTTCACGCATAATACTAATAGCATTTTCAGACCCAGCAAGCATTAATCTATTAATATCAGTGCCATTTAATTCTAATAAAAATTCAACTATTTCAGAGTTTGAAGTTGAAATACTATCTTCAAAAGCACTATAAACATCATTGAAATTAAAGTTTTTAACTATAATGCTGTCGATGTAACCAGAAACTTTGTCTAAGATATACTTTTCAGAAAGTTCTGTCGAATATCTTCCAGCAACTATAAACGCTGCTATGAACATTATGATTTTGCTAAAAAATAGAATAACCGAATTAACTAAACCTTCGTGGAAATATTTTGCTGCGAAAGAAATAATAACAATCGCTATAATAATATCGAATATCATAAAATTAACTCCTTTTTTTAAAACAATCTTTTAATACCTGTGCTATATATGCCATAAAGTGTATTATTATCACATATAATGCCCATAATATTGGTTTCGGTATAAATTTGACCAATTAAATTAAGTTCTAAATCATATTTATACACATAGTTTGCTGTTAATATATAAATTGCATCGTTTGACATTGCAAAAGCTTTCGTTGTATAGTCTATCGTTTTTGAAGCAACTTCTTGTCCTTGTGAATTTAAAACAGTAATCAAAACACCGATTTCATCATCAGTCGCATAAAGCATATTATGAGTAGTTTCGACGTTGTATGCGTATAGATTAGCTGTATTTTTAGAATAAAGCGTTTGTAAATCGCTGTCTAATATGCAAATTGAATCAGAGAATATAACGCTTATGTTACCATTAGAGAAAAATGAGGCATCTATTGGTATGCTATCTTGAAATTCAACCTCTGCCGAGATTTCTTTTTTTGAAATATCAAATAAGACGATTTTAGATTTTATAGTAGCGTCTTCTTGATATATACAAAGAGCTATCATATTATCACCACTTGAATCGATGATTGAAGAAACCACGTTATATGTTGAAGTAGACCACTTGAAAATCTCTTTATTTGAATTATTATAAACCGTAAGTGCGCTTATATAAGATGCTTCGTCAGTTAAAACCGAGAAGTAATCGCTCGGACTAATACTAACATCTAATATTTTAGACGATGTTTGTGTAGAAAATGTTTCGCCAAAGCTATTTGAGGAAGAAAATTCGTAACCCTGCCTGTCAAAAGTGATTATTTGATTTTTCCCTACAGCAATATCAGGATTTTGATAAGCATAAGGAATTTCAACATCAACTCTACTTGCGGCATTTATATAGGTTAGCACATCTTTATCGAGTGTTACAAAACCGTTTTGAAAAATATCATAAATCGTAGTTCTATCGATAGTAACCGAAATATCATCACCGATATGTTCGTCGTTATTTGCCAGTGCCACATATTCGATAGAACGCTGTAAAGATTTTAGAGAATAATCTTCGTGATACATTATAAAATAAATGACAACATAAACAGCAAAGAAAAGCCATAATACTTTTCGGAATTTTCTAAGTTTCGAATGCTTATTAACTTTAAAGTCATTGATATCATATACTGCCATTTTTCACCTGCTTTAGTATTTAGTATTTTGCATAAATAAACCGTGAGCAGGAAGTGTAGCTCCTGCCTTTTTGCGGTCTTTACTTTGTATAATTTGCGGAATGTCAGAAGGCGAAATTTTGCCACTTCCGCAGTTTAAAATTGTTCCAGCGATAGTTCTCGCCATATTATATAAAAAACCGTCTGCTGTCATATATAATTCAATTATATCATCTTTTTGCTCTAAATGACAGTCAAAAATTGTACGAACCGAAGTTTTTGTTTCCGTACCCAGTGATTTGTGTGAAGTAAAATCGTGCGTACCAACAAATTCAGCACAAGCTTTTTTCATAGCTTGAACATCAAGTTCACCACCATATTTATATGCATAAAAACGTTCGAATGGATTGTTAATTTTCGCATTTAAAATACGGTAAACATAGGTTTTTTCTTTGACAGAAAAACGTGCGTGAAAATCATCATCGCAAACTTCTGCATTTGTTACAACGATAGCATCATCTATGTTTCCGTTGATTGCAAGAGGTAATTTTTCACAAGGAATATTACTGTTTGTTTTGAAATTTACTATATATTCATACGCATGGACACCAGAATCAGTTCGTCCACAACCTACGATTTTTATATTTTCTTGCGTAATTTTTTTGATAGCATTCGTTAGTTCTGCCTCTATAGTATGTGCGTTTGCTTGTATTTGATAGCCACAAAAATTCGTGCCATCAAAGGATAAAGTAAGCTTGATATTTCGCATTATATAATCACCATTATTACGAAAAATATAATCGAGCCGATAGATGTATAGTAGTCAGATTTTTCAAATTTTAGCACACGCAAACGAGTTCGTCCTTCGCCACCTTGATATAGTCTACATTCCATAGCGACAGCAAGTTCGTCGGCACGTCTAAAAGATGAGATAAATAGTGGAATTAAAATCGGAACTAGTGCCTTTGCACGTTTTACTAAATTTCCAGACTCAAAATCTGCTCCACGAGCTTTTTGTGCGTTGATAATTTTCTCGGTTTCATCGATTAACGTTGGTATAAAACGAAGAGCAATAGTCATCATCATTGAAAATTCATGTACAGGAAACTTGAATTTTTTAAACGGAGATAGCAAATGTTCGATACCGTCTGTAAGTAAAATTGGTGACGTTGTGTATGTGAGAAGTGAACTACCAGCAATGAGCAGAATAATTCTCCAAACCATAAAAAATGCAAGAGTTAAACCTTCATAAGTGACTTTTAAAAAGCCGATTTGCACAAGCGGAGTACCATCTGTGTAGAAAATATTTAAAATAGAGGTAAAAGCTATGATAAAAATCAACGGTTTCAGCGATTTTATAATGAGTTTTGCAGAAATTTTAGAGTTTTTTATTACAGCAACTACAAAAAGTGTCGCTAAAACATATGAAATTGCTCCACTAAGTAAGAAAAGAGCGACAATATAAAGTACAGTTAGAGAAATTTTAACGCGAGGGTCGAGTTTGTGAACCAGTGAATTTCCAGGAAAATACTGACCGATGGTTATATCTTTTAGCATTTAAAAACCACCTTTCATATTTTTAATTAAATTCGTAGCGTATTTTACCGTGTAAACGTCAGTATCGACATCAACACCAAAATCTTTCAAATGTTTAAAAACCGTAGTAATTTGTGGAACTGACAGACCAATTTCGGTTAAAAGTTCAGATTTTTCGAATATTTCGGCAGGAGTATCATTTAAAATAGGCGTGCCTTTGTTCATAACGAAAATTCGGTCAACAGTTGTTGCTAAATCTTCCATACTATGTGTTACAAAAATTATGCTCGCATTTTTGTCTTTGTGGTAGTGCAAAATATGAGATAGAACTTCATCACGAGATACAGGATCTAAACCAGCAGTAGGCTCGTCCAAAATCAGTACAGATGGCTCCATTGCTATAACGCCAGCGATAGCAACACGACGTTTTTGTCCACCAGAAAGCTCGAATGGAGATTTTTCTTTAAGTGATAGAGGTAAATTTACAAAGGCCATAGCCTCGTCTACCCTACGGTCGATTTCTTCTTGCGTAAGTCCCATATTTTTAGGACCAAAAGCAATGTCTAGAGCAACGGTTTCCTCGAAAAGTTGATATTCTGGATATTGAAAAACAAGTCCTACATTAAAACGAACATCACGAACATTGCCTTCCCATATATTTTTTCCGTGGTATAATATTTCACCAGAAGAAGGTTTTAGAAGTCCGTTAAAATGCGAAATGAGTGACGATTTACCAGAGCCAGTATGCCCCATAATACCAACGATTTCGCCTTGTTCTATTGTGAAATTAACATTATTTAGTGCAACTTTTTCAAAAGGCGTACCTTCGCCATAAATATGACATAAATTGCGTGCTTCTAATATAGCCAAAGAACTAACCCTCCAAATAATTTTTAAGAATTTTAGCGCAAGATAGCTCATCAAAAGCATTAATTTCGATATCTGCACCAGATTTTTTAAGATTATATAAGATTTCAACAGTCTGTGGAACAAAAAGACCAACAGATTGCAATTTTTCAACTTGAACGAAAACATTTTGTGGAGTATCATCTAGAAAAACTTCTCCGTGGTTCATAACGATAACTCGGTCAGCTAAAACAGCCTCATTCATATGATGTGTTATCAAAATAACCGTAATATTTTCGTGTTTTGACAGGTTTATTATAGTTTCCATAACGGATTTTCTGCCATTAGGGTCTAGCATCGCAGTTGGTTCGTCAAGTACAATACACGATGGTTTCATCGCTAAAATACCAGCGATGGCAATGCGTTGTTTTTGACCACCGGATAAATTATGTGGAGCGTGAGTTGCAAACTCGCTCATTCCGACAGTATTCAAAGCATCGTCAACACGTTTACGAATTTCGGCGCTTGGAATACCTAAATTTTCAGGAGCGAAAGCAACGTCTTCTTCGACAATAGTAGCAACTAGCTGGTTGTCTGGATTTTGGAAAACCATACCACAGCGTTTGCGAATCTCGAAAAGTAAAGATTCGTCTGAAGTATCTAAATTATCGATTAAAACATGACCACCAGTTGGTAATAAAATCGCGTTTAGGTGTTTTGCAAAAGTGGATTTACCGGAACCATTATGCCCCAAAAAAGCGACAAATTCGCCTTGGGAAAATTCAAGATTTACGTTATTTAAAGCTAGAGGATGTTGCTCATAGCTATGCACTAAATTCTCTGTTTTTATCTGCATAAGGTTCTCCTTTTAATAAAATTAATATACTAATAGTTATAAAATATGTATTTATAACATATAGAAATGTTTTTTGTAGGGGAGGTCATTGGCCTCCCGTCGCACCGATACGTCGGATTACGTTAGTTTGACCGTTATATCAATACGTTAAATGTTTGCGTTAATTTATGCGTGGCACGGTACGTCGAGGACGCCGTACCCTACAGGGTGTAATGTTTTTTAAAATCGTGCTAGCTCCCTCCGTCAAAATCGAAGATTTTGCCACCTCCCTCGGAGAGGGAGGCTTTTCCTTGGCTCCCTGACGAGGGAGCTGTCACCGCAGTGACTGAGGGAGCTTGCACAAAATAAAATTTGCACAACAAAATGTAATAAATACACAATAAATTACAATTCGTATATTAAAAAACTACTTCCCGATAAACCTAGTAGTATTGCCACAAGGTAACGCAAAACCAGTAGATTGTACACGAAGACCTAATTCATCGCTTTCAATACTTCCCTTTTGTTTGATTGTGCTACCTAAAATATATCCGATAGTCGATGGAGATAAACCAGTCGAGTAGCTGTTTACAATGATAAATAACGGTTTGTCTGATAAAACTTGTGCTGTAAGTTCAATAAAATCTGCAATATCATCTTCGATTTTCCAAACTTCGCCTGTAGGTCCTCTACCGTAAGAAGGAGGGTCCATAATTATTGCATCGTATTTATTTCCACGACGAATTTCGCGTTCAACAAATTTTTTGCAATCATCTACAATCCAACGAATTTTCGCATCTTTTAGTCCACTAGAAACAGCGTTTTCTCTTGCGTGAGAAACCATACCTTTTGAGGCGTCAACGTGACAAACTTCTGCACCAGCTGCAGCAGCAGCTAAAGTAGCACCACCAGTATATGCAAATAAATTTAACACTTTTACAGGACGTCCGGCATTTCTGATTTTCTCGTCAATAAAATCCCAGTTTGCAGCTTGCTCTGGAAATAAACCAGTGTGTTTAAAATTCATAGGTTTTATATTAAAAGTAAGGTGTTTGTATTTAATTTGCCACATATCAGGCAGATTTTTAACTTTCCATTTACCACCACCAGTGCTAGAACGATTATAAATTGCATCGGCAGTTGTCCAGTTTTTATTTTCATTTGTTTTTTTCCAAATAGCTTGAGGGTCTGGACGGACAAGAACATATTTCCCCCAACTCTCAACTTTTTCTCCATCTCCACAGTCTAAAACTGAGAAGTCTTTCCAATCATCTGATACCCACATTGTGATATCCTCCATTTATATTAAATATTTTGTTTTTACGTTTCAACATTTATTATATCATATATATAAAATTTTTTAAATACATATTGATTAAAAAACTTACTAAAAATATGTAAAATTCGCGAGAATAAGTTGACGATTTTCTTAAAAAGTGGTAAAATGATTGTGAAGAGAAATATTGATAAAAAATAAACAAACTTGAGGGGTATATTATGGTATTAGTTGTTGATATTGGCAATACGAATATTGTGCTTGGCGTTTATGAAAAAGATGAGTTAACATTTACAGCGAGAATTGCTACGAATAAAGATAAAACAGCAGATGAATATTCGGTTATATTGAGTGGTATTTTTATGTTAAATAATGTTGTACCACAAGAAATTGAAGGAATAATAATATCAAGTGTAGTGCCACCGTTAACAAGTATTTTTGAATTATCATTAAGCCGTTTTTCAGAAGCACCATTTATCGTAGTAGGACCTGGAATAAAAACAGGTTTTTCTATAAAAATTGATAACCCTGCACAACTTGGTACGGATATGGTATGTAATGTCGCAGGAGCTCTTGCAGAATTTGAAAAAGGACCTATGATTGTCATTGATATGGGTACAGCAACTACGATTACCGTTGTTGATGAAAACCGAAATATCCTAGGAGGTTCGATTTCACCAGGACTTCGTTTGTCACTAAATGCATTATCTGGAGGAACTGCTCAACTTCCGTTTATCGATTTGGATAACGTGAAAAAAGTTATCGGAACAAACACAATAGATTGTATGCAGTCTGGTGTAATCTATGGTTGTGCCTCAATGATAGATGGTATGATTGAAAGAATTTCGGAACAACTTCAAGCAAAACCTAGAATTATAATCACAGGTGGTATGTCATCGAAAGTTTTACCACATTGTAAAAGCTCTCTTTATCACAGACCAAACTTGTTGGTGTCTGGACTTTATAGTTTATATCTTAAAAATAAAAATTAATGCAGTGTAATAGCTCCCTCAGGCACGGCGGTGCCAGCTCCCTCGACAGGGAGCCAAAGAAAAAGCCTCCCTCTTAGAGGGAGGTGGCAAAATTTTGATTTTGACGGAGGGAGTTTGCACACTACAAAAATTATATCCAAACAAAAAACATCGCACCCTGTAGGGGCGAACACAGTTCGCCCGTGCCACGCAAAAAAATATAATAACGTAGAAAATTCACACCAAACATTAAATCGACGAACGCAATATAACGGACGAACACAGTTCGCCCCTACCATATAAATTTAAAACTTAATATAACAGTTTTTTAACCTGAAATAATCGCAATAAGGCGTTTATTAATAAATTTTAAAAGCACTGCACCTTAATATGGGCAGTAGCAGGAGGAAAAATCATGGAAAAAACAAAAAAATTAACCCATCTAGCGTTATTCACGGCAATAATTATGATGCTTGGGTTAACACCACTAGGCTACATCGTGTTCTTTGCAGCAGGCATTACTACCGTACATATACCGGTTATCATCGGTTCGTATGTTTTTGGAGTAAAAGAATCATGCTACTTAGGATTTATCTTTGGTATTACAAGTTTCATTAGATGCTTTACAACACCAGATGCGATTTCGGCTATAGTTCTTGGTACGGGAACAGGATTTGGGATTTATAATCTATTTTTGATTATAGCTATAATCTTTTTACCACGTATTTTAGTGGGTTTATTTACAAATTTATCGTTTAAAGCACTTGATAAAATTATAAAAAAACCAACAATAGCAATGGCAATATCAGCTTTTATAGGATCTATGACAAATACAATATTCGTTTTAGGTGGACTTTTCGTATTTGCACAAAGCCAAGCGGCAGTAGGATTTGGTATGGCAGGAGCATCTGCGTCAGCATTATTTATGGTAATAATGGGAGTTGTTGCGATAAATGGTTCTCTTGAGGCTATATTTGCGGTAATCATAAGTACACCGGTTGGAATGGTATTGAAAAAATTTGCGAAATAAAATAATATAAAAAATATGGGGCTGTGATGCAATTAAAATTGTGTCATAGCCCTTTTTGTGTAAATATATTTTGCAGGATACGAATTGAATGCAGTATATTTAAAAGGTAAAAAATTAGCGTTAGGCTGAAAAAAGAGGCAAGTTAAAAAATATTGCACAAAAGCAAAACTCACCTTAACCTTAAAATAAATTTTCAAAGCACATGCTAGCAAAGTAAAAATTTTTCAGAGAAAAATTATTTACGCAGTGGCAAGGCTGTGTCTTGCTGATAAAACAAGCTGTGTTTTCGTCTTTTGGATACTTTTGTACGCACAAAAGTATCAGCCACGCGGCGAGCGACTGCCGAGAAAAAAGATAGGACTAGTGGTAAGTGGGAAAAGCGAAAAATAAAAAATTACATATTCCGACGAAAAAATCGTTTGGAAAATATAATTTCTTGACAAAATAAAACGGCTAATTCACATAAGAATTAGCCGTTTTGTAAATATTAAATTAGTCAACGATAAAATAATCAGTGTAGTTATCGTAAGTGATTGATGTGCCTAGTTCTGTTTCAACAAATGAGTTTGAAAGAACTTCCATTCTTGCAAATAAATCATCAGTTGCAGCAGCTGCGTTGCTATAGTATTCTACAGTTGCAATGTTATCTGCATTTTCTTCGTAGTTTTCAAGGCTACTACCAACAGCTTGGATAATGTGGAAACCGTAAGTAGCTTCAACTAAATCAGAAACTTCATTTTCTTCAAGTAAAAGAGTAGCAGCTTCAAATTCAGCTAGCATATAGCCTTCTTTGAATGCGTAACCAGTTGAAGGTTGAGCAGTATCTTGGTTATATAAAGCGATAAGTTCATCAAAAGTTTGGTCACCAGCTTTAACTTCTTCTAAAACAGATTCAGCAAGAGCTTTTGCAGTTGCGTAATCTTCGTCAGAAACAGCTCCTGTATCATCAGTTGTGAAAGGAATTAAAATGTGTTTTGCTTTCATATATTCATTTTGATAGCTTTCATATAATTCTTCTTCAGTTTTTCCGTAAAGTTCATTTAGTCCTTCTTCGAAAGCATATACACGAAGTTGTTCGTTTATGAATCCTTCACGTGAAATGCCCATAAGAGAAAGAGTACTGTTAAAAGAATCTGTTCCTAGTTGTTCTTCAGCATAGTCGATATCAGCTTCGATAGAAGCAACTAAAGCAACTGTCATTTCAAAGTCACATTCTTTTAAAATTTCATCAATTGCGATGATTTGTTGAATGTAGTCGATAGCATAAGCTTTCGCTGCTTCAAAATTCGCTGCTTGGTCAAATTCAACTAAAAGTTCGCCTTCTTGTGCATTTTCATAATATAAAGATTCAGCTTCAAAAAGACCTTGACTGATACCGTAAGCGTAAATATCTGCATTAACTTCGCCACCATCATAAGTAAAAACAGTTAAACCAGATTCAATGCCTTCAGCAGTTGTAGACATAATGTTTTCTGAGGCAGTTGTAGATGCTTCTGTATAAAGTGTTTTTTCAACTTCTGCAACTTCTTCGGTTTCATCAGTAGTAGTAGCAGTATCAGTAGTAGCAGTGTCACTTGCTGAAGTATCTACAGTCGTATCTACAGTCGTATCTTCAGAAGAACAACCTGTCAGTAAAGACAAACTCATTATCATTGCAAGCGCAAGAGCTATGATTTTATTTTTTTTCATTATTATAATACCTTCCTTTTTTTAAATCTCTGTTAATAAGTCTAACACATAGTGCATTAAAATGCAAGTTTTAAAATCGCTATTTTGTAAAAAACATATAAAAAATGAGAATATGTTTCTGCGTTTATAAAATAAATTTTTCTTTTTAGTATACTAAAAAAATTTTGGCACACAATATAACCAAGTAGTTAGAGCAAAGAAATTTCACGTTTTACAAAAATTGTAAATAACAAATTTCGTATAAAGTTTGAATTTGCTCATACAATATAACTACAATCTAAAAAGGAGGTACATTATTATGGCTATGGTTCCTAATGCTAAAGAAGCACTTAAAAAATATAAAATGGAAGCAGCAAATGAAGTTGGCGTTAACCTAAAAGATGGTTATAACGGTCATTTAACTTCAAAAGAAGCTGGTTCAGTTGGCGGTCAAATGGTTAAAAAAATGATCGAACAATATGAACAAAATATGTCTGGTGGCACGAACTAGTTTAACTTTTTGAAATATTTGTTAAATTAAATAAAAGATTATCCCTTTTGATGATAAAATATTATAATCAAAGGGGATTTTTCTTGTATTTTTCCTTAAAATATAATATAATATAAAAGTACGCATATACATTTATTACACACTGGAATTTTTGGAGGAAAATTATGAATTTATTACTTATATTCGGAGGAGCATCAACAGAACACGATGTGTCACGTTTGTCTTGCTCAAATGTTTTCAAATTTATAGATAAAACTAAATATCAAATTCATTTAATTTACATAACAAAAGATGGTCAGTGGAAATATATAGAAAATGCAACATCGGAAAAAATCTGTGAAGGTGAACTTTTAGGCAGGCGCGCAATTTTATCACCAGATACGATAGACCGTGGCATTATTCTGTTAGATACGCTTGAAAATATAAAAATAGACTGTGTATTCCCTATTCTTCACGGTAAAAATGGTGAGGATGGAACTGTGCAAGGCCTATTTGAGCTTGCAAAACTACCGTATGTAGGATGTGGTATAACGGCATCTGCAAACTCAATGGACAAAAGCCTCACAAAAATTATAATAAAAGAAAAGGGTGTAGAACAATGTCCTTACAACTTGATTATAAAAGAAAAATATGATGAAAATGTGAGCATTGCAGAAATAGAAAATGAATTTGAGTATCCAGTTTTTGTAAAACCTTGTGCTAGTGGCTCATCGGTTGGTGTGTCAAAAGCAAAAAATAGAGAAGAATTAAAACTTGCAATAATTGAGGCACTAAAATACGACAGAAAAGTCTTAGTAGAAAAAAATATCGTAGGACGAGAAATTGAAGTCGCAGTTTTAGGAAATGAAAAACCTATCGCCTCTATGGCTGGTGAAATAGCACCAGAAAGTGATTTTTATTCATTCGATGCAAAATACGTAGATAATTCATCTAAACTTTATATCCCAGCAAGAATTTCCGAGCAAACAATGCAAAAAGTTAGAGAAAACGCTATTAAAGTATATAGTGCTTTAGATTGCACAGGATTATCTCGTGTAGATTTCTTTGTAACTGAAGATGAGCAAATTATTTTTAATGAAATAAATACACTACCAGGCTTTACAAATATCAGTATGTACCCAAAATTATTTGATTATGCGGGCTTGAAATATAGCGAGCTTATAGATGAACTTATAAGTTATGCAATGTCTAGAGGTGGTGCAAATGAACAATAAACCAATCGGTGTATTCGATTCTGGGCTTGGTGGACTAACAGCAGTTCGTGAAATCAAAAAAATTATGCCAAATGAGGATATAATTTATTTCGGTGACACAGGACGAGTGCCGTATGGAACACGTTCAAAAGACACGATTATCAAATATACAAAACAAGATATAAATTTTTTAAAAAGCCATAATATAAAAGCGATAGTAGTAGCTTGTGGAACGGTATCGAGCGTTGCATTAGATGAAGTAGCAGATGATTATGACATTCCTATTATCGGTGTTGTAAAACCAACTGTAAATGCAGCGATTACAGGGCAAAAAAACCAACGCATAGGAATTATTGGGACTACATCGACTATAAAAAGTGGTTCATATTCTCGACTTATCAAGCAAATTTCGGACGAAAAAGATTTAAATATCAAAACTTTCGCACGTGACTGCCCTCTTTTCGTACCACTTGTGGAGAATGGAAGATTTTCGCGAGATGATGCAGTGACAAAATTAGTAGTTGAGGAATATTTGAACGAAATTAAATCACAAAATGTTGATACACTAATATTAGGATGCACGCATTACCCTCTTTTAGCTGAAATTATAGGTGATTATTTAGGGAAAAATGTCCGACTTATAGACCCAGGAAAAGTGACGGCTGAATATATCGCACAAAATTTTGAAAAATGCGAACCGAAAAATGCAACACATAATTATTATGTAACAGATGACGTGCAAAGCTTTACAAAAAATGCCAAAACATTCCTCGGCGAGGAAATTTTCGACAAAACAGATTTAATTGATATTTTAGAATATTAAAAAATAACGCACCCTGTAGGGGCGAACAGTGTTCGCCCGTGACGCATAATAAAAAACCACCACACAAAAAATAATGCACCACGTAGGGTACGGCGTCCTCGACGTACCGTTCGACACGAAAAAAATTGAGCTGATTACAAATAACA